>NZ_CFHRBF010000021.1:0-194752 GCF_984380535.1 Thalassoroseus sp.
CTGGAACGACGACGGCACCGATGCCGAACTCGTGCCGACGGGTGGAACGGAAAAAGTCTACCATGTCGTCGACGAGTCGATGCCCGGTGGCCGTCGACAGCAAACGTGGCGGTTCGCGAGCCGGACGGAATGCCTCGTCTGCCATACGACTCGCAGCGGTTCGATCCAGGGCTTCCGCATCGAGCAGCTTGATCGAACGGTCGGCTCCGGGCGAGATCAATTAACAGATTTCGTCGAAATGGGACTGTTCGATGACCCTCACGCACTACTCGCGAAGCTCAAGATCCAGCCGCACCCGTTGACCGATCCGTCCGACACCAGTGCTGATCTGCAGACCCGGGCGCGGTCTTACTTGGACCTCAACTGTGCTCATTGTCACATTCGTGGCGGCGGGGGGACGGCGAATTTTGAAGTGCGTCGCGAGTTGCCGCTGGAGAGAACGGGTCTCGTCGGCGAACGCCCGACGCAGGGGACGTTTGAACTGTTCGCTCCGGAAATCGTGGCGGCCGGCGATCCCTACCGCAGCGTGCTGTTCTATCGAATGGCAACGCTCGCCCGCGGCCGCATGCCGCACGTCGGCTCACGAGTCATCGATGAATCCGGTCTTGGCTTAATTCGCGAGTGGATCGCCTCAATGCCCGTGGAACAACCGTCACCGGCTGTCCGGAAATTGCGAAAAGACCAGGCAACAATCCTGGCAAGACTGCGGACGGATGAATCGGCGGCCCGCGAACTACTGGCTTCGACGAGCGGTGCCTTGCAATTGCTAACCGCACTCGACGAAGGCACGCTTTCGCCCCCGGTCCAACAGCAGATCATCGAAGCGGCGACCGCAGACACACTGCCGCACATCCGCGGCTTATTCGAGCGCTTCCTACCGGAATCGCGGCGGTCGAAACGGCTAGGCGAATCGGTCGATCCGACGATGATCCTCAGCCTCAACGGTGACGCCAAACGCGGCCGGGATTTATTCTTGAACGCCACCGGCGTCCAATGCCGGAATTGTCATCAAGTCGGCGAACAGGGACGAAACGTCGGACCGCGTCTGGACGGCGTCGGCAAGCGACTCTCGCGTCGCCAACTGCTGGAAAGCATTCTCGAGCCCTCCGCGGTCATCGACGAGAAGTTCCGCACCTGGCTCGTGCAAACGACAGACGGTCGTGTAATCACTGGACTGCTGATCGAGCGGATGAACCAAATGGTCGTGCTCCGCCGCACCGACGGAAAAGACATCCGTATGCCACCAGCCGATGTCGAGCAATTGGTCCCAGCGCAAAAGTCGCTCATGCCAGACTTGCTCGCCCGCGACTTGACAGCCAAAGAATTGGCGGACCTCCTGAGCTTTCTGCAATCGTTGCAATGCCCGCCGACAAAACCATAGAAGCAGCGTTCCTACGACTACACCTTATCAAGCCAAACGTGCCGTTGCGTCCGTGCCGTCGGAAAATCGGTAACTAAGAACCGACTCGATTGGCGTGACGCAGAATCCTCGCAACCTGATTTCTGCGTCAAGATGACGTCACAGACATAATTGTACCTGAAGGCTATCGTGCGACCGGTACGCTGCCGAAAAGTGATATAACGCCACTGAAAACATGCGTTCAAAACGATCCAGGCGCAGAGATCGTCGACGGCAAGATTGTTGCCTCTTGCAAATATGTTTCTTTTGTCCACTTCGGCGCCGTGTATTGTGAAACAAAACGATCAAATTTTATCGTTGATGACAGGACTCCAAGAATGTTCGCGTTTAGGAGCATGACGCTGGGGGCGAGCTTTGGAATCGCTCCGTGACATCTCGGATTGAGATTCCGCTCCGCGCCAACGCTAAGTCTGGGAGGACGTGCGAGGCCACGCGGACGTGTCGTCTGACAGTACGATTCTCCTTGCGTCGGACGAGTGAATTCGCTAACCACTCAGCCGCGTTCAGCCGGTGTTTTTCAGCCGAAGTACGTGTCGAGCGACTTACAGTTTCGAAATGACCCCAAGGTGTTGCAGGCCGGGCCATCGGCCGCGTGGTGCAGGCAGCTTGCCTGCAAACGGAAGTAGGCTGGCAGCTTGTACTACATTGAGTGTGCGGATATGGGCAGGGTTGTCTGCCGGTGGGCACTCTTTTCCGGTCGATGCTGTTCCAGGTCGAGCGTTCCTCGATTTCGACATTTGGAATGGACTTCGCGTGGGTTTCTGGATGATTGGTCCCTTGCCAGGCTTCAATATCACGAAACACGGAGACTCAAGATGAATAGTCCCACCATCAAATCTGGTCAGTCGAACCTCGACCTCGAAAAACCACTTGCGACGACGTTGCTGCTTCTGCGTCTTGGAGTGGCACTCGTGTTTTTCATGTGGACACTGGACAAGCTCATGAATCCAGAGCATGCCGCGAGTGTCTTCGAGCGATACTATCAAATGCCCGGACTTGGCTCGGCACTGATGGTCGGAATCGGTATCGCTCAGTTGATTTTGGTTCTCGCCTTTGCGACGGGTGCGTTTCGAACAGTTTCGTACGGGCTAATAACAGTGCTCCATACAATTTCCACCGCAAGTTGCTACCAACAGTACATGAATCCGTGGGAAAAACCGAACCTCCTGTTCTTTGCCGCGTTCCCGATGCTTGCGGCCTGTGTCGGACTTTGGTTGCTGCGGAAATGGGACGTTTGGACATTCGACGGGATTCGTGATCGGTCGAAACTTCCCGTGCAACATGTTGAAAAATGAGCTTGATAAAAACGACCGTAAGGCAAGGACGTCGGCCAACGTGTGGAGCGGTCAAGCGATCAGCGAGACCAATGAAAAAATGAATCCATTCTCATCGTATCCAGCCGAGATGGCAACGAACCTCATCAAGCAGTGGAGCCTGCGAGGGCTTTCGGACGATCTGCTGCCCGACACAAAGTTGCTGACGACGTTGCTCGATGTCGGTTATCAGGCGAGCCTTTTGCGCGAGGAAGACGATCCGGTGCGTTGTCGAATCCTATTCGCAAATCCCGAGTACCTTGAGACCCTCACGCCAGATGGACCACGTCCGCATGTGCTAGAGTTTTCGGAACCGGCGACGTTGACCGCTCACAATCTCCGTAAGCTATCTGCGGCAGCGGGCTATTACCGTGCAATGCTGGCTGTTCGTGTTGACAGCGAAAGCCAGCTTGTGATTTGGGGGCTTGTTGTGACCGGAACGGAATGGGTGAATCGAGTGGAAGGCACTCGATTCGACGGCGTGCCGCTGCCGCCCAATCTTGTTATTCATGCAGTCGGTCCCGGTCACCTTGTCGCTGCTTCGGGCTACTCTCGAGTACTAGAGACGCAGCACGGCCAACTTCTAACCGATGGTTTTGATCCCTTTCGGTCAACTTGGTTGTCAGAGCGGTTTGTCAATGTTCGTGCGTCGCTGCTTCAACGATTGCCGCAACCGCAACAAGGACATCCCGAACTCTGCCAGTCGTTCGTGCGAGACGTAGCCCAGAGCGTCGTTCGCCGCACATTGCGACTCGTGCGGAATCGACGACACGGTGGCATGCTGGTATTTCTTCCCGATGGCTCGCATCAAGACGGCACTATCCAGAATTGGTTGCGGTTTCGCGTTGAATTCCGGTCGGACGATTCGACAATGCTCTACCGGCGTCTGATGCTACGATTGATGACCCGCGTCCGGGATGTCGGCAAAGCGATGCAGTTGAGCGTCATCACCTGGGACGACTACCAGCAGTTACGAGACGCAGAGTTACGACGGTTGGACGACGATCTTGTTGAGTTCAGCCACTTTCTCGCCGACCTGATGAACATTGATGGCTCGCTGGTCCTCGACCATAGCTTTCGACTGATCGGGTTCGGCGGAGAGATCCTCGGTAACACACCCGCCCAGCGTATCCATCGCGCCCTCGATATTGAAGCAAACCAATCCACTGTGGAACCGGCCGACTCTTCTGGCACTCGGCATCGTTCGGCTTATCGACTCGTTGAAGGAATCAACAACGCAATCGCCGTCGTGGTCTCACAGGATGGCGACGTGCGGTTTGTTGCCTATCACAATGAGAAGTTGACGTATTGGCCCTACCTGCCGTAACCGTACGTCATCGGCACTGGCCTTTTGGGGAAGTGTGACCACTGCAGGAGTGCGCGGCTAGGCGTTGTCAGGATCTAACGGTGCCAAAAAGGTTTCCAAAAAAACTGCAGATACTTTGCTAATTCCTGGCGAAGTCGCGGAATTACCTATTAATGAGCAATGATCACACACATCTCGATGACCACACCTTGCAGGTTCAGACTCTGTTTGTGCAGCACCAACAGGCTGTCTTAGCATTCGTATTGTCACTTGAACCGGGGATTCATGAAGCTGAAGAGATCGTGCAGGAGACGTTTGTTGCAGTCAGCCGAAAAGCTTCGACGTGGACGGCTGGGACGAATTTCCTTGCCTGGGCGTGTGCAATCGCAAGATTCAGGACTCTGAGTTTGCAGCGTGATCGAGGCCGCAGGAACTGCCGATTGGCGGAGGATGTCGTTGAACTCTTGGCAGAACATGCGGAAGAGGACTTCTCGGTGTTTCAACGACGGGTGTCGACATTGCGTGGTTGCATGAAAGAGTTAGCGCCAAAGGCCCATGAGCTCATCAATCTGCGATACCACGCGGGCTTACTGCCTGAGCAGATCGCAGACGAAATTGGCTGGACTGCCAATGCGGTTCGAGTCGCCCTGACGCGGGCTCGCGCCAGGCTTCGGGAATGTCTCGGGCGCTCAGGGGAGAAGGCACTATGAGCGATGAACGGCTTCATCAGTTGATCGATGCCTGGCGTGATGATGAATTATCTGGCGAACAGGCGGAAGAACTGAATCAGATTCTTCGTAATTCCGAAGAGGCTCGGCGAACGTTCTCGGCTGAGACGCAGTTGCACGGCTTGCTGCATTGTGCTGCGGCGGAAGATGCCATTGAGCGCGTGGCTGATATTCCTGCTGAGACGCTGCAAAGCGGAAGTCGAGCGTTACGCGTCAATTCACGGTCCGCTTGGCTGTTGTTGGTTTCCGGGATTGCCGCAGGTCTAGTCGTCGCAGTGGGAATCCTGTGGTGGAATCGGGCTTCCCTGTCGGCACCTGTTGCGACATTGGCATCCAGTGAGAACGCAGCGTGGGAAAGCGAGTTGCCGACGATGCCGGGATCGGAACTGTCGCCGGGACTTCTAAGTCTGCGGACGGGCGTCGCGACGATTCGATTTCATTCTGGAGCGGAGGTTGTTGTCGAAGCACCAGCGCAATTGGAGTTGGTTTCGCCAATGCGAGCCAAACTGTTTTCCGGAGCAGCGGTGATTGATGTGCCGGATTCGGCGATCGGTTTTGTTATCGAAACTCCCGATGGATATGCGATTGACTATGGGACTCGGTTTGCCGTGCGAGTCGACCAGGAGGAGAAACAGTCGAACTTTGAGATCATCGAAGGCGAGATCGCCGTCCATCACCCCGGGTCAGGCGACGAAGTCCGACTGAGCGGCCAAGGAAAGGGCGCGACGGTGTCCCAGCATGCGGTCGTTGTGGTCGACCTCGAGCGACAGGCGGACACGGCCCGGCGATCGGAGTATGTGATCCGCGTCGGGACAAATGGCCGAACCGGGTCGGCGATGCGACGTGATGAGAAGCGACACAAGTTTATCGAACGAGAGTATTTGTCGGTCAAGCATACAAATAGCGGAAAGTGGGATCACCGCTCTTTCTTTGCGTTCGACGTCAGCGCTGTCGACCTGGACCAAGTCGAATCGGCCCGTCTACGACTCAATTTGGTGCCGTCGACACGTGGACTTGCCTCGCGTTTGCCGAAGATAAATCGGTTTGGGATATATGGCCTGACAAACCGGGAAAAAGATGGCTGGAAGTTTGGCGGCAGTTGGGACGAATCACCAGCACCGGCCGACGGCGTACTGCTCGGCACATTTGAGGTACCGCGGAGCATGCAGCGTGGTACCTTTGGTATTGAGAATAAGGAACTATTGGACTTTCTGAGAGCCAACCGCGACCGACCGGTGACGCTGATCCTCGTTCGCGAAACAACACAGATTGAAGGTGTCGGGGCAGGTTTGACACATCTGTTCGCGAGTGACTCTCACCCAGAATCCGTGGGGCCGATGCTCGAATTTACGACAAAGTCGAAGTGAAGCGATCATCAAAATGTGAGCCGACGGCACTAGCCGCGGGCATTAGAGGGAACGACAGCGGCAGGGGCCCGCGGCTAGCGCCGTCGGCTCACAGCAATCAGAATTTTATCGAACACAAACTATGAAACATTCAACCATATCCACGTTAGCTCTGATTGCTCTCACCCTGTGCTGCAACACGGTCACTGGCCAGACGACGGTGTCGACTTCAAAAGCGATGATGCCGAAGAAGCATATCAAGGTCCTTCGCACGTACTGTTTCGATTGCCATGACTCGGCTTCGAAGGAAGGGCAGCTTGATCTTGAGTCGCTCTCGCTGGAAATTAGTCAAGACATCCCAACAGCGGAGTGGTGGTCGAAGATTCTGGCGGCACTGAATGCCGGCGAGATGCCGCCAATGGATGCCGAGCAGATCACGGATACCGAAAAGGCTGCGTTGCTCGAAGATTTGTCGGTCCAAATGGTGAAGGCTCGCAACATCCTCAGCGACAGCGGTGGCGAGATCACTCTCCGGCGGCTCAATCGACGTGAGTATCAGAACACGCTCGAATCGCTGCTGGGGTTTCGACCGGATGTTTCCAATTTGCCAGCCGATGACGGGACTGGTGGATTTGATACAGCGGGGGCGTCTCTGTTTTTTTCTGCTGACCAGTTTGAGCAGTATCGTGCGACGGCGACGGCGGCATTGAAGATCGCGTTATCCGACCGAAGGAAACCACGATCGCAGACACATCGCGTTGAACCTGAAGAGACTCACTCGAAGGAATACTTTGATCGTCAGGAACAGTTGCTTGACGCCATCAAGAGGGCAGATGCGTTCTTGGCACAGGACTCAAAACCTCCGCAGGATTTCGGTTTTCGCGATGTCGCCCATGCAAAAAAACAATCCGAGCGATCCCGAGTTCATCTCAAGCAGATGCAGGACTACACTCGCCGTCCCGAGGCCAAAGATGGCGCGTTCCTGCTCCGCTACGAAGGGCACAAACGACCGGCGATCAAGACACCCAAAGTCAGCACGGCCGGCGGGCGTTACATCCTGCGAATTCGTGTCGGGGCTTACGACGACTCACCTCAGCGGCAGCGATACGTGGAGTACGCAATAGGCAATCCGAAGGAGTATCAGGTTCTGGGACAGGTGAAGATCCCCGGAACGGTTGCCAAGCCGAGTGTTATCGAAGTCCCCGTCGAGCTGGAACCCGGGACATCGGGGGCGTTTCAAATCCTGTGGCGTGACTACAAGGAGCAGGCGTCCCGATTCGTGACTCACCGGATACAGAGAGAGAAAAACGGAATTGGGCAACTGCCCGTCGTGTGGGTGGACTGGGTGGAAGTTGAAGGACCGCTCTTCGATGAATGGCCAATTTCGGCGAAGGTCGATTTGCTAACATCACAGCGCGACGGTGAGGATAACGCAACTTACGCTCGGCGATTGATCGAATCGTTTGCGACGCGTGCCTTTCGCGAACGGCCGCCAGCCGAAGAGTATGTCGACAAGCTCGTCGAGCGGTATCTGGCGAAACGCAGAAGCGGCCAGAACCATGTCGCATCGATCATCGACAGCTACGCGTTGATCCTGTCTTCCCCCAGCTTTATTTATCTGCTTGAGCCTGGTGAGCCGACGGCTCTAGCCGCGGGCTCTGGCGGCACGCAATCAACCGATGAACAGCCCGAGGCTAGCGTCTACGGCTCACAGCCGAGGAAACTGACCGATCGAGAGCTTGCTGTCCGTCTAGCGTATTTTCTTTGGAGTGCGCCGCCGGATGCCGAACTCTATGCCGCAGCGGAGGCAGGAACACTCTCACGCAGCGAAGTACTTCGTGCTCAGACGAATCGCTTGCTAAAAGATCCACGTTCGGACGAGTTCATCAGCAGCTTTACGCATCAGTGGTTGGACATGGTGCGGTTGGATATGTTCGACTTCGATGCTCGGTTCCATCCGGAGTTTGACCAGGCCGTTCGACGCAGTGCCCGCGAGGAAGTCTATTCCACGATCCGCCGCGTGCTGGATCAGCGATTGCCACTGAGGACGCTATTAAAGGCCGACTTCGTCATGATCAACGATGTGCTCGCGGATTTTTACGGATTGAATGAGCCGACGGCACTAGCCGCGGGCATCCGCGCAATGAACACTGTTGAGCAAAGGCCCGCGACTAGCACCGTCGGTTTACGAAAAGATTTCAGCGAGTTGCCAGTGAAGGGGTCGCACTTCCGCCGGGTGCAAGTTCCCTCAACATCACCTCGTGGCGGGCTGCTCGGGATGGCCGCGATTCACGTCATGGGTGCCGACGGAACACGTTCCGTGCCAGCCGTTCGTGGTGCATGGATTTTGAAGCATCTGTTGCACGATCCATCCCCACCACCACCTGCCAATATTCCTCAGTTGAGTCGCTTGGCAGGTGAACCCCGCAGCGGTCGCGAACTACAAACGCTTCATCAGGATGCGCCGCAATGCGCTCAATGTCACCGCAAGATCGACCCGATTGGATTCGGCTTGGAGAACTTTACGGCCGCCGGTCTTTGGAGAGAAGTTGAGACCGTTTACGTCGATTCGTCGGATGCAAAAAAGTTCAAACTTTCCAAGTCAGAGTCGTTTAATATCGATCCTTCGGGAACGCTGATCCGAGGTGAAGCGTTCAACAACTATTTTGAGCTTCGCGATGCGATTGCCGGTTACGACGACGCCTTCGCTCGCGGATTCACCGAACATCTGATTGCATACGCGCTCGAGCGATCCTACCAGATCTCTGATCACAACCTCGCCAGCGAAATCACACAACAGGCTGCCGAAGAAGGTGATCGCATTGACGCTTTCATCCATGCCCTCGTCCAGTCCAAAGCGTTCCAAAGGAAGTGAGATGTGGGGAGGGGGAGATTGGGAGATTGGGAGAAAGAGAGATGGGGAGGAACGTGATGGAAGATCGAAAAAGGACAATTCGAAAGCACACGGACCTGGATGTGTATCAGCGCGGATTCGACGCTGCGATGAAGGTGTTTCGACTCAGCCAGCAGTTTCCGCCAGAAGAGCGATACTCACTTACTGACCAATGCCGACGTTCGTCACGATCAGTCTGCGCCAATCTGGCTGAGGCCTGGCGCAAACGCAGATATCCAGCGTCTTTTGTTTCAAAATTGTCCGATTCGGAAGCGGAGGCTGCTGAGACTCAGACATGGTTGCAGTTCGCCGTTGAGTGTGAATACGTCGAGGCCGCTGTGGCCCGCGACCTGTATGCCGAATACGACAACATCATCGGCATGCTCGTCAACATGATTAAGAAGCCCGAAGACTGGAGCCTAAACACATGAGGATAAGACCTAATTCCCTCTCACCTTCTCCCCATCCCTCTATCCCTCATTCTCGAAGGGCATTTTTGGCTAGTAGTAGTGCATTCATCGCTCTGCCCTTTCTCGAATCATTCGGATACCGTCGTTTCGCGCGGGCCGCCGAAGCGACGAATGCCGCTCCCAAACGCATGATCTTCTTGGGAATGGGATATGGCGTGACGTCGGAAACTTGGTATCCGAACATGAAAACATCGGGCTATGAGTATGAATTGCCTGAGTCGCTCCGGCCGCTCGCCGAATACAAGAACGATATCACCGTCTTTCAAAACCTGGAGCATGCCAATTCGAGGGATGGTCACTCGGGTTCCACATTTTGGCTCACCGGTGCTGACCGCTACGCGATTCCCGGACAGAGCTTTCACAACACGATCTCTGTCGATCAGGTCGCCGCAGCACAGTTTGGTAACGAGACCCGATTCACTTCACTGCATCTGAACGGGGGGGATGACAGTGGTCATGGTCCCGGATCGATTTCCTGGAATAACCAGGGGAAGCCGATCGCGGGAATGCCGCATCCGGTGGCGATGTATCACAAGTTGTTTTCGTCAGACAACATGCCACTCGCCGAGCGACAGGCGATGCTGGCCGACGAACGTTCGGCTTTGGACACCGTGCTATCTGATGCTCGATCGGTCACTAAAGGGCTGACGAAGACCGACAAAGACAAGATCGACGAATACTTTCAGTCGATTCGAGAAATCGAAATCCGCATCGCTAAGGACGAAAAGTGGCTAACCGTTCCGAAGAAACATCCAGCTCGTCCGATCAAAGAACCGTCGGAAACACTTGAGGGGATTCCTGAAGTTGAAATAGCTTATGACCTGATGTTGGCTGCCATGCAGGTCGATGCTTCGCGTGTCTTTACCTACCGCATGCCGGGCGACAGTTTCGTGAGCAGTCTGGGTTCCAGCTACTCCGTGCACAATCTCAGTCACCATCCCGGCTCTCCCGAACGCACACGGGATTCGATCCTTCGCGATCAGAAGAACGCCGAACTGCTGGCGGGTTTTATTCGGAAACTCAGGGCGTCCAAAGAACCCGATGGTTCCTCGCTGTATGACAATGTGACGCTTGCATTTGGCAGCAACCTGCGCACGGTCCACAGCCTGGATAACTGCCCGACCTTGGTGACAGGCGGCGGTGCCGGATTCCAGCACGGTCGTCACATGGTGCTGGAAAAGAAGACTCCGCTGTGCAACCTTTGGCTCAGCATACTCCGTGGCAGCGGTGTCCGAGCCGATTCGTTCGGTGACTCGACCGGGGTCATCAACGAGTTGTACAAGGCTTAGAGTTCAAAGTCCGTGTATTGTTTTGTTTCGCTCTCGTCTTTGCCAATGTGGATATATACGTTGGTCCATTCGTCTCTTTGGCGGAAAATTGGAGTTGTACGACCTGAAGAATGTCCCGCGTGAGGAACATCACCTGGCTGATACGCCTTCAGAGTAAACACTGCCCCAACCTCAAACTCGGTATTCACCTTGATGAAACGATGCAATTGGCTGATTTTTATCTCCACCTGGCTGCTCGGGCTTTGCCAAATCTTTTTTTGTAGAATTGCGACCGCTGACAAGCACCAAACTTTCTTTGAATCACGATCGAGGACTGCAGTCCGGATCTGTGCTGCTATGGAACCAAAAGAATTCAGACTCCACACGCGGATAGGCATACAAACACTATGAAACACAATCGCATTTCTGACACAAAGAGATTGAATCGAAGCTGGCTCGTTGCATTGGTGATTGGTGCAAGCTTCTTATCAAACGTAGAAGCCGAAGACCTCACCGGCGACTGGTCACTTGAGCTGGAATCCGGTCTGCCTGCCTGGATGCGAGTGGTCGAGGAGGATGGACAGCCGAAGGTCTACATGCGGCTGTATATCGGCCCAACCGGCCCGTACAAGGCCAAGCATGTTGATGGCCGATTGAAGTTTGAGATCCGCAAAAACCCCCAGAATAAGAACAGACAAGCCTCAGTCACCAAAGTGGATGTCGGACTGAAGGATGGAAAACTCGATGGCATTCTGGAACACCAACTCGCCGACGGTACTTCGCAGCGTGATGCGTTCATGGGAAAGAAGGTTCCACCGATGCCCGCGTCGGCCCCAGACTTGTCTAAAGTGCGATTCGGGCATCCGATCTTGCTGTTCAATGGGAAAGACATGAGCGGCTGGCGAACCTACGAGTCCGACAAGAAAAATGGCTGGAGCGTGATCGATGGAATGCTGGTCAACACCACCACCAAGACCGACTTCAGTCCGACCGGCTCCTACGCAAATTTGCGGACCGAAGCGGAATTTGAAGACTTTTGGCTGCACATCGAATTCCTGGTCGAAGAAGCACGGAACAGCGGCATCTATTTGCGAGGAATGTACGAGGCCCAGGTGGTTGATCGCGACAGTCGAATGCAGGGCATCCAGGGAGTCGGCGCGATCTTCGGGGCGATCGCACCGTCCGTCAATGCGGGAAAACCTGGAGGCCAATGGCAAACGTACGACCTGACGCTTGTCGATCGGCACATCACCGTTGTTCTCAATGGCGTGAAGGTCATCGACAACCAACCGATCGATGGCCCTACCGCGGGAGCGATTTACACAAACGCCGCCGCACCGGGTCCGATATATCTACAAGGCGACCATACGTCCGTGTCGTACCGGGACATCTACCTCGCCCCGGTCGTGAGTAAGCCGTGAGGGGGAGTAGCGAGTGAAGCATCCCTCACCAAAGTGACATCCAATAATAAAGTTGATTCACACTACCAATCGCCGTCATAGCGAAAACGGTTGCACTTGCTCGGAATCATAAACCTTCGACCATAGTCCTTTTGTGGCCGAGGGTCCGGATCTCAGCTGAATTGGCTGCTCCTCTTGCGGGATCACTGCCCGTGCTGTTCCGTGGCCGATTTATCGCAAAAATATCGAAAAGCGGCGGTAATTCTGCGTGGCCGCGGAATATCTACACATCGGGACGTCCCGGAACACCTGCAATGGTAAAAAGATGGACCACGAATCAGATCGCGAACAACGATACAACGATTTTGTCGCGTTGTTGGCTCGACATGACCAGTCGATCCGGCGATTCGTGCGTTCGTTGTTGCCATCGCGGGATGGGGTGGACGACGTCGTTCAGGACACCGCCCTCGAATGCTGGAACAAGTTCTCGGAATTTCAACCGGAAAGCCCAGATGATTCGGTTCAAGAATTTATTCGCTGGGCTTGCGTGATCGCCCGCTACAAGGCGATGAGTTGGCAGCGTGACAAGGCGAGAGATCGGCTGGTGTTTCGCGAGAGCGTGATTGAACGGTTGGCTCAGGCAGCAATCGACAACCTCGATCAGCAGAAGTTGGAGCAATCGGCGATTGAATCCTGTCTGAAAAAACTGCAGGACGATCATCGGCGACTCGTCTTGAGTGTTCATTCTTCGGGCGATTCGATTGCGGCCATCGCAGAGGAAACGGGAGAAGCTGCTCGGCGGCTCTATAGTAAGGTCAACGCTTTGCGGAAACGCCTCCTGGAATGTGTTCAACAGCGAATCGCTGCGGAGGTTGGCAATGGATGAAACCACGCGAAATCTGATTTACAAAGCGATTGACCAAATCATTACGCCGGCAGAGTTTGATCAGCTACAGGATGCCATCGAACAGGATGATGAGGTCCGAGCCGAGTACCTGCGGGCCGTTGCACTTTGTGAATCTCTCGGTGAAATCGCTTCGGAAACACGTGAGTCGAACGCGGTAGCGTCGGGCTCCGCCGGTGACAACAAAACGTGGACCGAGCCCACGGCTAGCGCCATCGGACCACATCGGGCGTCGCTGTCGTGGTCGATGATGGGGCTTGCTGCGACGATCCTGTTTGCAGTCGGCGGTACCGCCTTTTGGTTCGGTCTGCAGAAAAACGTAGCGACGAATGTGGCTGATCCTGATGAGCCAAGTGGAGAGCGGAAGGAATTGCAGATCGCGGGACATGCAACGCTGCGACGATCGGTTGATTTGAAATGGTCTGCTAGCAGCACCGAATATCGGGAAGGCGACGTTCTGACGAACGGTCACTTTCAATTCGAGGAAGGCGTTGCGGAGATTGATTTCTTTTGTGGTGCAACTCTGATCTTGGAAGGCCCGGCGGCACTAAACATCGAGTCGGATTGGTCGGTCGAAGTCGAGAGCGGCCGGCTTCGTGCCAACGTTCCTCCGGCGGCACGTGGTTTCATCGTCAAGGCAGCTGGTTCCGAGATTGTCGATCTGGGGACGGAGTTTGCACTGGAAGTGAAATCGGAGAACGCGCGTGTCGAGGTCATCGACGGTGAAGTCGAGATTCGCGGCGGGCAGCACGACGGCAACCATCTCCTGACCGGACAGCGTCAGTGGTTGAAAGGGACCGACACCCCCGAATCGTTCGATGGGCTCAGCACTTTGGATGAGCTGAAGCGTCGAAGAGAAAATGCCGCTTCGGAGCGGCTCGCGACATGGCAGGCACATTCGCAGAAATTGCGACAGGACGATCGGCTGATCGCTTATTTCCCAATTGCCGCGGGCCCTCTCCTTGAGCCGACGGCGCTAGCCGCGGGTGGAGACGGTGGAACGGAATTGCCCGGCAAGCCCGACGCAAACGCGTTCGGCTCACGGACTGTACGCAATGCTGCACGGACCGGCGATCGTCTCGACGGTAAGCTCATCGGTCCGGTGGAGCACGCCAGCGGTCGTTTCGGACCCGAGTCATCCGGGCTGAATTTTGGCCGTCCCGGATCACGTGTTCGCACGCGAATCGATGGCGAGTATCAAGCGTTTTCGTTTGCATGCTGGGTCCGAATCGACAGCCTCGAACACGTCTATAACGCGTTGTTCATGAGCGACGGTTACGAGACGGGAGAGTTGCATTGGCAGATTCGCAACGACGGTCGTCTGATGTTTTCCGTGATGGTGGATGATACTCAGAAGATTCGGCACTTCAGCAAACTCGAGCAGCGTGAAGTCGAGACAGCCGGGCTTGCTCGCGTCTATTACTCCGAACCGATCTGGGATATCTCTAAGAGTGGACAATGGTTTCACCTTGCCGCCGTTTACGACCCGGCAAGCCGTCGGGTGATGCAATACGCCAACGGCAAACAAATCGGCAACCAAGAGATCATCGATAAATTCCATATCGACACTCTGCGAATCGGTGCCGCAGAGATCGGGAATTGGGGACAGCCGTTTCGCAAGACTCCTTGGTTTTCCGTCCGCAACTTAAATGGCACAATTGATGAGCTAGCCATCTTTAATGCCGCACTGACATCAGAAGAAATCACTGATCTTCATGAAAACGGAAAGCCTCTTGGTTACTAACTTCCGTGTGCCAACGCCGCTAGCGTCCTCGGCTCACAATCGAAACAACATTTCAACCGATAAACATCATGAAACTTCTGTCGCTTCTGTCGCTTCTGTTGATCCTAATTCTGTCACATTCAATTTCCGTAAGGGCGGCCGATCCTGTGCCGACCGGCGATGTTGGGCTGACAGCGAAGGATTTGACGTTCGTCGTCGATCAGTCGGACGAATTCAACAGTGATGCCATTGACCTGAAAAAGTGGAATATCGACTCCAAGGACTTTGGCCCCTGGAGTTGGGAACCCGATAACGTCGTGCAACAAGAGGGAGCGTTGCATCTGCGAATGATGCAGAAAGACCATCAACGACGCGGACAGCAATTGCATTACACATCCGGGATGGCTCGCATCGACAAAACGATGACTTACGGTTACTTCGAAGCACGTATCAAAGGTTGCTCTCGTTATCCCGGTGCCTGCCCGTCGTTTTGGCTTTACAGCATCGGTCCGCAAAACCGTTACAAAGCCAGTGATGGGGAAACGGTGGCTTATTCGGAAATCGACATCGTCGAGCTACAACAGAGTGAGTACGACTTCGAGACCAAGAAGCACTTTCCGGTCACTCGCATCGACTGCAACTTGCACACGGTGCTCATCAAAGATGGCAAGCGAGTTTGGAGTCGTCCCCATACCAACCCGGCACTCTGCAAAACATATTTTGATTCGCCCTGGGATCCACGCGAGGACTATCACGTCTATGCGGTCAAGAATACGAAAGAAGAGATCGTCTGGTATATCGATGGCAAGGAAGTCGGACGCAAGCCAAACCTGTATTGGCACTTGCCGATGCACCTGACACTTTCGCTCGGACTGCGTTATCCGTTTGTGAAGTACGAAGACGGCGAGATGGCTCCCGTGCCCGAGAAGACCACAGCCGACGGTTTTCCGACTCAGATGTCGGTCGACTACGTCCGAGTCTGGCGATTCAACAACGCTCCCGCGAGCACGGATTGGTCGAAGCAGCAATACATCGCCAGAGAGAAAGTGAACTGGGAGAAAAACGGTTGGACCTGGAATCAAGCCAAGGTTGAATCCAACTTCGCCGAGATCGACACCAACAAGGATGGCATTGCATCCGGCAAGGAGCGGCAAATGTGGTACGCAAAGAAGAATGGAAATTGATCGGCATGAGGAATCCAATGATCTCTGTCGCTTGGCTATTGGTGTTCTGCCACATCGCGCACGCGTCGGACAAGCCGAACATTCTGTTCATCGCCATCGACGACCTGCGTCCGGAATTGGGCTGCTACGGATCGGAGATCGCGGTGACTCCGAACCTAGATGGGCTTGCCAAGGACGGATTGCTCTTCAACCGGGCTTATTGTCAACAGGCGATTTGCCGTCCATCGCGAGCGAGTCTGATGACCGGAACTCGGCCGGAGACAACAGGCCTGTTTCACAATTACGTCTCGTTGAGAGAGCTACAGCCCGACATCCTCACTCTGCCACAACATCTGATCGCAAACGGTTACGACACGGCTTATGTCGGCAAGATCTTTCACAATGGAGATACTGACGAAGAACGTTCATGGAGTCGTCCCGCGGCGAAGTGGTTGGGGCCGGACATCAAGAAACCCAACGGACCTTATCGTCTCCCGGAGAACGTCAAACTTCGTAGCGACAACTTCAAGGAGATGTTTGCAAAGTACGGTGAAGCGGCCCGACGTGGGTTGGCCAGCGGTCCGGCCTTCGAACGTGCCGACGTACCGGATCACGCCTACATCGACGGATACAACACACGGTTGGCCATCAAGACGATGCAGCAGATGGCCAGTGGCAAGAAGCCGTTCTTCCTCGGCATGGGCTATCATCTGCCGCACCTCAACTGGTGCGCCCCGCAAAAGTATTGGGATTTGTATGATCCCGCAAAGATTCCGCACGCCACCAATGAAACCGCCCCGACCGATGGAGCGGCAATGGGGCTGCACGCTTCGTTTGAACTGCGAACTCGCTCCAACATTCCCAAGCACGGTGCGATCGAAGCCGACCTGGCGAGAACGCTCAAACATGCGTATCTCGCGAGCACTAGTTACGTCGATGCCCAAATTGGACTGATATTGAAAGCTCTTGACGAAGCCGGTCTGCGTGAGAACACAGTCGTGATCGTCTGGGGTGATCACGGCTGGCATCTGGGTGACATGGGCGTCTGGGGCAAAGCAACGAATTACGAGATCGCAACCCGAGTCCCGCTGATGATCCGGACTCCGGACATGAAAGCACGAGGTCACAAGACCGATGCTTTGGTAGAGCTGGTCGACATCTTTCCGACGCTTTGCGAATTGGCAAAGGTTCCATCGCCGAAGCATCTGGAAGGACACAGCTTCGTGCCGTTGCTTGACGAGCCGAATCGACCTTGGAAAACGGCTGCCTTCAGCCAGTACCCGAATCCGGCGTTGCGTGAGTGGGCCGCGAACCCGCTTTCTCAGGGCATGAGGGAGACGTGGTTCGGGCCGCTGATCAAAGACGTCGAACAGCGAATCATCGATCAGCAAGGCGAGATGTGGGATCGCGAACTGTTCGAGAAACACCTGATGGGCTACACGATGCGAACGGATCGCTATCGACTGGTTGCCTGGCGAGACCATCGTGCCCCGCACGCGGAACCATTGTTTGTCGAGTTGTTCGACCACACGACTGATCCCAACGAATCGAAAAACATCGCCGCCGCGAACCCCGATGTCGTTGACCGAATGATGAAGCAGATGAATGCCGGATGGAGAGCCGCCACAGTGAGCCGTACGCACTAGCATCGGGCTGAACCGCCAGCACCGAACAAGTACCAACTTCGAAAACAACGATACTCGTAGGGCCCGCGGCTAACGCCGTCGGCTCACGGAGGCAGGAGTTTCCATGATCAACGTTCGACGTGCCCTTGGTTCGCTGATTGGCATGATACTCATCGCAGCACCACTGCACGCGCAGGAGCAGGTCGACTTCACGAAGGACGTGGCCCCGATCCTTGAAGAACGCTGCTGGTACTGTCACGGCGAAGACGAACAGGAATCCGGCCTGCGGTTGGATCTGCGGCCGTGGATGTTGCGTGGCGGTGACTCCGGGCTGCCGGCCGTCGTGGCTGGTAAACCGGACGAGAGCTACCTACTGGACGTAATCAACCATGTCGATCCCGAGCGAAAGATGCCGCCGGATGAGGACAAGTTACCGGCGAAAGAGATCGCTTTGCTGACACGCTGGATTAACGAAGGCGCGGTCTGGCCCGGCCAGATGGATGCAAAGCTTGATGAAACTGTGGACCACTGGTCCTTCCAACCGGTTCAAAAGAAGTTTGAGCACGACAGCATCGACGCTTTTCTTCAGGAGAAACTCGACGCCGCCGGTCTCAGATTTTCCGAACCCGCTGCACCTCAAGCCCTCATCCGGCGAGCTTCGATCATTCTGACCGGGCTCGCGCCAACGCCAGAGCAAACAGAACAGTTCGTAGAAGCCTTCAATCGCGATGCGGACGCAGCGTACGCGGCCCTCGTCGATGAACTCCTTGCGTCACCTCACTTTGGCGAACGTTGGGCACAGCACTGGCTGGATGTCATTCGTTGGGCGGAAACGAACGGCAGCGAAAGCAACATGTATCGCAAAAACGCGTGGATGTATCGCGACTACGTTGTCCGGTCTTTCAACGAAGATAAACCCTACGACACGTTCATTCGCGAACAACTTGCGGGCGATACCATGGGTGCGGGCGACGCCACTGGTTTTCTGGTCGCCGGGCCACACGTTCCCGCCGGAACAGTCGGATTTGAACCAACCGCGATTCGTCAGGCACGCGCGGATCGTATGGATGAAATTCTCCACACCGTCGGCGCATCGATGATGGGTGTCACCATTGGATGCGCCCGCTGTCACAATCACAAATTCGATCCCATCACGATTACCGACTACTACTCGCTATCGGCGGTCTTTCAGGACATCGAGTTTGGCGGTCGGTATCCCGAACTCAAAGACGATCACCCGCGCGTTGTTCGAGAGAAGCAGCTGCTAGAGAAGCTCGAAAGCCTGCGAGCTGATATGAGAAAGATCGGCTGGGGGTGGATCGAAGACTGGCACGGCTATCAGGAAATTCGCTTCCCACCTCAGGCGACTGAAGGACTACGCCTTGAATTCGATAGCGGGTGGGTCATGGCTGACGAAATGGAAATCTTCACCGCCGACGAAACGCGTCGAAACGTGGCGGCTGGAAAATCCGGCACCACAATTCGCGAGAATCCGGCCACCTTCCAGAAAGGCAAACCGGCCACGAAACTCGTCAACGGCGTCTTTGGCACAAAGCAATGGTTAGCGAAAAGTCCGAAAGGATCGAAAGAGCGTCCTTGGCTCGAATTCCACTTCGTCGAGCCAACCCAAATCGACACGGTCCGCATCAGCACAAATCGCGAAGACTTCCTGGAAACCGATTATCTCCAGGGGATGAACAAGATTTCCTACGGAGACTTTAGGCTCGCCGTGCAGAAAGATGGTAATTGGAAAATATTCAGTGCGACGGCTTCGATGAAGAAGCGAGCCAGCGAAAACGAAAAGCGAAAGGCGTTGCAAGAGGAGATTCAGGCCGTCATCGACGAGATGCTGATTCACGGTCGGCAACCTGCGTTCGTAGGCCGATTCATCGAACCTGCCGAAACGTTTGTCTTCGGAAGAGGGAGTCCGGAAAATCCTCGAAACAAGGTGCAGCCTGCCGCTCTGAATTCATTGAATGGGACGCTGCCGGTCGATGGCGAATCAAGCGGCCCAGCACGACGAAGAGCACTCGCGGAATGGATTGCCGACCCCGCCAATCCGCTGACGGCTCGCGTCATGGTCAATCGCCTCTGGCATCACACGTTTGGAACCGGCATCGTTTCCACACCGAGCGATTTCGGAAAAGCGGGTGCAACACCGACGCATCCAGAGTTGCTCGATTGGCTCGCCATCGAGTTCGTGAACCCCTCCCCTGAGCCGCAGGCGCTAGCCTCGGGCAAACCACTCATGTCGAAAGATGTTGGGAATCAAGCGAGCAACAAACATCTACACAAATCGGAACACAAATCGGAACGCGAATCGAAGAGCCCGCGGCTAGTGCCGTCGGCTCACAAACCGTTTTCCATGAAACGCATGATTCGTATGATGGTGATGTCGAAAGCCTTCCGTCAATCGAGCTTGCCGAACGAGGATGCGATGGCCAAAGACGGATCGTCGGTCTTACTGTGGCGATTTCCGCCTCGTCGAGTCGACGCCGAAGTGATTCGCGATTCGATTCTGCAGGCATCGGGACTGCTTGACAAAACAGTCGGCGGGCCCAGCTACCGCATTCACAACGTCAAGGCTCGCTACGCACAGTGGGAAGTGGTAGACAATCACGGGCCTGAAACGTGGCGACGCATGCTGTATCAGGAACGCATGCGTCGAGTGGACGACCAGATGTTTACAGCTTTCGACTTCCCCGACTGCGGACAAGTTCGCGCCAGGCGTCCCGTTTCGACCACGCCGTTGCAGGCGCTCAACCTGATGAACAGCGACTTCGTGATTGGTCAATCGAAACATCTTGCACAGCGAGCCATCGAAGACGCAGATGGCGACGTTGGCAAAGCGGTCGATCGGTGCTTTGAACTCTTGCTCAGCCGCCGACCGGACAACGACGAACGCCAGTTCTGCATCAAGCTAGCTGAGGAAGAAGACCTGTCACTAGTTTGCCGTGCGATCATGAACTCCAACGAATTCACATTTCTCCCCTGAGCCGAACGCGCTAGCGTCGGACCCGCGATACTACGTGTGAATTCAACGAACATACGACATCGACCAAGCCCGCGGCTAGCGTCGTTGGCTCACGAAGGACGAACTCATGACGAATCCCGAACGACTTTCATTACACGGTCAACACCTGCTCAACCGCCGAAGTTTCATTGGCACGGCCGGTCTATCGGCCGCTAGTCTTGCACTCGCCGGTCTTCTGGAAGCCGATGGCTTGCTGGCAGATGAAAACCTGACGGCGGGTGGGAAGACTCCTATCCGTCCCAATGTCGATGCCAACGATCCGTATGCGTCACGCAAGTCACACTTTGAAGTCCCTGCCAAGCAGGTCTTGGTGATCTATCTTCCTGGTGCGGTGAGTCACCTCGATACGTTCGATTACAAACCCGCACTTTCCAAACTGCACGGACAAAAGCCACCCGGCATCCCCGAAGTGACATTTGAAGGCCCGACCGGCAACATCGCCAAACCGTTCTGGGATTTCAAACCACGGGGCGAGACCGGCAAGATGGTTTCCGACCTGCTGCCTCATCTTGCCCAACACGTCGATGACTTTTGTTTCCTGCACGCTTTGTCGACTGAGACGAGTGCTCATCCACAGGGTGAGAACTTCATGAATACCGGCTTCACGATGGAAGGCTTTCCGTCGTTCGGTTCTTGGGTCACGTACGCACTTGGCACCGAGAACCGGGAACTTCCGGCGTTCGTTGCCATCAACGATCCCCGAGGACTCGCAAGAAGCGGCAAGAACAACTTTGGCAACGGCTTTCTTCCCGCCGCGTTTCAAGGAACGGATTTCAACGCGAAGAATCCGCCGAACAACCTCGCAAGGCATCCATCATTGTCAGCGCGAGCTGATCGCAAGACCGTCGATTTGTTGGCGAAGCTCAACGCAAAGCACCTCGAACGTTACCCAAATGACGCCAACCTTGCCGGTCGCATCGCCAGCTACGAACTCGCCGGAAAGATGCAGACATCGGTCCCGGATGTGATGGATTTATCCGGCGAGTCGAAACACACGTTGAATGCTTACGGCGTCGAAGGAGGCAGCGAACTTCGCGGCCAATATGCGCAGAACTGTATTCTGGCCCGTCGACTGATCGAAAAAGGCGTCCGCGTTGTGCAACTCTTTAACGGCAGCGATCCTTCCGGTGGCAATGGCATCACTAACTGGGATTCGCACTCGGACATTCTGAAAACGCATGCGATGCAGGCGGAGATCATGGATCAACCCACCGCTGCATTGATCGCCGACATGAAACAGCGAGGACTGCTGGAACACACGCTCGTCGTCTGGGCGACGGAATTTGGCCGCATGCCGTTCCTGCAGGCCAACGGCACCGGTCGAGACCACAACCCCGATGCCTTCACATGTTTTCTGGCGGGTGCCGGTGTGAAGCCCGGCATGAGCTACGGCGAAAGTGACGAATTCGGTTTCAAAGCAGCGATCGACAAGACGACCGTCTACGACTTCAACGCCACCTTGCTGCACCTCATGGGTCTCGACCACGAACGTCTGACCTTCTACCACAACGGACTGGAACGACGCCTCACCAACGTCCACGGTCATGTCGTGAAGGAAGTGCTCGCTTAGAATTCGGCTTGTCTCAAGCTTGAATCACTATGCAAGCACTCGCTCCGGAATAAAGGGCATCTGCGTACGCGCAGAATTTATTACGCGGTGAACGATTTCAACGAACCGATTGATCTTTGAATTTTGAACAAGTAGAACCAGAACTCCATACAGGACAATTCGAGAGTGTGGCATCAGCGGTGTTTGGCCGTGTTCGGATTTAATTCGCAACATCTGCTTCCTCCGTTTGGCTCCTTTGAATCAAAACCTTTTCATTCAGCAAGCAGAAAGTATCGCCGGGTGCAGGAGCGGTTCAAGAGGAATTGCGCATAATTGAAAATACTCGCATAAACGGGTCTTTTTGCGACGAAAAGCCGTGTGAAGATCGCATTTTTCTGGACGTTTTTGATCCGGAATCGCCGTATCTTTCGTTTCAAACTTAGGGAATGGCGAATTATGTGAACATATGATTGTGTTGGTGTGTCAAACCTCAAGATTCTGATTTCGCGTCAAATGATCGAAGTTGAGAGGGAAAATGGGACATGGCTAGCATCGGTACGATCTCCCTAGAGGTTGAAAAAGGGACGTTTTCTCCCGGAGCAGCATTTGTACTTCGGGAAGCTTCTAACATCGACGCGAACATCCAACTCGAAGACGGCGAAGTCTCTGTTGGGATGGGATGCCACTACGTTGTGGCAAGTTTGAATAATGCCAATGGCCCGGAAGAAGCGTTTCAATTTGGCCATCAGGTCGCGCAGAGAGGACTCGACATGATGGCAATTACTGGCAAAGTTAGTCTTTCCACAACGAGATCTTCGGAGGAATATTTATTGTGGTGGGGAGAGCAGGGCAGAATAGTTTTTCGATCAGTTTCGACATGTACCCTCAAAATTCGTACGAGTTCGCCAAAAATTTCCGTCAGAGACGTCGACGGCAACGAAGTGAAGCAACCCGTAATAGAGCCTCGGTATTCGCCAGCCTTCCGTTACTTCCGGCTTGCTCAAATCACGGATGATCTGTTTGACGCCTTTAGGAACGCATACCTCTGCTTTGAAATGCTTCTGAGCAGCATTTGTCCAAAAGGCAATTCGGAACGCGAGATCGAGTGGCTACGACGGAGTCTCTCGTTGGCACTAGAACCGTCTGATTTTCAGATACGGTTGAGATTGAACACCAGTGATCCTGTGTCTGAGTTACTCACACGCGTCTACTCAGATACCCGTCTCCCACTTTTTCATGCAAAAGATGGGCGTAACGTGCTGGAGCCTCACGACCCTGGTACAAGGAACGAGGTTGCTGACGCACTCGAACTTCTGTTGCGTACCGTTCTAACTATTTCTGAGAAACACTTTCAAGCTAGGTTTCCGAGGGGAGGGATGTTCAAATCGGCTTTCAACGAATTGATTGCACCCACTCTTTCAAATTTGCGAATGCTGATCTCGTCGGATAACTCGCCATTGGATCCGAAGGAAGGCAATTTGGACCACACACGTTTCAAAGAAGGCATTCAGATGGATGCTGAGTTTGTCTCTCCGACTAGTCCGGCGGAACTCCCTATTGTTCGTGGCGTGTTAGATTGTCGTCGTTTTGATTCATTGACGACCATTCGGCGAATTGACCTTTTCAAACCGGAGAAACCACTGGTTGCAGTGACATTAGACGACGACATTGGATTGCAGGGGATCGACGAGTTTCAGAACTATTTGCGTTTCAGCATGCAGAACATGCAACAGCCACGCACGTCGTTTTCAATGTAGGTTATTCGGCACTGTCATGAGCGAATTCTGCGAATCGATTTTGTGCAGACATGAACTGATAAAGTCGCCCCGACTTGTAAGAGCTTGCAACGCAACGACATGAGCGGCTTTTTGGTGCGCCGCTCTTGTCGTTCCTGAGGTGAGCCTTTCAGTGAGCTGCTAGACGTTCTGATGGATGCCCACTAGGGCTCGACTCATTCGATGGGTTACGATCGCCCTGGTGCGGCATTGCGAAGGCAAGGAAGTCTTAAGCAATCTGCCTTTGATCGCTTCAACAACTGCCAGGGCCGTGATGAGCTAGCGGCCTCTGAGCCCGCGATAAAACGTAGTCGTCTTCTGAGGGCCAGTGAGGAATCGATTCGAACTAGCCCCAGCATGGTCGCTGGGGCATGTACCCTCCTCGGTTCGAAAATTTGTTGGATCGCCGCGGCGACTTCGATCGAGCATTTCATCGTTTCGCTTCAGCCATTATCGGTATGCAACTATTCAACCGGTATTGTTAGATCAAGCTAAGTAGTCATAAACGTTGTGTTCCGTTCTCAACAGAAGAAATGCCAGTGCGTGAAGACGGCGTCGAAATGATCTGTGATGAGTTGGTCGTGTCCTGGGCCGCCGAACAGAACGTCGGAGCCATCTCCGCCGTCGAGGGTATCGTGCCCGCTGCCTCCGAAGAGGACATCGTTGCCATCATCGCCAATCAACATGTCGTTTCCAGCTTCTCCATAGAGCACGTCATCTCCCGATCCCCCGGAAAGAGTGTCGTTGCCGGAACCTCCACTGATTACATCATTGCCATCTCCGCCCCAGATTTGATCGTTTCCGGCTTGACCGTAGAGCTTGTCGTCGTGAGCTTCTCCCCATATCAGGTCGTCGCCGTTCCCACCGAGGACGATATCGCGTCCTTCGTTCCCATAGAGTTGATCGGAACCGTTTTGTCCCCAGATCCAGTCATCTCCTGCATTGCCATAGACAACATCATCGCCTAAGCCAGAGGAAATTCGGTCATCCCCGGACCCCCCCAGAATGACGTCGTTTCCAGCGTTGCCCCAGATTTTGTCATTGCCATCCCCGCTGTCAATGTGATCGTTGCCGCCACGTCCAAAGAGATAGTCATCCCCGGCTTCCCCGAAGATGGTATCTGCCTGAGAACCACCAAAGATCAAATCTGCTCCGTTACCCCCATAAATCGTCGTGCCGAGGGGCAGTTGAGAATGAATTTGAACCATGTCATTCCCACCACCGGCATAGATCAATACCTCGCTGACGGCTTCGGCAAAGACTAGGTTCCGGATTGTTTCTGCGCCGCTTGAGTGACGTTCTCGAACATCGACACGGATTCCGCCGCCTGACTGAGGCCGGACTGAGATTTTCTCGGCGAGGTCGCTACCACCAATGACCAGAAGCGACTCATTGGGATTGTTGGGGGTCGGGATCACTGCTGCTGCGAAGACGTCGAACGTCAGATTTGAGCTATGCGAGCCGCCATCGTCATCGTTGACGGTGTACTGGACAGTGAAGGTTCCCAAGTCACTGGGAGTGTAGTCGAGAGAGCTACCTGTGCCGGTGGTGACAATGGTCCCTAAACTATTTGTGATGACCCAGGACTGCTGATGAGTGTCAGCCGAACCTGGGTCGGTGAAGGTTCCCGACCAGGTGACGGAATGATTGCGGACTGCCACATTCGGGCCCGCTAGAACTGTGGTGGGAGCCACGTTCGCGACAGTGACATTGAAGGAATGACTGTCACTGCCTCCATCCGGATCTGTCACCGTAAGGGCGACAGTGTAAATACCGTTGTCCGCATACGCGTGAGACACTGCACTTCCGACAGCGGTCGTGCCATCACCGAAGTTCCAAGAATAGGTCAGCAACTCCGCGCCGGGATCGGTCGCCAAAGCTGTCAAGCTGAGCAGTTGGCCTTCATCGATCGCTTGATCGGGTGGAACCGACACAAACGTTGGTGCTACATTCGCAACCGTCAAGACGAAATCTGTTTGCGTGGTGACGCCGGAACTGTCGTTAGCGGTGATCACAACGTTTTGCGATTGATCGGGACCATCGTTGGTATCAAAACTCCAGTTCCACGTTCCATTGGCATTCTTGACGACGGTGCCGACCGAAGCGGTCAGCGTTACGGAGTTCGAGGCGTCCACGTCGCTCCATGTGCCAGAATTGGTCGCGGTCTGACCTTCGTCAACCACGACGTCACCGGCATTCGTCACAGTCGGAGCATCGTTGACACCAACGACCGTAATGGTGACGGTCGCGGTATCAAATAGCCCATTGCCGTCTGTTATTGAATAGCCAAAACTATCGACCGTTGATTGGCCAAATGGCAGAGAATCAAACGTTGTCGACGTCGTCGGGTCATACACGAAACTCCCGTCCGCGTGGAGTGTGACTGTGGCTCCCGAGGCCAAAACCGTTGCTTGTCCGATGTTTGCCGAATTCCCGTTCAGAGCAATCACGACTAATGGATCGTTCTCGGCATCGGTGTCGTTTGCTAACACCGAGACGCCGGACAATACGGTGTCTTCCTCGGTGAGGTCGGCATCGTCTGTGGCGATGGGAGCACTATTTGCTCGATGCAGAACGACGTCATGACCATCGACACCGCCGACATAGGTAATTCGGAAGTCCGTTCCTGAGTTCAAAAAGTTCGGCAGCAAGCTTCCTTCCGGCAAACCGTTGAAAGTGCCCGAGACGCCGCTTCCGCTGTCGATTGTCACTAATTCGTCGGATGCCGTCGGCGTGTAACTGACACTATTGACTGACAAGGCAACGTTGGGCCCAATCGTCACAGATCCGCTTACGTTAATTTGGTCGTGGAAACCGACACCTTCTCCAGGAGTGGAGCCGCCGATCTCGATTTCGACCGTATCGCTCAACACGGCATGACCGGTCACCGTCAACACCCCCGGCGTGACATCGCCATCCAAGGTCACGGCATCGCCCGCGGTCAGCGTAAGGTCGTTTCCGGAGCGGTCCTGAATCGTCCCGCCAGTCACCAGTGTGGTTGAGTCGGCGAAGGCGGCGGTGTCGATGTCAATGTCGCCAGAAGTTGCGTTCCCAATGGTCACCGAACTGAAGCCATCCACTAGCGAGTTGAGTTCGGTATCTGAGAGGTTCAACGTACCCGAGCCACCGCCCAGGCCGATGGATGTTCCCGCCGTTCGCGGCTGAATGGTCAGCGAACCGGTTGATTGGAGTTGAGTGCCCGTCGACCAATCAACGGTATTGGCGGTGATTGCTAAGGGGCCTGTGGAGGGACCACCCACCACGACACTGCCGTTGGTGACGAAATCTGTCAAAGTCCCCTCAGCAGTGATTTCGATCTCGCCGGAGCCCACAGACTGCACTGCACTCCCGTTGTCGGCAGAGATCCCAATCGAGTTTGTCCCTGTACCGACTCCAAGAACGGACAAATTTCCTGCGTTGTTCTGAACAGTCGGCCCTTGCTTGAGTAAGAGGCCGTGGCTCGATGAGGACAGACCGGAACCGCCCCTGCCCGACAGCGTCACGTCGCCGTTGTTGCCGACGATTGTTGTGTTTGCCCCTTGAATCAACAGACCATAATTGGATGCCGACCCTGCTCCCCCGGTCCCCTCAATCGTGATGGTCGCCGCATCCATCCCGGCACCAGTCGAGGCAATCGTATCGATCTGATCGACAAAGACACCGAAGTTCGTCGAACTCGTTCCAACTCCACCCTGCCCAACAATCGTGATGTCGCCGTCGACGCTGGTCACATCAGTGCTGGATCCCCGCAAGATAACTCCCGAGTTGCCCGCCGTGCCCGCGCCGCCCGTTCCCGTAATCGTAATGTTTGCAGCATCGGCGCCAGTCCCCGTCGACGTGATGTCACGGATGAAAAACGCGTTCACGCCAATGTTCGAGCCTTGCGTGCCATTCCCGCCCTGACCACGGATGTCGATGTCTCCATCGACACTGCTCACACGGTTGCTTGTTCCCTGAAGAAAGACCCCAACGTTCGAAGTGGTCCCGGCTCCGCCTTCACCGTCAAGCAAAATGGTTCCAGCTGAGAGACCAATGGCGGAGGATATGATCGAAGAGTTGTTGAGATGAATTCCGAAGTGACTACCGGTCGTAGCGTCATCGCTGCCCTTCCCGAGAACGACGATATCGCCCGTCCCGCTCGTTCGCAGGAAAGCAGAAGTTGCGGAAACTCCGGAAAAACTGCCGACGCTTGTGCCCGACGAATTTGCGGTGAGTGTGATGCCCCCATCGACGGTCGTCAGGGAACTTCCGGAATTCAGAGCGATGTTCCGGTCGGCGGACAGGTTGATACTCCCACTGCCGGAAGTGAATATGTCCGAAGCGCTGCTCGTGAGCGTGATCGTATCCGCATGAACGTCCAGATTTCCGCTTCCCAGATTGATGGTTCCATTCAGGTCAACGCTGTCGAGACCGGTGCCCGTGTCGATAAACAACCCTGCGGGCAAGCGGTTACCGAGGGTGGAGACATCGACGGTGTCGTCACCACCGTAAGTGTTGACGATCACATTGCCGGTGAAGGCACTCAGTGGCAACGTGACCTTATGGGTTTCGTTCCCGGTGGCTCCCGCGATGCCAATGACTTCAAGCTCGTTCGCCGGGTCATTAATGACCAGATTGGTTCCACTGACACTGAAGTTAAGCCGGTCGTTGCTCACACCGCCATTGACATCTTCAATGACGAGGTCGTTCCCCAAAACGCTGATTCTCGTTTCGGGAGGTGGAATGACTGAGAGAACCACATCGTCGCCGTCACCACCGGTGTAAGTGATGGTGGCATCTAACGCTGTCCCAAGAAAATTTGTGAGAATGGTTCCTTCCGGCAGGCCATCAAACGTGCCGGTTCCTCCGGTTCGCTCGATGATCGTAAAGCTCTCGCCACCGACAGGAGTATAGGTGCCGCTCAACGCCAAGTTGACCGTCCCGACTAAGTCAACACGACCGGTGGCGATGATTTGATCGTGCCCACCAGCGAGACCCACCCCAGCAGTCCCGTCGATTTCGATGGCCAGAACATCCCCATTATTGAGGACAACGTCTCCGGTCACCGTCAACGCACCAGGCGATAGTCCGGGAGCGACGGTTCCATTCAACGTCACGGAATCGCCAACCGCTAGCGTGAGGTCTACACCTGCGTGGTCATGAATCTCGCCTCCGGTCACTAAGTGGAGGGCATCGTTGAACGTTGCCGTGTCGATGGTGACATCACCGGAGGTGGCGTTTCCAACTGTTATGGAACTAAAGCCGTCAACAAGTGTGGCAAGATCGCTGTCGGTGAGATTGAGAGTCCCTGTCCCGCCGCCGAGGCCGATTGTCGTTCCCGCTGTTCGCGGTTGAATCGTCAATGCGCCGCTGGATTGAATTTGAGTGGTCGCAGCCCAACTCAGTGTGTCGGCATTGATTGTAATAGGACCGGTCGCGGTCGGTCCCCCGATCAACGCCGCATCCCCGATGCTGAAATTCGTTCCCGAGCCGACGCCCGTAATTTCGATCGATCCCGCACCTGTGGAAAGCAACTGGGCACCATTTTGGTCCGAAATCCCCGGTCCGAAATTTCCGGTTCCCGTGCCCTGAATGGAAAGCTGACCTGTACCAACACGCGCGGTCGGCGACGACTGCATGAAAAGCCCGGTGCTCGAGGAACTTCCGTTGGTGGCCGTCCCTCCTTGCCCAACGAGAGTAATGTCACCCGCGCTGCTGCTGATTTCCATGCTGGGGCCTCGAAGAAAGAGTCCCAAGCCACCGAACGGACTGGTGCCCCCGGTTCCGGTCAGGGTGATGTCGGCGGCATCCGGTCCTGTGCCTGTCGACCGAATCTTCATAGAATTGAAGATGAACATTCCGATATGGCTTGATTGGCTGTCGTTGCCGCCTTGTCCCGTGATCGCAATGTCTCCATCAATGCTTTTCACTTCGGAATTGCTACCCGACATCATGATGCCCAGACTGTCGTATTTGCCCGTGCCCCCTGTTCCCAGGATCGAGATGCGGGCGGCATCCGGTCCCGTTCCACGCGACGAAATTTCATCGATGAAACCAAGCTGAATCCCGAAGTTGGATGATTCCGTGCCGTTGCCTCCTTGTCCGACAATCTGGATGTCGCCCTTGAAACTGGTTACGGCGGTATTGAAACCGGAAAGGACGATTCCATTATTCGAGCGGGTCCCATCGCCGCCTTCGCCATCGATAGTTATCGTGCCGGCGGTTGCACTATTAGACAACGACTGCACTGAGGTGTTGACGAGATGAATACCATAGAGGTCTTGCGAGAGGCTGTCGTCTCCGCCTTTACCTGTCAGTAGAATATTGCCCGTGCCGCTGGTACGAATCGATGCAGAATCGGTTTTCAAGCCGACGAAAGTACCGGCGGTTGTGCCCGTGGGGTTGGCGTTTAGTGTGATCCCCCCGTTCACTGTCGAAAGGCTGCTGTCGACACTCAATTCGATATTGCGGTCAGCGGTCAAGTTGATAGTGCCGATTCCGCTGGTGCTCACATCGGAGGTACTGCCTGTGAGATTGATGGTATCCGCTTGGATATTCAAACTCTCATCCGACCGCAAAGACAATGTCCCGTTCAGGTTGACAGTATCGAGGCCAAGTCCGGCATCGATGATCAATCCACCCGGCAAATTACTACCCAATGCGGAAATGTCGATTGTGTCGTCGCCGCCGAGTGCGTTGACGACGACATCGCCAGTGAACGCTGTCAGTGGAATTGTTACAGCATTCGTTCCGCTGCCAGTGGCTCCGGCGATACCTGTCACGTCAATTTGATTCGTCGATTCACTGATGACTAGGCTCCCTCCACTCACAGACAATGTGAGGTCATTGGCTTCCCCAGCGGAGGAACCATCGCGAATTTCGAGATCAGAACCAACCAAAGCCACGTTGGTCGTGAGCATCACACGTTGTTCGAGAGCTTCACTCACGCCAATCCGCGTGCGTGCACGACGGCTTTTCTTGACGGAGCGGAAACGGCATTGTGTCTTCAGTGTTTGGAGCCAGTCAAAGTACATAGCGGTCTCGACTTTCGTGGAAAAACCCGACGGGCGGTGAAGCAGGGCTGCCGGCGGTCAACCCGATCGCCACGCAGCAAACTGGCGTGAGAGGGCTTGTGCGATTGTTAAGAGATTTGATTCAGAGTTTGAAATCAAAGTCCCGGCTATTGGGATAGGCGAAAGCCAACTCGACTTAGGGCCAACAAAAATGACCTGATTTCTCGAAAAACATCGAGAACGGTTCATGTCACCAGGCGGTCCCAACTGCCATCGTTCACAGGGGGCGTTGCGAAAAACCTGCAAAGGCCGATTAACAGCGGTAGCGCGAAAGTTGTGGCCTGTAGCGAATGCAGACGAGGTGTGATGGCCGTGGCTCGTCCCCACTCAGTCGATGCAGAAAGCCAGTGGTTTCCGCCGTAGCCGAATCGGACTATCAAAGCAAAATCGCCGTCAAGGAACCGAAGCCGTGGCTCTCACTTGACGTCAACTTGTGGGGGCAGAAAGTTCTCTGAACGAGACGGGTGATGAACTTACTTCGCAGCTTGGGCTTCGTATTTGGCAAACTCAGAGGGCTTGAGCAGTTCTTGGCGACCGTCGTCATGCTCGACGATATAGACGATCTCCTGTTCGATGACCTCAGGGTCGCCTGCGATCAAATGACCGCTCGCATCCCAGGTTGCGAGCTTATCGGGCTTGAGAAAGATCGCGGTCCACAACGGCCGACCGGCGGCCACATCCCAGAGTTGGCTGGTACATCCGTCTGCAACGGTGGCGAGTCGATCGACCGTATGAGCCCAACTAATCGCCAGCAATTCGTTCGAATCGTTGATCAAGACGCGGTCGATTGAACCATCGTTCTTCCAGAGACGAACGATGCCGTCCCCCTGAGCCGTCGCCAGCCGAGAACCATCCGACTTCCAGCGAGTTCCTTGAACATAGGTCCGCGAACGACCATTGAGCGTTTGTTGCTTCTGACTCTTGCCGTCGGCCGAATACACATAAGTCAATCCGGTCGAGCAACCGGCAGCAATTTGTTTTCCATCGGGACTCCAGTCGATGGATATCACGATACGGTCCGTCTCAGCCAACACATGGTGTGTTTCGTCTTCAAGACTCCAAACCCGGATTGAACGATCAACAGCACAGGAAACCAATTGTCTGCTGTCCTGACTCCAGGCGAGTTCGCGAATTGGTCCCGTGTGACCGTTCAGGACCGGTCCGGCCTCACCGCTTGCCGCATCCCATAGGCGGATCGTTTTATCGCCACTTCCACTGGCAATCCACCGACCATTAGGACTCCACCGGACGCAAGACACGACGCCGGTATGGCCTTTCAACGTCGAACTGGCCGATCCATCTCGGTTCCAAATGCGGACCTTCATATCAGCGCCGGCGGTCACAAACTGCGTTCCCGCTGGATTCCAGGCCACGGCCCAGATCCGATCGGTACTTGCATTGATCCGATTCTTCACGGCCCCATCGGATCCGAGTTGATAGACTTGCCCCCCGTTCATGCCACACACAATCTCATCGCCTTGTGAGTTTGTGGCGACGGAGTATGGGACCAAGCCAAGATCGGCAACTCGGCTGATGAGTCCACGAGCGGTCGAACTGTAAATACGAAGCGATCGAGTACTGTCGAACGTGACGACTCGTCGCCCGTCCGGACTCCAGGCAACCGAGCGAACCGTTCCTGGTAGATAAGCTCGGTATTGAGTCGCTCCATCGGCACCCCAGAAACGGAGGGTCCGATCATAACCGACGGTCGCGAGCTGTTTGGCATTGGGACTGATGGCCATATCATAAATCCCTTTGCTGTGACCGATGAGTTGGGACTGAGTTTCGCCTCTCGTGTTCCAAATGTAGATTTCGCTACCCAGTTTTCCGACTAACCGATCCTCACCGAGCCAGCACAATCTCCCTACGGAGCCGCGTTTCGATTCGAATACACGTTCGGGAGTACCGTCGGCATGCCAGAGACGAACCTTGCGGTCGTCGCCCGCGGTCGCAATACGCCGATCATCGGGTCCCCATGCAACGCAAAGCACGCCTCCGGTCCGGTAGTCGAGCACTGTGGAAGGCGTCCCATCGGAATTCCAGATTCGCACTTTGCTATCGGCTCCGGCAGACGCCAACTTGCGGCCGTCCTGACTCCAGGCGACCTGATGTACTTCGCCCTGATGAGCTTTCAAGATTGGTCCGACTTGCCTATCGACGCCCCACCAACGCACGGTTCCATCCTGGCTGGCGGAGACGAGTATCGAACCACCGGGATGCCATGCTACGGAAGTGACGGAACGAGTGTGCCCCAAGAAACAGTGCTGTAATTCGAGTGAGTTCGCATCGACGACCCGAATGACGCCTTGGCTTGTCCCACAGGCAATCAGGTTCCCTGCAGGATGCCAAGCCATGCAGTTGACATTCGCGGACAAACGACGCGGATGCAGTTGCCATCGTCGCAACCCGGGCACCGCAGCCGGTGCAAAAATCCGACCGGGAAGTGGTTGATCCGCTGGTGGGGGTTTCCAGGCAGGAGTTCGGTTAGCGGGCGTCTTCACGGAGGCATCACTATAAACTACTTTGGGAGGCTTCCCGACTTCGTTTAAGACAATTTCTTTGGGCGTTCCCGCGTCGATTTCGGTAGTGGTCCCGTCCTCGTTGCCGATCGTTATAACGATGCCGGCTAGGATTCCCAATCCTCCAAGACACGCCAGAATGAGCACGGCCCAGGGAAATCGGTTTTGCTCACTGCCCGATGCCTGAGGTTTAGAAACCATATCGAACGGAATCGCGGGATGATCGACCTGCGTGTCTTCATTGACCAAAGCCATGGGTTGCGTGTCGCCAGAGACCGTGATCCCTGGCTGTGGCTTGTCATCACATGATTCCGAGTTCGGGAGGGCTCGTAATGTTTCGATCACTTCATTCATCGTCTGGAACCGGTCCGCCGGACGCTTGGCGAGCATTTTGTGACAGACTTCGTCTAATGCCCGCGGCACATTCCTGCGTTTGGTCCGCAGAGAAGGAACGGGGGTCTCTCGATGAGCGATGATCGTTTTCATCGGAGTATCACCCGCATAAGGCAGATCACCAGACAGGAGAAAAAACAGTGTGGCACCCAGACTGTAAATATCGGAACGCTCGTCAGCGGACTTCGTATCCAGTGCCTGTTCAGGCGACATGAAAGCGACGGTGCCCAGAATAAGCCCTTGCTCTGTCAAAGAGCCCGACGGATTCTGCTGAGCATTCGTCGGAACATGAGAGATTTGAGCCAGCCCAAGATCCGCCACCTTCACCGTGCCGTCGTCTGTTATCAACAGATTGGCAGGCTTCACATCACGGTGGACAATACCACGTTCGTGGGCATGAGCGAGTCCTTGAGCGGCTTGCACAACGGCGTCCACCGCGTCCACAACCGATAAAGGTCCTTTCAGAACCACTAATTGAGACAGGTTAAGGCCCCGAACGTACTCCATGACCAAATATTGCTTGCCGTGCGATTCCTGAGCATCGTATGCCGCGACAATGTTAGGGTGTGTCAAACTAGCGGCGGCATGAACCTCCTGTCGAAAACGAGCACCCCGACTTTCCGAGTCGGTACATTCGAGAGGCAACATCTTCAAAGCCACATCACGTCGCATGGCTGTGTGACGAGCGAGAAAGACTTGCCCCATGCCGCCGGAGTCAATCTCATCCAGGATGACATAACGATCGACAACCAGTGGAATCGGACTTCGAAGTAGCAAAATCGAAGCCTGATACGGGGTGAGCAAGTCCTGTGAAATGAGATACTCCGCGGTCTCTCGCGCCCCGCTCCTGGAAGGGATATCGTACGACGCCAGCACATCAGCGGACCCGTCATGAGTCTCGAAATTCTCGGGCTGCAGCAAACCAGAACCGTGAACCATGTCGAGAAACTCAGCGGATGACATCGTCGTACTCGGCAACCCACCCGATAATCCCTGTTGCGGCTTCAGTTCGAAAGAATCCCTTCCTTCGTCGACAAGCCAATCGATGGATTCAAGGAGATCGATCCGCTCGGCGACAACTTCGACCAAGTTAGGATGCTCACGACAAAGTTCGGCCACATCGATCGAGATGCCCGCCTCACGCAGTTCTTCCCAGTGGTCCAGCAGACAGTCGACAACGTCGGTATCGATCGGCAAAGGGTCAGACATCAAGAGCCTCAATTGAAGTCAGTTTCTCTTTTCAGTACTTCCGCGATTTTCAGGCGAGCGCTCCGCCAGCGTCGTTTGACTGTTCTCAGTGAGATCTGCAGCATCTCCGCAACTTCTGGTTGGCTGTGTTCTCCATACCACACCAACTCCATAACCTCCCGTTCTTCCACGGGCAATGTTTCCACAGTTTGATGGAACAGTATCCAATCATCGATTCCCAAAAGATCGTTCCGTTGCATCGCGTTGGTACACGCCGACCCGCCGTCTTGGATTTCCTTCAGTTTGACGCCATCACTCCGGTATCGCGAATGCGCTCCCTCAGGACCGAAGTGCTGTCGAGCCAAATCGATCAGAGTTCGACGGATCTGAGTGCCCGCCAACCCCCAGAAACGCGCTGCCGAATCGGGGCGGACGCTCTCCAAGGAACGGTACAGCCGCATGACAGCAATCTGAAAGACGTCATCGGTCTGTTCCCAGCGACGGAGATGCGGATAAGCATTCAGCATGCGTCCGGTCAACGCGTATAGTCGATCCACTGCATGCTCGATAAGCTGCCGGTATCCATCGGGGAGGTCCTCAGCTCGCCGGACAAAAATCGAAAGAGAATCAGGCTGGGATTCTTTCACTGTGAGCACGTGTTTAGTAAAGGCCCGAAACGTTTCACATGACTAAGATAGGTCCATCAGTATAAGGCGTAAGCCGAACCACAATGGGGCCAAAATTTTTCGAACGAGTCAGAAACACCCATCGAGACGAATCATGTCCTTGTCTCCGGAGAATACGCCGTTGGCTCGCCGTCGCTGATGACTTGAGAGATCTATGGAAGTTTACGCGCCACCGTCAGGACACGCATGGCGATAGATCAGACACCATTCATGCTGTCACAAAAGGGCTTGATGATTGGTTACATCGCGCAACGGCTATGACTATGTGGATGGCGACCATCTGGCAGTTTTTGTGGCAGTTGAGTCCACTGAGTGTATTTCCGAGTTAATGGAAGCCTTCTCTTCGAATGAGGTCTGCGGGAATCGGATTCTCGATTCAGCAATCATTGGAGTTGACGAAGGACAGGGATTTCAAGTCTTTCATCCAGAGGGGTTCACCGGAGCTTTTGGAATTGATTGATCACAGACCTCAGATAATCCGGAGCGAATCAGAACACACAGTCGATCCCTCACCGGTACCATGAACGCGAAAGCAGTTTGAACGCCGAAGGGCATCGGCGTAGCGCTCTCGTTGGGGACGGCTAATGCCCGCGTTGCATGTTAACTTGTTCAATAGCAACCGAACTAATCTTCCTCGGTTGAGTTTGTTTTGACCGGTAATAGTTGAAGGGCGTCCAGAATGACGAAGCCGGTCGTCTTGGCGTTTGAGACTTGGATTACGGTTTCCATACTTGCTTGAAGATCGATGGTGGCGACTGGGCGGAAGCGTTTTCCGGAGGGTAGTGGCTTGGTTTGATCGACTTCAAAGGACTTTCGGTCGTCCCCGGAGGAGACTGTTACAGGGACATTCTTCGCACGGGTTTCGTGGGCGGAGTAAGCGATCAGCAATTGGTATTGGCCAGACTTTGGAGCTTGGAATCGGAAGGTCGCGGTTGTTTTCCCGTCGCCGTCCGCTTTGGAATCTTTCTCTCCAGAGAAGACGTAACCGGACTCGATGTAGGGCTTGAAGTTCGTCGATCGTGACCAATTGCCAGTGAGTTCCGCTTGGGTGTCATCAAGCACGATTCCCGGCAACGACTCTGCGGCAATCGACTCGTTAGGGATGGGCAATTCTGTAATAACAGGCAACTCGAGAACTTGTCCTTGTGCAAGCAACCGCTCCCGGAGCTTCGCGTACGCAAGTTCTTGTACCGGCATGTCTTGTTCCGTGGCAACCGCAGCAGCAATGCCGGCTGCTTGGCCGATGACCATCCAGGCACCTTCAATTCGTAACGACGAGATGCCGACATGCGTGCAAGACAGGGCAACCGGGACCAGCAAGTTGTTGCACTGTTCCGGCTTCGGCAGGATCGACCGATAAGGCACGTGATACGCGTAGCCCTGCTTGGGATTGCTTCGCCGCACGGGAAAGATCGTCCCTTCGTTAATCACCCCTCCATCGGCAAGTGCGATCCGTTGGCAATCGTGTGAGTCGATCGGGAACGACGAAATCGCAATTGCGTCGTCTTTCTCGGGAGTCTCAAGAATGTCTTTCTGACTAATGACATACAGGCCCTTCATCCGTCGCGATTCGCGGACGTAGAGTGCCGGTGAGAAGTGGTCGTAGTTGGCGAACTCGTCCTTGCAGAGGCCGAGTCTGGCGTAGCGATCCCGCATCGATTTGGGCACTGCCGGATCGTTCGTCAGGAAATGATAGAACTCCAGCGTATACTGTTTATGAGCTTTCCAAATCTTCTGTCGGCCCGCTTCATCAGCTGAGTGCCAGTTTTTACCGCCGCCGACCAGCCCGATGGAAAATTGTCCTCCGATCGAATTGTTGCCGTCGAGTTTGTCGCCGGGTAACGGGTACAGGTCGAAGCCAACGCGTTTCTCTCCGGCTTTGAGCGCCCGGCGGACGATCTCGAACTTCGTCGGATCGTAATCCGTCGGTTTGGGCATCGGCACGCGATTGGCAGGATCTTCGGTAAGACACAACCGGAAACTGTAAGTCATGATGTTGTCGTCGCCCGCCAGTTCGTTACCCGGAGTGCGGGTGGTGACCAATGGCAAGAGTCGGCTTTCAGCATCGAATCCGTCAATGTTCATCTTCGACTTCGGGTACTGCTTCCCGGCGAGCGATTCGCCGTATTCTTTGCGACCCTCACGGCCGATCGTCCAATCGACTCCCGCAGCGGCCATCAAATCGCCTTCGTAAGTGCCGTCTACAAACACTTTGGCTGTGAACGTCCCCTTCGTTGTGACCAACGACGTAATTCGTGGACCATTTTTCTGGGCGGATTTCAGATAGCGTTCCGTGAGCACTTTGACCCCAGCCTCGTCGAGCATCTCCATGGTCACTCGCATCGCCACATGTGGCTCGAAAGTCCACCGAGATTGATCCTTTGTCGCCGGGTTATAGGGCGGTTTGAGGCCGCGAGCGGTGTAATCTTTCACAATCCGTGTATGCCACTCGTCAAACAAACCCATCAACGTACTGCGAACCATTTGGTTCGAGTCGCAGTGGCTCAAACCGCCTGTATTCATTCCGCCAACATGATCGGTCGGTTCCAATAGAATGACCGAAGCCCCTTCGCGAGCAGCAGCGATGGCGGCACAAAAACCGCCGGGTGTCGAACCGTAGACGATTACGTCCGCTGTCGTGACATCGGCAGAATCGCCGCTTGTTCGCGGATTCGATTCTTGAGCTATGAGTGTCGAACTAAGCAACGACATCAGGGCAGCGACAACCGGGAGAACCAATATCGTCCGAACGCCAAGAGAAGCGCGGCTACAGAACGTGTCGGATCGGGGCATGGAGTCTTTCCTCGTGGAGAGCTTATTCGTGGGCAAGTCGATTTCGAATGTCGGCATTGCCACCATTTTTACCGCAACTCGACACGAATAACACCGCGCACGATCGCCAATCTGGAACAACTTACGTTTTCATCGATCTGTCAGAAATATCAAACGATTGAAGGGACACGGTATGACTCCGTGTCCCTCAAAGATGTTGCTTGAAGTTGGTCGTCGTGCTCAAACGGGGAGGACTACGACCTTCTCAATCGATCAATTGATTTGGTCGGAGGTAACTCCTTGTCCGCGGATTCCGTTACAGTGAACTTTTATGATTCCGATTGTCCCGGTTTGCGGGCGAACCGACGCAGTACGACATAGAAGACCGGTGTCAAAAACAGTCCAAACAGCGTCACACCGAGCATTCCGCTGAAGACTGCTGTTCCGAGCACGCGACGCATTTCAAAGCCGGCTCCTGTCGCGATCAACAATGGGATGACGCCGAGGATGAACGAGAAAGCGGTCATCAAAATTGGCCGCAGACGTAGGCGACATGCATCGATGGCAGCTTGAAACCGATCTTTGCCGGCGTCTTCTTCTTGCTTGGCGAACTCAACAATCAGGATCGCGTTTTTGCACGCCAGACCGACCAGCACAATGAAACCGATTTGCGTGAGGATATTGTTGTCCATGCCACGGAACCAGATGCCGATGATCGCGAACAATAAACAAAGCGGAACAATCAAGATGATTGCCAACGGCAGCAGCCAGCTCTCGTATTGAGCCGCCAATGTCATGAAGACAAACAAGACCGCCAGCGGAAATAGAAACACAATTGTGTTGCCGGCTTGTTTCTCCTGATAGGCGATCTCGGTCCATGCGTAGCCAAAGCCCGGCGGCAGAATTTGGTCAGCGAGACGTTCCATCGTCGCCAACGATTGCCCCGTGCTGAATCCCGGAACCGTGTTGCCGTTGATGTCAGCGGACGGATACAAATTGAACCGGACGAGACGATCCGGGCCGACGGTTTGTTTGACCTCGACGATGCTGCCAAGAGACACACTGTCGCCCCGTGCGCTACGGGTTCTCAATCGAAGGATGTCGCTGGGTTCGTCGCGAAATTCCGGTTCTGCCTGAGCGGTCACCCGGTAAGTCCGGCCGAGAATGTTGAAGTCATTGATGTAACTAGAACCGAGGTAAACCTGCAGGGCTTCGAACACGTTGCTCATTGGAATGTCCAGCATCTGCGCCTTGGTTCGATCCACGTCGGCGTAGATTTGTGGCACGCTGAGCCGGAAGTTGGAAAACACCTGGACAACGCCGGGTTGCTGATTCGCTTCGGCAACCATTTTGTCGGTGACTTGACTCAGTGCTTCGAGTCCGGCTCCGCTTTGATCTTGCACGTACATCTTGTATCCACCACCACGACCAATCCCACGGACCGGTGGCGGCGGGATGATGAAGACTTCCGCTTCGTTGATTTCGCTCACAGCGGCTCGCACCTCGGCAGCAATGGTGTTGGCGTCGCGGCCACGAGCGGCCCGTTCCTTGGCGTCTTCAAGCGGGAGGAATGACACCGCTGCATTCGGCGTGATCGTAAACGTCGAACCCGATAAACCAACGATTCCAACGGCATGGGCAACTCCGTCAATCTCGCTGCCTGCCTTGGCGACTCGCTTTGTCACCTCATCCGTACGCGACAACGCCGCTCCGTCGGGAAGCCGAATCGCGACGATCAGGTAGCCTTGGTCCTGCTCGGGAATAAACCCCGTCGGAACAAGGCCGAAACTGTACCACGTGCAGGCGAGCAGCCCCGCATAAATCAGCAATGCAACGAAGGAAGTCCGGATCACTCGCGAGACGATACCCGCGTAGATGTTGCTCGCGGTATCGAATGTTCGATTGAAGAGTCGGGCCGGAAGTGTCAGGAAACGTCGCGTCCGACCGACAAACCGGGACAGGAATGTCCCGCGTTTTTTGCCATTTGTCTCATCGACTTCAGCGAGGGATTCGTCACTAGTCTTCGGTTTCAAGAGCAATGCACATAACGACGGTGTCAGCGTCAGTGAGACGAAAGTCGAGATTGCGGTCGAAATAGAAATGGTCAAAGCAAATTGCTGGTAAAACTGGCCGCTGATTCCGGGGATGAAAACGGTCGGAACGAACACCGCAATTAAGACGAGCGTCGTTGCGATCAGTGCTGCACCGACTTCGTCCATGGCTTTATGGGCCGCCGCGCGAGGTGACAGTCCCTCAGCAATCAGCCGTTCCACGTTTTCGACCACCACGATCGCGTCATCGACCACAATCCCGATCGCCAGTACCAAACCAAAGAGCGACAACGTATTGAGTGTCACTCCCAACCCCTGCATCGCGGCGAATGTGCCGATCAGGGAAATCGGGATGGCGATGACCGGAATGATGGTCGGTCGCCAGTTGTGGAGGAAGATAAACACAGTCAGCACAACTAACGCGGTTGTGATCAACAGCGTGTTGAACACTTCATTGATCGACTCTTCGACGTAATCGGTTGGGTTGTAAGCAACTTCGTAGCCGACGCCTTCCGGAAAATCTTCCCGCAGTTCGGCCATTGTCTGTTTGACTTCGGCAGCCGTGTCGACAGCGTTCGTTCCGGGGCGTTGGTAGACCAACACAGCGACAGCCGGTTTTCCGTCGAGATAACTCAGGCGGGAATAATCCTGCGCACCAAGTTCCAACCGGGCCACGTCGCTCAAGCGAGTCACCCGACCATCGTCACCCCGTTTGACGATGATGTTGCCGAACTCCTTCGCGTCCTTCAGTCGCCCCTGCGTGGTGACGTTAAGCTGGAACGCCCCCGTTTTGTCGAGCGGAGGTTGACCGATAACACCGGCCGCGACCTGCACATTTTGCTGTTGAATCGCTTGGATCACATCGCCCGCCGTCAGGTCGACGTGAGTCATCTTTTCGATGTCCAGCCAGACTCGCATTGCGTATTCATTGCCGCCCGCAATACGAATATCCCCAACGCCATCAAGTCGCATCAATGCATCGCGAACCTGTAGGAAGGCGAAGTTACTGATGTAGAGGTCATCTCGGCTTTCGTCAGGAGACGTCAGGTGGATAACCATCAGCATGTCGGGAATTTGCTTTGTTGTCGTCACTCCGATTTGTCGAACCGTTGCCGGCAATCGAGTTTCCGCAACGGCGACGCGGTTCTGCACAAGCACCTGGGCATCATCGAGGTCGGTCCCGAGTTTGAACGTCACTGTCAGCTGCATGGTGCCGTCGGCACTCGACGACGATTCCATATAGAGCATGTCGTCAACGCCGTTCATCTCCTGTTCGATCGGCGTAGCGACCGTATCCGCAATCACTTGGGGAGTCGCACCGGGATAGCTGGCACGTACCAAGATCGTCGGGGGGGCAACGTCGGGGTACTGGGACGCCGGAAGCGAGAAATAAGTGATCCCGCCGACCAACATGATCAAAATCGAAAGCACCGTCGCGAAGATTGGTCGCTCGATGAAGAAGTGAGGGAACTTCATTGGGGGTTGCCTCCTAGTTCAGGTGAGCCAACTTCGTTGTCTCGGGCAACTTCGCTGAACTCAGGAAGCGGATCGGGCTCTGGAGATATCCATTGTTCGGGTGGCAGAGGTTCGTAGTCATCGGGAAGTCCGTCCTCGATGACCTCGATCGTGCCTTCCTTGGTTTTAACTTCCATATCAGGACGGGCTTGCAGCAGTCCTTCAATAACCAGCGATTCGTCACCAATTAGGCCTTCGCGTACCACTCGCAGCCCATCGACAATCGGGCCAAGAACGACGCTTCGACGTTGGATTTTCCCATCGACAACAATGTAGACGTATTGCGAAGACTGATCGGTGCCAATCGCGGAATCAGGAATCAGCACAGCTTTGTAAGAGGCGCTACCGGGAATCCGAATCCGTGCAAACATCCCTTCCACCAAGACTTCGTCGGCGTTCGGGAACACACTGCGTGCACGCATGCTGGCGGTCCCGGAATCGAAGCGGTTATCCACGAAATCCATATGACCTTTATGAGGAAAACCTTTCTCATCGACCAAACCCAGGTAAACCGGATTCTTGGCGACCCGGGAACTCTCGCGTTTGCCGGATAGAGCCAGTCGGACGTATTTGAGCACCTCCTGCTCGTTCACGTCGAAGGTGCAATAGATCGGCGCGACCGATGTGATCGTCGTCAGCAACGTGGAGGTCGCTGTCCCACCGCTCACGAGGTTTCCCACAGACACACCTTCACGGCTAATGCGACCACCGACCGGAGCGTGAATCCGCGTGTAATCCAGATTCAACCGCGCTGCTTGAACACCCGCTTCAGCCGATGCGACGGCGGCACCGGCCGTAACAATTGCAGCTTCTGCCGAACTGATTCCCGCCTTGCTCGCCTCAACGTCGGCTTGAGCCTGAAGGAATTCCGCCTCACGCTGATCGAGTTCCTCTTCGGTCGTTGCGTTTTGTCTCGCCAATTGACGAGTACGTTTCACCCGCGCTTCAGCGAGCGTCAATTGAGCATCCGACTGGAGTTTCTGAGCCTTCGCTTGTTCCAGTTGTGCCTTCGCCTGCTGCAACTGAGATTCCGCTTGCCTCAGCGATGCCTGGGCTCCGTCATACTCGGCAATAAACGGACGCCGGTCGATCACGAACAGAAGATCACCCTCTTTGACGATCTGACCTTCGTCGAAGTGAATCGATTGAAGATAGCCGCTTACGCGTGCACGGATTTCCACAAAGTCGATCGCTTCCAAACGCCCCATGTAGGCGTCCCATTCGACGATCTGTTTTACCACCGGCTGAGCGATTGTCATTGTCGGCGTTGGCCGCGGCGGTGGACCTGAAGACTGAGAACTGCACCCCGCCATCGCAAGCAGCAGGAGCCAAAAGGTGGTGAGATTCTGCATCGTAACTTTCGGTAGTCTGGTACGAGTCAATGCGCTGGCGACGAAAGGTTCCCCCCTTACCCGCGAAGTCGAAACCTCCAAAAGCAAAGCCCGTGCCTTTTCGCGAAACCCGCGGGATTCCGCTTTTCGCTCAACTCATCGCCAAAGACCTGCCCATTTGCGGACAACTCTCGAAGCGACATTGCCCATATACGCGCAGTTCAACCGGACCAGCAGTCCCCGGTCGTTCGCGTCCCGAGTTGACCACTGCGACGTTAGTTCTACGCAGGACAGGCCTTTGCAATCGCTGCTTCCAAGTCCGATAAACTGACGGGTTTGAGAAGAAAATCCGCGATGGATGCACAGTCTTCGTCGGCGGAACATTCGTACGAGGAGATGACAATCACCGGAATCGTCTGCGTCTCAGCGATCTTCCGGGCCGCTTCGATTCCCGACATTTCGGGCATTCGGATGTCGGTAATCACAAGGTCGGGCTTGGCCGAACGACATACTTCGACCAGTTCTCGGCCATCAGCGGCTTCACCAACGACTTCGCAGCCAAGCTTGCAAAGCAAGCGGCGAAATCCTTGACGAATGTCTTCTTCGTCATCGGCGATTACGATTTTGAGGCGAGCAGTCATTGGGTATTTCGCGGCAGAGTGATGACGAACTCCGCACCATCGTTGTAACCGTCGCCGATATCGATGGTGCCGTGATGTGCTTCGAGGAACCTTTTCGCAATTGCCATGCCAAGACCCGTTCCTTTGGCTTTTGTCGTGTGAAACGCGTCAAAAACACGCGAACGAATCTCTTCCGACAGACCCGGTCCGTTATCACGGACTGAAACGGAGACACAGGAGCCACCGTCGATGTCCATATTCTGACACGTCACCGTGATCTGTACCGGATCACTACATGCTGCCAGTGAATTCTCGAACAAGTTGCGAAAAACCTGTTCGAGTCGGAAGGCGTCGCACTCACAAATCAAGTTGACTTCGTCCGTGTTCTCGATGAGTGTTGCATCGCGACCGGCTCGTGCGACTTGGAGGTTCGTCCACGCCTGTCGCCAGATTTCCGACAAGTTGCACGTCGACGTGATCAACTGAATTGGGCCGGCGAAACTGCGTAGCTCATTGTGCAGGTGTTCCAAGTCCGCCTTGGCTCGGCTGATGCGGTCGAGATCGTCTCGTGCTTCTGACCCTTCTTCGATTTCGTACTGAAGCACATCGACGGCGACTTGAATACGCTGGAGCGCATTCCGGCTCTCATGAGCAATCGCCGAGACCATTTGCCCCATCGCCGCCAGTCGCTCGGCCCGGACGAGTTTGTCTTGACTCTCAGCGAGCTTGGCTTCGGCGCATTTCCGCTCGGTGATATCGCGGATCAAGCCGAGAAAACCGATCGGCTTACCTTGTTCATCGCGGATGGTTGTTCCCACGAGCTCGCCGGGAAACGTCTCGCCGTTTCGCCGTCGCCACTGAATCTCGACAACCTCGAGACTTTCCCCGACGCTTGTGTTGAAGCGTTCGTTGAACATTCGATCGTAGTCTGATGGGTGGGCGTAGAATATTTTCGTCTTTTGGCCAATGACCTCTTGGGGTTCATACCCGAACAACCGTGTGGCGCTGCGGCTGAAGTGCTGGATCGTGCGGTCGAGATCGCAGGCGATAAATGCATCGGGAATCGCTCCGACGATCGTCTTCAACATCGCGCGTTCGCCTTCGACGGCATTTTGGTAACGCACGCGGCCAATCGCGAGTGCCGCCAAGTTGGCGCTGCTCGAAACGAATTCCAACTCACTTTCATCTGGCGCGCGAGGACTTTGATAATACATGGCAAAGGTCCCGATGACTTCGCCAGTCGAACTAATAATCGGTTCGGACCAGCAGGCACGCAGACCGGCTCGTAACGCAATGTTGCGCTCCCGTTTCCACAGCGGGTCGGTGCTGATGTCCTCCACGATGACACGCTGGCCGGTGTACACAGCCGTGCCGCACGAACCGACATCCGGACCGGGCATCACTCCGTCGATCGCCTCACAGTACGACTTGGGCAGCCGACGCGACGCGCCGTTTCGCAGGCGGCCTGTTTCTTCGTCGACCAACAGTACGGATGCAATCGTGTCCGGGCGAGACTCTTCGGTGACTTCAACGAGCGTTTGAAGGACTTTGTCCAGCGAAGCCCCCTGAGCCAATTGTTTTAGCACTCGCGTTTGGCCCCGCAAATCGAGTTCGAGCAAGTCTTGAGCATTCATGAGCGTTCTCATCACAAATTGGCGGTTTCGAGTGACCACCAAAAACTTTCGGAGGCCAAATGCCCGTACGATCAATAGAAAGACTGCCTGTTCTGCGGCGTTTTTCGTACAATTGGGGCATTCTACCGCATTTTGTTCCACACCCAATCGACCTCACATGTCCAGCGATACATTTGACATTCTGTTCGTGGACGACGATGCAGATTTTGCGGCCGGCTTCGTGCGTTGGTTTCAGAGGAATGGTCATCAAGTCACGCATACGACGAGTGGTCAGGACGGAATTGCGCAATGTCAGAAACGTGACTTCGACATCGCGGTGCTCGACTGGAATCTTCCCGGTCTGAGTGGACTGGAACTCGTTCAGCGGATGCGAGACGTCAACCCTGAGACCGAAATCATCGTATTGACTGGTGAAGGAACGATCGAGAATGCGGTGGAGTCCATGCGACGGGGAGTGTTCGATTTTCTTTCGAAGCCGTTTCCCATGGACGAACTCGAGCGGCGATGTCTGGGGGCTCTCGAACGACGAAAGTTGCGGAAGGAGAATACGCAACTTCGCGAAGTGATCGACCGTACGAAACGCCCGCCTGTGAAAATGATTGGCGAGTCGGAGCCGATGAAGAAAGTCTTCCGGCTGATCGAACGCGTCGCCCCAACCGATACTCCGGTGTTAGTCGAAGGAGAGAGCGGAACGGGAAAAGAATTGGTTGCTCAAGCAGTCCATCAAGGAAGTTCGCGATCCAATCGCCCGATGGTGACGGTCAATTGTGCCGCGCTGCCCGAGCAACTGGTCGAAAGCGAACTCTTTGGTCACGAGAAGGGTTCCTTTACCGGCGCGACCATGGCGAAAATCGGTCTATTTGAAGTCGCCGATGGTAGCACGTTGTTCATCGACGAAGTCGGCGAATTGCCGTTGGCACTTCAGCCGAAACTGCTGCGTGTGCTGGAAGACGGCTCGATGCGTCGCGTTGGCTCTGAGAAAGAACGCCGCGCGAATGTCCGCATCGTCACTGCCACAAACCGCAATCTGAAACAGGAAGTCGAGGAAGGGCGTTTTCGCGAAGACTTATATTACCGCCTCAACGTTTTGACCATCGAGCTTCCACCGTTGAAAGACCGAGCAGGCGACATTCGCTTGCTCGTCGACCACTTTGTCGGTGACGACTACGAACTGGATGACGATGCTCGCGCTGCGCTGGAATCGTACGAATGGCCGGGTAACATTCGGCAGCTCATCAACACGATCAAGCGGGCGAAGATTCTCGCTGACAAACGCATCTCGATTGAAGACTTGCCGGAGGAATTCGAGCCTCAGCCCTCAGTCGGCACAACGGACTTCAGAAACCAAGAAGGTTCGCTGATGGCACTTCAACGAGAACACATCAAGGAAGTGCTCGAACGAGAAAACGGCAACAAATCCGCCGCCGCCCGTATCCTCGGCGTCGAACGCCGCAAACTCTACCGCATGATGAAACAACACGGGATCGAGGGCTAGATCCCGTTTGGTAAACATCGTCGGCCAATCTCTACCATGTCTGTCCGCATGTTGACAGCCATCGTCCGCAACCTGCGCATATGCGGACAACCTTGCTACTCAATCAGCGACCGATCCGCGCAAATCAGGTCGAAACCCTGCGTTCTGCGAAATCGACGGACTCTGGCACACCGCTTGCGTTTGCGCTGATAACAACAGTGTCCAAGGCTTGAACGAGACTCAGCGGGAGAACCACATGCCGTCTACCACTGACACACATTTCGGACCAACTGGCTGGACACCTGAGCGTCTTGGTTCCCTCAATGGTAAGACCTATGTCATTACTGGCGCCAACAATGGAGCGGGATTTGAGGCCGCTCGGGTGTTCCTGTCCAAGGGGGCGAAAGTGGTGATGATGAACCGCAGTGTCGAAAAGTCCGCCGCGGCCATCGAAACCCTGAAACAGGAATTTGGCCCAAACGCGGATGTGAGTTTGATACGCATGGACTTGGCTGCGTTGGATTCCGTGCGGGAAGCTGCGGCGGAGACCTTGAAGAAGGTCCCTCGTATCGACGCACTCATCTGCAACGCCGCCATCGCGCAGGTGGCCAAACATGAGCTCACCGTCGACGGATTCGAAAGCCAACTCGGCGTGAACCACTTTGGCCATTTCCTGCTCTGCGGATTGCTATTCGAGCGGATCGAGGAATCGGCAGGACGCATCGTGGTCGTTGGCAGTAACGCTTACAAGATGGGACTCAAGAGGATTCAGTTCGAAGACCTGAACTTCGACGGAAACTATACCGCTTGGAACGCGTACGCTCAGAGCAAACTCGCACAGATGATGTTCGCTTATGAATTACAACGGCGTGTCAAAGCTGCGAACAGAAACGTGATCGTTCAGGTCTGTCACCCCGGTGCGTCACGAACCAATCTGCTAAAGGACACGGCTAGCACTTTCAATAAAATTCTTTGGTCAATCCTTTCTCGCGTCATCGCACAGTCTGCGGAGAGAGGTTCTTGGCCCGAAGTCATGTGCGCGACAGAGGAGCATGTCGAGTCTGAGAAACTCTATGGCCCCACAAAACGAGCTGATACGGTCGGCCCGGTCGGTGAGTGTAAGTTGGACCCGTGTGCTCTCGACAAAGAAGCGGCAACCAAACTTTGGACGCTCTCGGAGCAAAAGACCGATCTGAGTTGGTCGCCGTAATCTCTGCATTCTGTCGACCAGAAACTGCAATTTCACAAGCGTCAAACATCTCGAAGACAGACTAGCAGTCTGTCCGGCACACCAATTCGAACAGGAGCTAATCATGAAGGCGATGCAAGTCAAAACCTATGGCGAAGATGCAACGTTCGAAGTCGCCGAGGTCGACAAGCCGGAAGTCAAACCCGGACACGTTCTCGTGAAGATTGCAGCATCGAGCGTGAATACAGTCGATACGATGATTCGTAAGATGGGGAAGGATTTACCCCTGTCGCCAGACACACCAGCCATTCTAGGCATGGACTTCGCCGGAACGGTTGAAGCGGTCGGCGATGGCGTGGAGAAGTTTTCAGTCGGTGATGAAGTCTACGGCTGCGCCGGAGGATTGGCTGACTTGCCTGGCGCGTTGGCAGATTACATGGTTGCCGATGCTAGTTTGATCGCCCGTAAACCCACTAACTTATCGATGAGTGAAGCCGCTGCGTTGCCATTGGTTGCGATCACGGCTTACGAAGGACTGCAGCGGGCAGGAATCAAAAGCGGACAAACGGTGCTTGTCCACGGCGGCTCGGGTGGTGTTGGCCATGTCGCGGTCCAGCTGGCCAAGCATTGGGGGGCTGATGTCTATTCCACTGGCGGCGGCGAGAAGCAACTGAGCTTGATCGAACAACTCGGCGCAACACCCATCAACTACAAAACGGAATCCATCGAAAGTTATGTTTCCAAGCATACCGGTGACGCGGGGTTCGACATCGTGTTTGATTCGGTCGGGGGTGCGAATCTCACGAAGTCGTTTGAGGCCGCTGCGCTCAATGGTCAAGTTGCAACAACCGTCTCCATGTGCGAGCTGGATTTGACCCCCGCCCACTTCAAGGGCCTGTCGCTGCATGTCGTTTTTATGCTTATCCCCATGCTGCACAACTTCAAGCGAGAGCAACACGGCGAAATCCTCCGCGATCTCGCTGAGATTGTCGAGGCCGGTGGATTAAAGCCTGTTCTCGATGAACAACGGTTCTCACTCGACGAAGCCGGAAAAGCACATGCTCGATTGGAAAGCGGAAAAGCCATGGGAAAAGTGGTTATCGAAAACTCGTAATGCGACCTCAAACCGTCGCAAAAAAACACACGCAGGTTCAGTCCCGCACAAGTCGGTCCAGGTTGGCGGTGTTATTTCTAACGATCGATGTCATAGATGCATTGGACCGGAAACGGGCAAGCGGTTGTGCTTCGGAGCGACTGGTCAGTCTGAGGGAAAGTATCGGCGATGGATATTCGACGGTTTGAAGAACAGGATTGGCCGGCAACTTGGCGGATCATCGAACCGGTTTTTCGAGCCGGAGAGACGTACGCGTTTCCAACCGATATCTCCGAAGAACAGGCTTACCACATTTGGATTGAACGACCTTTGGCAACGTTCGTTGTCGTTGACGATGGATTGATCGTTGGCACGTACTACCTCAAGCCGAATCAGCCGGGGCCGGGAAGTCATGTCAGCAATTGTGGGTACATCGTTTCCGATAAGGCACGGGGCAAAGGCGTTGCTTCGGCAATGTGCGAACACTCACAACAAGAAGCGATTGAACGCGGGTTTTTATCGATGCAGTACAACTTCGTCGTTTCGACGAATGAAGGAGCCGTTCGACTTTGGAAGAAGCACGGCTTTCAAGTGGTTGGAACGCTCCCCAAAGCGTTTCGCCATTCACGACTCGGTTTCGTCGATGCCCTCGTGATGTTCAAAGAACTCTTTTCGGTCGTGTGACTGTAGGGAAGAAATCTCGTGTATGTCGACTGTCCTTCATACACTCGTGACCGCATTCACAAATTGTAAAGCTGCCCGGTTTCGCACAGTTCCGATTTGCAAGCTGCCCATATCTGCACACATTTGTAACGACAGTCCGCTTGAATGGATCAAGAGTGCCTCTGCAACACATGTTAATAGCTAAGAGCCGTCAACGGCATGGTGATTGCAGACCAAACATTACTAACAGAACGGTGGTAAAGCCGTACGCCAAACGGAAGCAGGCTCGCAGTCTGTGTCACGAGTTGATCGGAGTAGACCATGCCATTTAACGCTCTTATGATTGAAGAGAAAAGCGACGCAGAAGCCGTTCCAGCGGTTGTCGAGTTGACCGAAGACCGACTGCCAACGGGTAATGTGACTATTGCTGTCGAATACACCACGGTGAATTTCAAAGACGGACTCTGCCTGACCCCGGTGAACGGACTTGTGCGGAAGTACCCTCACGTTCCAGGTATCGACTTCGCAGGAACGGTGGAAACCTCGGACGATTCGCGTTACCAACCCGGCGATAAAGTCGTACTTACCGGCTGGCGTGTCGGCGAGACCCACTGGGGTGGCTTTTCGCAAAAGGCACGTGTCAACGCCGATTGGCTGGTGCCGTTGCCGAATGGTCTGACAACCAGGCAGTCGATGGCAGTCGGAACGGCCGGATTTGCTGCGATGCTCGCAGTCATTGCTTTGGAAGACCACGGACTGACACCCGATCAAGGCGAAGTCTTAGTGACCGGAGCCGCCGGCGGAGTCGGTTCGATCGCGACTGCGATTCTTGGCAAACTCGGGTATGAAGTTGCAGCCGTGACCGGGCGACCTGAGACGACCGAGTATCTGAAATCCCTTGGAGCAACACGGATCGTCCCCCGCAGCGAACTCGATTCGGTCTCCAAACGGCCGCTCGAATCCGAAACATGGGCCGGTTGTGTTGACGCGGTCGGCGGCGTGATGCTTGCACGAGTTCTTGGACAGCTGAAGTACGGCGCGTCCGTCGCTGCAGTCGGACTTGCAGGCGGAGCGAAACTACCGGGGAGCGTAATTCCGTTTCTGCTTCGCGGAGTCAATCTTATCGGGATCGATAGCGTGATGCAGCCGTACGAAAACCGCCTGCGGGCCTGGCAACGAATCGCCTCCGACTTACCGTTGGAAAAGCTCGACGCAATGATCCGCCCGGCAACACTCACCGACGTCCCCATATTGGCTGCCGAGATTCTCAAAGGTCAAGTCAAAGGTCGCATTGTTGTCGACTTGAACGCGTGATTGATGTTGCGGGAATCGAATTAGTGGTTTCCTCGTGAACTTTCGAAATCGTCTTAGGAAGGAGAGAGACCCAAACCGCGAAGATTCTCATTTCGGCCTCGGCGAGTTACTGTGTAAGCTACAGATGCGATCTGCGGAATCGTTGTTGAGTAGTGGGAAGTGGCTGTCGCTCTTGGGGTCGTAAACGTCAGCGAGACGGAGAATCGACGGGAACTGATGAATACGACATCGAGCTTCGAAAGTGACAGCCGCAAACCGTCGACTCGTGCGATTCTTCACCTCGACATGGACGCCTTCTATGCTTCGGTTGAGGAGCGAGAAAACCCTCGACTTGTCGGCCAACCACTGATTGTTGGTGGCACGCCTGAAGGTCGCGGTGTCGTTGCGGCGGCCAACTATGCGGCGCGACGGTTCGGCGTCCATAGTGCGATGCCCACAGCGACAGCGTTGCGACTTTGTCCGCAGGCAGTCGTGCTGAGGGTGCGGATGGATTTCTATGCCCAGGTCTCTCGGCAAATTCGCGATATCTTCTTCCGCTACACGCCGTTGGTGGAACCGCTTTCGTTGGACGAGGCCTTCCTCGATGTGACTGGCAGCGTGGAGCTGTTCGGTTCGGGATCGCAGATTGCCCGTCAACTCAAGGATGAAATCCAACGTGAGACTGGTCTGGTGGCATCTGTCGGCGTGGCTCCAAACAAGTTCTTGGCAAAGATCGCCAGCGATCTCGAGAAACCAGATGGGTTGGTCGTCGTTCAGCCGAATCGGATTCAGGAATTCCTTGAGCCACTACCAGTCGGTCGGCTCTGGGGAGTGGGGCAAGTCACTGGCGGAGCTTTCGACCGTCTGGGAGTGACAACCATCGGCGACATCAGACGGCTCGACTCTGAGGTTCTGCATCGGCAGTTTGGCCAGCAAGGGGAACATTTTCTTCGCTTGGCTCATGGCATCGACGAACGACCCGTGGTGCCAGACCGAGAGGCGAAGACGATTTCTCATGAGACGACGTTCGCTGCGGATATCTCCGACCATGAAGGACTGCGGGCCTGGCTGCTGGAACTGACCGAGCACGTTGGTCGGCGACTACGACGACAGAAAAGACGCGGACGTACAGTGCAGATCAAGGTCCGCTTTGCTGACTTCCGCACGATCACCCGCTCTCAAACGCTTCGCCAGCCAACTGACGTCACAAATACCATATGGCAATCGGCGGGCGAACTGCTTGCGGAAGCTCTTTCGGGCCGCCATCCCGGAGTGCGGTTGTTGGGCGTCGGTGTGAGCCGGTTCGCCAACGACGGCTATATTCAGAAAACTCTGTTCGACGACGCGGTTCAGAAAAAGCAGAAACAGCTCGATGAGGTCGCCGATGCCGTGCAACAAAAGTTCGGTACGACTGCTCTCAACCGCGGCAGCGGACTACTCCATAACGCCCGTCACCGCCCCGAACCAAAGCCGAGTGACGAAACGGATTCGTCATCGCAATCGTAGAATCGGTCTCGAAATAACACTGATGGTCGTTAGTTAATCGTGTTCTCGGACGTGGTTGCGTTCTCTGTGTGAAGAACTCGGAAATAGACTTCCCGGACCGCTTGGAAGTTCAACCAGTTGCGAAGTGCATAGCCGCTGTTCTTGAGGTTGTCCGCGGAATAGATATTCGTCTCGCCGCCAGTCGGATGGACGCCGTCTCCCGAAATAAGCGTGCCTTGCCACAAATCCTTGGGCTGACGCTCGAAAATCTCCGCATGGTAGTCGACCAACGGAACATGATAAGTCTTCGCGACATCCTTAATGATTCGGTTGATCTCGCGAACACTTTTCTCATGGTTCCGACGCGGTGGAATCGTGTTGAGAATTGGGACGCAGTGAGCCGCAAGACACTTCTCGATGACTTGCTCCAGGTCTGCCTCATACGATTTCGGCACGTTACCGCTAGCAATATCATTGGTGCCAACCATGATGATCGCCAATTCCGGCTTTTGATTCTTCAGAACCTCGTCGATAACGCCAAGTACATTTTTGACCGTCCAGCCGGAATAGTTGCCGTGTTTGGGGCCTTTATCTCGGCTACCCTGAATTACATCTCGCCATCGTTTTCCAGCGGGTGTTTTCGGGAAACCATCATCCTTCACAAGATACTGCTGTGGTTCGTCCCAGCCGATGGGCGTCCAAAACGCCATACTGTAAGTGATCGAGTCACCGAATTGTGCAACATATCCCGGTTGACCTTGAAAACCGTCGTGGACTTTCCGCATCGGTTGGACCCAATCCGGTTCAGTCGCTGAGTCGGGTTGAGTCGTCGTGTCTTTTTCCTGTTTTGTCTCGACGAGCTGATTCAAAGCGAATTCATCAGCCCCGATGTCCGGCGAGTCAAGACGCGGTTGGTTGTCGATGTCATGCGAGACGAGTGGAAGCCGGGCGGCGGCGTTGACCACGTTTTCGACAGATTCAATCAAATGCAAATTCCCCGCGTCAGCGTCAACAAACGATTGCGTGAGAGTTTCGGCAGCATAATTCGATCGGGATTCAACCGCATCTTCGCTAGTGATTAGTACCTCAGCACCACTCAGGAGATTGTTTTCGACGGTCAGGCCTTGGTTGACGTTCTGAACCCAAATCAATCGCCCGAAACGGCTATCGGGTTCATGAACCGTGTTGTGCAGAATCTGACAGTTCTTGGTGTAACAGGCTAAAATGCCTGTCTCGGGACAGCGTGTAATGAAATTGTTTCGCACTACGCAATTGATCGCATGCATCCAGTTGCCGACTCGCGATGGGTTGCCTAGTGCAATACCAACATCACAACCAATAATTACGTTACGTTCGATGACGCAGTCCCGGCCTTCTTCCGAAATGTAGACACATGCCCGACCTTCGCGGGTGCGTCCTTGAATACCCACAAACACGTTGTCACTAATGGTCCAACCCTGGGTGTTCTTGACATCGATCCCTCCGATGTAGTTTCCGTTATAAGTTTCTGGGGTGTCGGTGGGATCGTCTTCAAAGCGTTTCGGTCGATCGTTATAGAACAAGCAGAACTGCACCCGGCAATCGTGAGGATATTTCTCGGCTTGGTCCGGCGGAATGTGCGAGGCTTTGACGCCACGCTGCCAAATGTTGTGAATCACGCAGTTATAAATCCGAGCCCGCTGGGCTCCCAGTTCCGAGGCGATTTTGAAGCCGTTCCACTTGATGTTCTGGATCGTTAAGTCGGCGACCGTAATATCTTCACCGCTGATCAGCACCAACTCGCCATGTCGGCTGTTCCGACCGTCTAAAATCACATTGCTCCGATTTCCTGAACGGCTGCGGAGTGTCAAGTTATTCGTTGCCAACGTGAGCACCGAAGGCATCTCGTAATGCCCGTCGGCGAGCAAAATCGTACCTCCCGGTTGGACGGCGTCGGCTGCTGCAAACAGTTCTTGGACATTCGTCGCCAGTATGGTCTCACCAGCCGGAGCTGGCAGCGCCGGCGCTTGAGGAATCCAGCTATGGTCGGGCTGAGTCGCCAATGCGATATGACACCCGAGAAACACATACGCGAATCCAAAGATCGTCCCAAGGTTTTTCACGGGTAACATTTCCTCCGAGCGAGTTGTTTGTGTGGCAATGAGTTCAAAAACTAGGGTGTCGAATTCGATCAACTCATCGGGAACATTGACATAGAGATCCCGAGGCGATGTTTCTTACGGTTTCTATTTTCGTGATTCTAGCATTCGTCGAACGCGTTCTTGTTCCTTCTTCAGAGCTTCACCTGTCACCGGTAACGGTACGAAATTGGGATCGGCGGTGACTGGTTCTTCCGCGGGGATCTCACGCCATCGCAGATTGCGAAACCAAACATCTTGCCCGTGGTCCTGTAACCACAACTTGCCGCCACGCGCGTCGAGTTCCGCACCACGAATCTTGAGGAGTTTGACCATCTCCGCCCATTTGGGGTCTGTATAGTCGAAGGACAACACACGCTCGCCATTCACCCAATGCTCGATAACCGTTCCTTTGCATTTGACCCGTCCGGTGTTCCATTGGCCGTAGGGTTTAGTCGCGTCTTTTGAGGGGGCCATGCAGAAAAAGAGCGAGCCGGCGGCCTGTCGCGGGTTCTCGCCATAGGGGCTGTGAACGTTATCTAGAATCTGATACTCATACTGAGCTGGTCGATAATAGACGCCGGAGTTGCATCCCTTAGAGACTTTCCATTCGAATCGCAAATCGAAGTCATCAGGCACAAGCGCTTTGGTGTAGGTGAGCGACCCGCCTTCACGCACTCTGGCAAAAGCCCCCTGCTCTATTTTCCAATTTCCGTTATGTTCCCAGCCGGCAAAAGATTTGCCGTCGAATAGGGACACGAACCCTTGGGCCGCTTCCTTCGCCGAGAGATTCTTCGAGGCTGCGAACACTTTGCGAATCCAGTCGCCGCGTGTGGTTGTTGAGGTGGGAACGCTCAAGTGATTCTCTTTCGCCAAAGCAGTCCATCGTTTTCTTAGCTCGTCATCCAATGGCAGGTCGAGTCGAGCGGCATGACCAGGAAACGCTTCGAAATATTGGCTGGCGATGTGTTTGCCCCGCATGCCAGGTTTCGCGGGAGCGGGTTCAATGCCGTGCAGGCCACCGAGTCCCGCCCACCATTGCACTGCAGTGAAGTCGGGATGATCTGGCAGTACGTCGCTGACATGGATCGTTGCACCACCATCAGACCAGATCCGTTTTTGTAAGGATTCGACGTCGACCTGCTGAACGGGGGCGTTCGCTTCGAGGGCCATGTCGGCCGCATGTCCGGCGGCTCCCCCAAGTGACATCCAGATGGGTTCCAGACGAATAGCGCAGAAGCCAACATGACTCGCACTGCAAGCTGTCGGAACGAGCAAGTTCCGTAACTTTGCCGGTACGATGACACCATAGGGAATTTGATAAGGCGCCACACCCTTGTAGAACTCACCTGTGTGTCGGCCGCCGATCATGGGGCCTTTGTGGTCGGTGCCATGACAGTTATGACTGTACTCGCCCACCGCGATCGAGTCCGAATGCAACCGGGATCTTGCATCGTTCGGGACGTACTCCGTGTCGGCTTCGGTGTAGATGTGCAGTCCCACCATTCGGCGGGCTTCACGGACATAGATCTGTGGCGGGATGTGATCCGTGTCTGCAAACTCATCGCGACATAATCCCCATGTCGCGGCCTCTTTCCGAAATGGCTCCGGCAATGCGGGATCGGTCTGGACGAAATGAATCAGACCGAGTTGCCAATCGAGATGATCCTTTTCGATCCGGCGACGGGTGGCGATATCGCCTTCGGGATAGTCCTGATTACGACCAGGCAGCGATAACCGAACTAACCCTTTGGAAACGTCATTGATGTCCCGTTTGCCATTGGGAAGAGCCGGCAGGTGAGCCTTGAGGACAAACGGACTGCCCGGGTACCCGAATGCCGAGCGGAACTTGTCGGCTTTGACCAACGGAACCAACGCGGCATAGTCCTCCAGGTTGTAGCTTGTGGGAACTGGGACCGGAACACGGTTCTTCGGATCCTGCGTCATACAGAGTCGATAATTATACCCCTGGACCTGATTGTCGGCTTCTTCAGGGGCGAGTAATTCGTTGTATTCGGACCGTGCTTCTCGTCCCACACGGTACGGCACACCGGCCGCCGCGAGCAGATCGCCTTCGTAACTCGCATCAATCACAAACCGGGGCGTGATCGTAACGGAATCACCACCCCGACGTGACACGGTCACTCTGGTAACAGATTCATCTTCGACTGTTACACCGACGAGCCGACTCTGTGTGAGAACTTTGATCGTCGGCTTCTCCGCGAGCATTTGTTTGAAAACCAGCAGGTTGACTGATGGCTCGCCATGCGTTCCTCGCCAGCAGTCCCGAACCTGCTCGGAGTCGCTGCCATAAGTCGACTCGTAATACTTCTGGACACGTTGGCTGAACTGAAGAAATGGACCGTGAAGCGCTTCGAAGCTATGAAAGTCTGAGTGCGAAAGACCATTCGTCATCATGCCGCCGATCCTGTTGGTCGGTTCGATCAACAGGACACTGCGTTGTCCGTCCGCAACAGATAACGCAGCGGCAATACCAGCCGGTGTCGCGCCATAGATAACGACATCGGAAGTGACCGGCTCATCGCCTTTCGCAAAGGCTGGCACCGACACCGACAAGATGAGGAAAACAATATACAAGCTCTTTCGATTCGTTCGCATAACTTTCTTTCAGGTCTTTTCCGCGTTCGCAGCGTTTCGCGTCAGAGTTGGTCGACCGTCGTTACCGACCGTCGCCCGCTGAAGGGCGAATAGCAACGTAATGTTCTCTTCGGAAGAATGGAACTGTATTCGACGGTCTCCCGATTGGAATGTGAACCGCTGCCCGGTTTGTCCGCGTGCTTTTGTTCGATAACAGGTTCCACCTGCAACAGCGGATCCCTTCCAGAGTTTCGTCGACACTGTTGCCAGCCGAAGCCGACTGATTCACGAGGACATGAGTGTGTCGAACGCACATGGTCGGGACTTATGAAAAGCCGGCATCAGCGGTCTTTGCGGTTTCATTCAGAATCTTGGCAATCTTTCTACTTGTGCGGTGACAGGCTTTGGTAAACTGGTACACACCTATCTAACAGCGTCACTTCTACTGACTGTTCTTCTGAAATTGGTTCTCGAATGGAAGCTACTGCATCCAAGCCAAAACTCGGTGCGTTGGTGTGGATGCGAATTGCAGACCAGGCCTACGCAATTCCGGTGACTGATGTCCGAGAGATTCTGCCGTTGCCCGAGTTAATTGCCGTTCCGGCCGGTCCGAACCTACTGGCGGGATTTCTGAATCTCGGCGGACGTCTTGTCCCCGTTGTGCAACTGAGCCGATTACTCGATTTGCCTGACCAAGAGCCGGATCTGTGGACGCCGTTGCTGCTCGTCTGCATGGAGCATCAACGGATGGCTCTGATGGTGGACCGTGTCACACGAATTGTGCAGCCAGACGATTACGTGTTGCGTCCGTTGCCGCCTGATCACGTCTTCAACGATTGTACCACGGACTTGGTGGAAGCCGACGGTCAGACCGCTCTGCTGTTGGCCATCGATCGTTTGTTGCTCGCGAAGGAGACGGAAACTCTCGCCGATCTGACGAAACGCGAGGAAAACCGTTTGCAGCAACTTGCTGGGCAGCCGCCTTGAGTGAAACAGCAAATCGACAACGGCCCCGGTATCATCCAGGCGTTATTGGACCGGAAACCCTATGTCTCTCGTGTGTTCCGCTGTAGTCAACGATTCAGAATTTCCTCGACTGAAAGCGTATCTCATCGAGGCGACTGGGCTTTCGTACTATGCCGAGAAAAACGCGGAGTTGGCCAGTCGGATTGCCGAACGCTGGCCGGTGGTGCAGGTTGATAACTGCCGGCAATACTTGCAGCGTTTGCAGGATCCCCAAACCGGCCCGGCCGAGTTGGATCAGTTGGTCGAATTATTGACGATCGGCGAAACGTATTTCTTTCGGCATACAGAGTTGTTCGATGCCCTGCGCGACGTCGTTCTGCCAGATGTCATTCAGAACAACTCCTGGCAACGCCGTTTGCGTATTTGGAGTGCGGGATGCTCAACCGGGGCTGAAGCTTACTCGATCTCGATCATGTTGCAGCGGGAGTTTGCATCGCAGTTGACGGATTGGGATGTGGAGATTCTAGGCACGGATATCAACCGCCGATTTCTCGCCGAGGCTCATGCGGGACGCTACGGTGAATGGGCATTCCGATCCACACCCGAGTCGCTGCGTCGCGAGTGCTTTCTGCCCAGCGATGGAAAATGGTGCATCGCCCCAGCCTATCGACGGGGGGTATCGTTTCGCTTCCACAATTTGGTGCAGCATCCGTTCCCGTCATTGCCTCATGGCTTGATCGCGTTTGATGTGATTCTCTGTCGGAATGTCACGATTTATTTCGATCACGCGATTGTGATGCGGTTGGTCAAACAATTCCACGAAACGCTTGCTCCCACAGGATGGTTACTGGTCGGACATTCCGAACCGAACGTCGAGTTGTACGACGCGTTCGAAACGGTCAATACTGGTGGGGCGGTGTTGTATCGTAAAGAGCGTATCGAAGATTTCCCCCAGGCGAATGCAACGCCAATCGCGTGGACACCTCCCGAAGTCGAACCGACGCATATTCCACCAGTTGCATCTGCGATACAAGATGTGACGCGTGCGACTGTTCAAGACGAACCGCCGCCCGACGATCCTAAAGACGAGTTGTCGCGGGTTTGTGAATTCGCAGATCAGGGCCTGCTCGTGCCGGCGTTGCAGTTATGTGAAACATTGCTGCCGAAGCGGCGTCTCGATCCGGTGACGCATTTCCATCACGGACTGATTTTGGAACAACTCGACCGAATCGAAGAGGCGGAACGGGCGTTGCGACGTGCGTTGTATCTCGACCGAAATCATCTGGCGGCTCATTACCATTTGGCATTGCTGTTGCAAAGACACGGTCGTTTGGCAGAGGCAAAGCGAGCGTTCCATAACACCCTGGACTTGCTGACCGGCCAACCCGATCACCAACCGATCTCCGAGACCGATGGTCTGACCGCAGCGGACTTGATGACGCTGGTTCATTTACAGCTAGGAGACGATACGACAAGGACCAGCGAACAACCAACCAACTAGAATCGACAGCTCATGAAAAGATCAGCAGACCCAAGTCAGCAGTTTAATTGGCAAACATTGCACTCTCGTCTCGAACAAACACGGCTCAGCAGCGAGCGTACCTCGGATGCTGCGGAGGTCCGTCGAAAACGTATTCTGAAGCAGCGGGCGGCGGAACTGGCAGGTCGCACGGAGACGCAGTCGGAAACCGGCGATCAACTCAGAGTGCTCACGTTCTCACTGTCGTCTGGTCAATACGCTTTTCCTCTGGCGGACATCGTGGAAGTGCGACTGCAAGGGAAAATTACGTCCGTGCCCGGCGGCCCCCCTGCTCTGTTAGGGGTCGCAATGTTACGCCGCGAAATCGGTTCCGTGATCGATATGGCTCACTTACTTGATCAACCTGCTGCGGGACCGAAAGAGACTTCGGCGGCAGACAAAGAGGAATCAGACGAGACGGGCATTATTCTGATTGTCCGTTCTGGCAGCGTCGATGTCGGCTTCCGCGTTAATGCGGTCGACTCGATCGTTACGATTCGTCCAGACGACCTACAGGATGTGAAAGCAGAAGTTCCGTCAATCCAGTTTTTGCGAGGAGTATTGCCGCAACGGTTCGCGGTTTTAGACACGGAGGCTTTGTTCGGACATTCGCTGTTTCAATCGGACGATGCCGCATGACCACGCGTGATGCCGATTTCCTTTTGTGTTAAAGGGTTCCAATATGCCTGCATCCTCGTCGACTCGACTGCTGGACCGTCTTAGTGTGGGCTGGAAAATTTCGCTCATTCCACTGTTGTTTTTACTCGCAACGGGCGGATTACTCGCATACACAATCACGACGGCTGAAGATCAAATGCGAGATGCCGTGACAATCGACGTCGCTGGAAAGCAGCGATCCTTGGTCCGTTCGTATCTGAGCCAAGTGCTATTGGAAGCCCGGGGGGCCGACGCCGATCCGGCTGCGATTGCCGAGCATTTACTCACCTCGCAGACGGTTCTTTTGGATGGAGGGAGCAAACAGTTCCTCAATTCCGGCGAAACGGTGACGGTCGAGGCTGCCCCCACAACGGCTATTCGGCAGATGCTGTTGGAGACCACCAAAGCAATTCAAACACTCCGGACGTCTGGCGAAGAATTTCTCGCATTGCCAGCGGACGATCCGAATGCGGACGCGGTTTTGCAACGTCTCGTCGAGAATGCGGACGCGGTCGAACGCGAAGCGAACAAAGTCGTCAAAGCTTATTCCGAGTACTCTCAGGAAAAAATCGCACGGATGATTCGCTGGGAACTTGTGTTGGCTTTGAGTGTGGCGGTGGTGGGCGGGTTGATCAGTTGGTGGATCGCACGGGGAATTGTGGGGCCGTTGGGACGCGTCGTCGAGTCGGCTCAACAAATTGCTGAAGGCGACCTCACAGGACGACCGTTGGCGATGTCCGGGAATGGGGAAGTGGGGCGGTTGGCGAACGTCTTCGACCGGATGATGGCCGTGCTGAAAGACGTCACCCAGCAGATTCGTTCCGCAACGGAAGACGTCAATTCTGCGTCGGCGGAGATTCTCGCATCCACGCAACAGCAAGCCGCTGGAACCAAAGAGCAAGCTGCCACCGTGCAAGAAATTACCAGCACCATGCAGGAAATCTCTCGGTCAGGGCGGCAGATCATCGAGAAGGCCAAAGAAATCAGCACATCGGCTGAAGCCAGTGCGACAGCAAGCCAGTCCGGGATTCAAGCGGTGCGTGCGACCACTCGGACAATGGAAGCCATTCGCGAGCAAGTCGAAGAGGTTGCGGAGAACATTGTATCCCTCAGCGAGAAAACTCAGGCGGTGGGCGAAATCATCGCAACCGTCAATGACATTGCCGAGCAATCGAACTTATTGGCCCTCAATGCCAGCATCGAAGCCGCAGACGCCGGTGCGGATGGCAACCGGTTCTCCGTTGTGGCCAGCGAAATGAAGCAGCTGGCTGATCAGGCGAAAGAGTGCACCGTCCAAGTGCGGACGATTTTGGGCGACATTCAAAAGGGGATTAACACTTCAGTCATGTTGACAGAGGAGGCCGTCAAACGCGTTGAGTCCGGTCGACATCAAGCCGACACGAGTGAGCAGACCATTCATGAGATGAACTCCACGACAGAGAGCAGCGTGTCGGCATTTGAGCAGATCATCGCGGCGGCGAATCAGCAGCAGATCGGTTTCGAGCAGGTCACGCAAGGCATGCAAGATATCCGCCAAGCAGCCGAACAAACCGCACAGGGGACGTCACAATTGGAAGCCGCCGTCGCAAATTTGGGGGCGATGAGTAGCCAACTTCGGAGTACGGTCGGTCGGTATCGCATGGATTCCTAGTTCTGAAGAAGCAAAGAAATCACGGTTGACCATTCGCATTGGACACTGGTCTCCAAAACAGATTCGAGTATGTCATGGACATTGAGCAACGCATACTATCGGCGTTTCAAACCGAGCACCGGGAACATTTGGAGAGCATCCGCACGCTGTTGGCTGATCCCAGTTTTGGGCAACCGGAACATGCTACCGCGCTCGATGAAGCCTATCGTATGGCTCACACCCTCAAGGGCGGAGCGCGAATCTGCGATTTGCAACCGATCGAATCGTTGGGCCACCAACTGGAAGCGGTTTTCGAGCAGGTGCGAGCCGGGGAACTGGATTTCGAAGATGCCACTCGGGCCGTCGTTCGCCAAACACTCGATGCGATCGAAGACTGGATGTTAGCGCTCGCGGAACAACGATCGTTGCCGGATTTGCAGGCAACACACGCAGCGCTCGGCGAACTGCTATCCGACCAACCGACTAACGAACCAGACTTGCCACCAGCGGAAACGCCAAGTCTTCAGACGCGTTTGCAGGCCGCGTTTCAACATGAGCATCAGACGTATTTGCAGCAATTGGAAGAGTTCCACGCGGAGTGGCAAGCCGGTGATGCGATTGGTCATGAGGATCTCGAGGAAGCCTACCGTCTTGCACATAGTCTCAGGGCTGCGGCTCAGATGGTGGAAGCCGAAACGGTCGAGCAATCTGCCCAGGAACTGGAATCTCTTTTGTTCCGTCTACGAAGCGGTGAGGTGGACCTATCAGAAAACGCGGTCGCAACCGTCGGCAAATTGCTACAAACCACGCAAGCCAAAGCAGAGACATGGACGCAAACGCACAACACGCCAGAGGGCTCAGAAGAAACGCCGACCGAACTCATCGAATCAACCGACACCCCTGCTGACAATGCGAAAGCAACTGTCCCCGAAGCCACACGAATGCTAGACACCATACGCGTCAGCACCTTGGGACTTGATCGGTTGTTGGAATCGTCGGGTCGTTTGCTCGCTGAAGGTTTTCGACAGAATGCGGTGTTCCAAGAATGGAAGGTGTTGTCAGCTCAAATCAGCGAGTGGGAACGCGAGTGGCAAACCGTCCGTCATTTCGCGACGTCAGAATTGCACGATCTGACGGCTACGCCGCGTTTTCGGCGGATCGTCCGTTACCTTGACTATGCCGAGCGGCAACTGACGGGGATCGCGAAACAGGCTCGCCAAGCCCGTGTCGCGCATGCCCGGGGCTCGTGGCGATTAACGCAACTCGGTCGGCAGATGGAAACCGATGTGCGGGAAGCCCGTATGGTACCCGCCGAATCTGTGTTTCAGGGCTTCCGCAAACTCGTTCGCGATTTAGCCCAGCAATCGGGCAAGGAAATCGAGTTCGTGTGCGATGGCTTAGATCGGCAAGCGGATCGGGTCGTTTTGCAAGGGCTCAAAGATCCGCTGATGCACGTCCTGCGGAACGCTGTCGTTCATGGCATCCAGTCGCCCGCGGAACGCGAACGAAATGGTCAGCCGAGGTGTGGATCAATTCGGTTGTCTGTGGAAACGGTTGGAAATCGTCTGACGATTACGGTCTCGGACGACGGGCTTGGTCTGGATTTATCCGCGATTCGACAACAAGCCGTGGAACAAAACATTATTGCGGAGCGAGACGCCGCCCAACGCTCACCCGACGAGTTGGCCCGGTTGATCTTTCAGCCGGGGTTTTCGACGTCGACCGCGGTAACCGAACTTTCGGGGCGAGGTATGGGACTGAGCGTCGTGCAAGAGGCCGTTCGCCGCATGCAAGGGGAAATCGATGTGCCGATGCAAGCCCCGGGCACAACAATCGTGCTCCAAGTCCCATTATCGATATCGAGCCAACATGTATTGCTCGTCGCAGCATGTGAGCAAACATTTGCGTTGCCGATTCATTGCATCCGTCGACTCTTGCGTGTGCCGATCGCGAAGGTGGAGATGTTGGAGGGCCATCCGTTTTTGCATTTCGAAAGTCAGCCCGTGCAGGTTGTGAGTCTGGCGCATCTCTTGGGGATCGCGGGGCCGAATATTCAGGCACGCAGCGATTACGTTTACTTGGCGGTGTTGAAAGGCGGTACCGGGGCGATCGCTGTCGCGGTCGACGGATTTCTACGAGAACGCGACGCAGTCATCGAAGACCTCACTGGACCAGCGGCCCGCGTGCAGACATTCTCCGGCGCGGTGTCGCTCGAAGACGAATCGATTGCGTTGGTTATCGATCCGTCTGCATTGCTTCGTCGATTGAACCCGGCACGTGCGGTTGCCACGGTCCAACGCACTGCCCCGCCGCCGGAAAAACGCCGTCCCACCGTGTTGATCGTCGACGACTCGTTCACGACTCGTACCCTGGAAAAGAGCATTCTAGAAACGCACGGCTATGAAGTTCGCGTCGCGGTCAACGGTTCGGACGCGTTGAACCAACTGCGAAGTAAGCCAGTGGACCTCGTGATCTCCGACGTGCAAATGCCTCATCTGGATGGCTTTCAATTACTGGCGGAGATCAAACACGATGAAAAGTTGAGAAAAACCCCGGTGATTTTGGTCACGTCGCTCGATCGTCGTCAGGATCAAGAACGCGGTTTGGAACTGGGAGCCGATGCTTACATCATCAAGCGGAAATTCGATCACCAAGATTTGTTGGCGACGATCCGGCAGATCATTTGAAATGGGTCTTCGAAGAAGCGTTGTTTGTGAAAAGGGGCCGTTGTGACCGTTCAACCGATTCGCGTCATGATTGTCGAGGATTCCGGGGTGATCCGCGAATTCTTGGAATACCTGATTGCTCAGGATCGGCGGTTGCATGTTGCAGCGTCTGTGGCGAGCGGTGAGGAAGCACTCGCAAGGCTCGACCGAGTTGCCCCAGATGTGATTTCGATGGATATTCGTTTGCCGGGTATCGACGGATTCGAAACGACAAAACGCATCATGGCCCAGCGTCCGACCCCGATTGTGGTGGTGTCCGCAAGTGTCGAAGCTGAGGATTTGCAAATTTCCATCAATGCTTTGCGAGCCGGGGCGTTGTCGGTCGTCGAGAAACCGGTTGGTGTGCGTCATCAGGACTATGAGACACTGGCGAAACGGTTATGTACGCAGCTGGTCATCATGAGCCAAGTGCAAGTGATCCGACAACGTACTCCCACACGCGACGGGACCTCGCCTTCGCTTCCTACGCGGAGAAAACCACACTCGCTACATGGGATCGGGATCGTGGCATCGACCGGCGGTCCGAACGCTCTGCAAAAAGTCCTTGGCAAATTGCCATCAACTTTTCCGATTCCGATTTTTCTGGTGCAGCACATAACGGCTGCGTTTCTTTCGGGATTTGTTCGCTGGTTAAACGATCAATGTTTGATGGAGGTGGTCGAAGCGGAATTTGGGCAAGTGCCGCAGCCAGGAACCATCTATGTCGCTCCGGCTGATCGGCATTTGGAAGTGCATCAATCTGGATTGTGGTTGACGGCCGGTGACTTGGTGTGTCAGCAACGCCCATCAGGCACGGTGTTGCTGCAATCGCTCGCTGAGTGTTACCGCGAGTCGGCGTGCGGTGTGGTGTTGACCGGCATGGGCAGCGACGGCGCGGACGGCATGTTGGCCATCAGGCAAGCCGGTGGTTATACGCTTGCGGAAGACGAATCGACTGCGGTTGTCTATGGAATGCCGGATGCCGCCGTACGAATGGGGTGTGTAGACGAGGTGCTTCCTCAGCCAGAAATCGGACCCCGGTTGATTGAATTGGCGAGAATCCCATGAAATGCGTACGCACTGACACAACCTTCCCTCCGTCGGAGATTATCTGATGGAATCTGTTCCTACTCCGCGAGACACTCATCTGCTGCTTGTCGAGGATTCCGCTACTCAGGCGATTAAACTTTCGGATGTGTTGGAGAAAGCCGGTTGGTCGGTGGCGTGGGCGGCGACGGCGGATCGGGCACTCGAAGAAGTCAACTGTCATACGCCCGATCTTATCCTGATGGATTATTATCTTCCCGGTATGCGAGGGGATGAGTTATGTCGGCGTTTACGAATGCAAATCGAAACCCGCGACATTCCAATTATCATGCTAACCGCCGACGACAACCACGGAGCCGAGTTGCATGGACTCGAAAGCGGCGCGGATGATTTTGTAACCAAGTCGGCGGACACGGATGTTTTACTGGTTCGCATTCGCACGCTGCTCAGTCAGGCCGGTCCACGATCCGCGATTCTACACCGTGAGGAATCGTCTATTCGCCGAGCGCGAATATTAGCCATCGACGACAGCCTGACGTTTCTGGAACATCTCACCGAACAGCTCGAAAAAGATGGCTACCACGTTGAAACGTCGGGCACGGGAATCGAAGGGCTGGCACGCTTGCTGGCCGAGCCGTTCGACTGTGTGCTCGTGGATCTCGTGATGCCGGAGATGGATGGAATCGAAGTTTGTCGTCGCATTGATCAGCAACGGAAGACCATGGAGATTCCACTCGGCGTGCTGATGCTAACTGCACGCGAAAACAAAGACGATCTGACACGTGCATTGGAAGCCGGAGCCGATGATTTCGTTGGCAAATCCAGCGACTTGGCAGTTCTCAAAGGTCGGATTCGGGCTCTGTTGCGGCGGAAGTTTTTCCAAGAAGAAAACCGACGGATTCTGGAGGAATTGAAGGCGAAGGAATTGGAAGCAATTCGGGCTCGCACGGAGATGGAAGCCGCCGAGCAACGGGCCGCAATGGCGGACGAGCTTCGCGAAACCACAGAGGAATTGCGTCGTTATCAGACGCAGCTTCAAGTAGCCAAGGAAGCCGCCGAGAACGCTAACCGTGCCAAGAGTGATTTCCTCGCTAACATGAGTCACGAGATTCGCACACCGATGAACGGCATCATCGGCATGACAGAATTGTTGCTCAACACGCAACTCTCGCCGGAGCAGCTCGAGTATCTGAATATGGTCAAGCAGTCGGCTGACGCTCTGCTTCGGTTGCTGAACGACATCCTCGATTTTTCGAAAATCGAAGCCGGCAAACTCGAACTGGAATCGATCCCATTCAGTCTCCGCGAGTGTCTCGGCAACACCATGCAAACGCTTGCAATGCGGGCAGCAGACAAGGGCTTGGAACTGGCGTTCGACGCGCCCGCCGATGTGCCGGATGCCTTGATCGGCGATCCTGGTCGATTGCGGCAAATCGCAATGAACCTTGCCGGCAACTCGATCAAATTCACCGAGGTCGGCGAAGTCGTTGTCGCTGTGCAGTCGGAGAAACTCACCGACGAGGAAGTCTGCCTGCACTTTTCCGTTCGAGATACCGGAATCGGCATTCCGCCCGAGAAACAAAAGGTGATTTTTGATGCCTTCGGACAAGCCGATAGTTCGATGTCACGTCGATACGGCGGGACCGGGTTGGGGCTAGCCATTTCCATGCAACTCGTCTCGCTGATGTCCGGCCGCATCTGGGTCGAAAGTGAAGTCGGTGTGGGCACGACGTTTCACTTCACCGCCGTCTTCCAATTGCAAAGCGAGACCACGCCGACGCGAAAATCCGAGCCGTCGTCTTTGCAAAACTTGCGTGTGTTGGTGGTGGATGACAACCAAACGAACCGTCGCATTCTGCAGGAGAATCTCAAGAATTGGCACATGCAACCGGTACTTGCCGACGGTGGCCCCGCCGCACTCCAACTCGTCGACGAAGCCATCGGGAATGGCAGGCGATTCGACCTAGTTCTTCTGGATGGCATGATGCCCGAGATCGACGGCATCGGTGTGGCGACTGAACTTCGTCGTCGATCGGAGCTAGACGACTGTCGGATCATCATGCTTTCGTCCGCCGGACGCCCCGATGATATGGCGCTGTGTCATGACTTAGGCATCGCACGGTGTCTGACTAAACCTGTGAAGCAATCCGATTTACTAGATGCAATCGTCGATGTCTGCAGTGAAAATGCACCGGCGAAACGTGCGTCAGTCAAGTCCACGGAGAGTCCGGCAGATCATGGAAAATCCCTGCGGATTTTGCTCGCTGAAGACGGGCTGATCAATCAACGAGTTGCTACAGGGTTTCTGGAATCCCGCGGGCATCGGGTGCGAGTTGCGAACAACGGTCGGGAGGCGGTGGAAGCATGGCGGGAGGAACAATTTGACGTCATTTTGATGGACGTACAAATGCCAGAGATGGACGGTTTTGAAGCGACGAGCCAAATCCGTCGACAAGAAACCGAACTGGGGACACATCAACGGATCGTTGCGATGACAGCCAACGCCATGAAAGGCGATCGGGAACGTTGCATTGAAGCCGGCATGGACGATTATGTCTCCAAGCCGTTCCAAGCGGATGAACTATTTGCGGCCATCAATGCCTGTGTACCGGCTACAGAAGAGTCATCAATCGACGACGACCAAGAGGCAATGGACTGGGATCAGGCTCTGAATCGATTGGAAGGCGATTTGGAGTTGATGTTGACGCTTGCGGATCTCTTTCCCACCGAAGCCCCCAAGCTGTTGGATCAGTTACGCGAGGCCCTGCAAAAATCCGATACCGAGTCACTTCGGCGAGCTGCCCACACACTCAAGAGTTCGTGCGATTTGTTCGAAGGGCGAGCAGCAGTTACGGCGGCTTGGAAAATCGAAACGGCTGCGCACGCTGGATGTCTTTCGGATGCCGCTGACGGAGTGCCCGAATTAGAACGGCAAATTGACCGTCTCGTTGCGGCCGTGAAAACGCGTGTCGCTCAAGAGCGAAACAATTGTTGACTCCGCCGTGAATACGCTCGCGTTACTTGCGTTTGATCATGCGGATCTCGTTGCCGGTTTGGTTGAACGTGACTTCGTCCATAAACGTGCGGATCAGCATCAACCCTCGACCGTGTGCTCGCATCAGATTCTCTGGGTCGCAGGGGTTAGGCAGCGACGTCGGATCAAACCCTGGTCCATCGTCACGGATGGCGAACGAAACCTCCTGGTCGGTCAGCCGCATTGTCACAGACACATGACGGTCACAGTAGGGAGATTGTGTTGCTCGCTGGGTTCGCAAATGCTGATATTGGTTACCATCTTGGTCACGCAATTTCGAATCCAATTCGAAGTTGCCATGATCGCGGGCGTTCAACAGAGCTTCGCTCACGCACAAACCGACCCGCAGGCGAGTGCTATCATCGAAGAGAGACATCGTGTGGAGCGTGTCGTGCAAATAGCTGACTAACACATCTGGCCCATTCGGCTCGCAACCCAGGACAAATCGCGATGTGGTTTCCGTCAGCAACTTGGCGACTTGATGACGTTGTTGCCTGGCTCGTGCGACACCGGCCACCAGTCGCAATGCCGGTGCGAGATCGCGTTTCAGTCGTCGTTTGGGGACGTAGCTTGATGCTCCTGCTTGCAACGCAGCCGCAGCGACTTCTTCACTCCCTTTGGCCGTCATGAGAATCACAGGAATCGCCGGGTGCGACTTCTGCACGGCTTTCACCAATTCGAGGCCGTCCATTTTCGGCATATCGAGATCGGTGAGGATGATATCTGGTGGCTGCTTCGCTACCTGTGCCAACGCCTCTAGACCGTCGTTGGCAAACTCCGCTTCCATATGTTGATCTTGAACGCAACCTTCAGCCAATCGGCGATCCAGGGGATTGTCGTCGACCACGAGCACTCGGGTCATCGTCCGACTCCGCAAGAAATGACGCGAAATTCTTGTTACATGTGTACATGGTAACTAGTATACCGGCAGCAACAAATAATTGCGGTTCGATTTCCGCTCCTACGCAAGGTTTCCTACAAACCAAAAGGACGAGCCAACTCGAATTAAAATACCATGATCGGACTGCGGAAACTGTGGTCTCTCCGGGAATCAGTCCGATCTCCGTTGTTGACTCTACACTGTGATTTGGCGGTTGTTTCCGGTGATTGGGTCCCAGAAGTAGAGGTCTTCGCCTTTGCCGGCGGTGAAGGCGGTGTCGATGAGGCGTTGGAGTTGGGCGAAGCTGTTGCCGTTGATCAGTGTGGGGTCGACGACGTCATCGACGAAGCGGGGCGAGGCCTGGTCGCGGATGTCGGTGAGCGCCGTGCGGTTGGCTCCGGTGGCCGGGTCCCAGAGGAAGACGTCATCTAGCCCGTCACCGTTGAGATCGACGATTTGCACCATGCGGTCTTCAAAGTCGTTGAAGCCGGCCCGCGAACCGAGGCTGCCGTTCTCGATGCTCCCCACTCCCGAGGTGATGCCGGGGGTCAGGGCGGCGAACTCGATGCGGCGGTTGGCTCCGGTGTCCTTATTGAGGAAGAAGAGTTCATCCACGCCGCCGGCGACGAATTCGCCCACGTGGATTTCTTGGAAATCGTTGCCGTTGATCGCGGTGACATCGACGACATTCGTCTGGAAATTGTTCAGATCGGTGTCGCTGCCGGCGGTGACGGTCTCGAAGTGCACCAGGCGGTTGCGACCGCTTGTCGGGTTCCAGAAGAAGAGGTCGTCGGGACCGGCTCCGTCGAAGTTGCCGACGACGGCGGCGGGGAAGTCGTTGCCGTTGATCGTGGTGGCCGGCAGCACGTTGGTTTCGAAGTTGCTGGCGACGCTTCCGGTCCCGCCGGTGAAGTGGGCCAGCCGGTTCGCACCGGTGGCAGGGTTCCAGAAAAACAGGTCGCTCGATCCGTTCTCGTCAAAGTCTCCGACAAGCACGTCGGTGAAATCGCCGGCGTTGATCGCAGACGGATCGATCGGGCTGTCCTGCACGCTGCCATCCGCGAAGACGATGCGGTTGGCACCGGTAGTCGTGTTCCAGAAGAACAGATCGTCCTGCACTTCGTCCGCAGTCGGCGTGCCATCGAAGTTGCCGCTGACGAAGGTCTCGAAGTCGCCGTTAATCTGGCCCGGTGGGACGGGTTGGTCGACAAAGGTAGCCAAGTCGGCGATGAGATCGTCATTGATGATGGTACCCGTCGCCGAGTCATCCGCGATCGTCACGTCGCGTCCGGAGGCTTGCACGTTCGCGAGGTTGACCAGGAATGTCTCGTCGTCTTCGAAGTTGATATCGCCAATGACTGTGACCGTGAGCGTGTGGGTTTCGCCGGCTGTGCCCGCGAATTCGAGCGTGCCGTTGGTCGCGGTGTAGTCGCCATTGGCAGCGGTCGCCGAATCATCGGCAGTGCTGAATTCGACCCGCACCAGCGTATCCACCGCGTTGTTGAGCGTGACGGTGAACGTGACCAGTTGCGACCCGGCGGTGCGTTCGATGACGGTGACGTCACCGATCGACAGGCTGGCGGAGTCGTCGTTTTGGATCGTGCCGATCGCGCGTGAATCCGCCACCGAGACCGCTCGGCCGCTGGCATTGAGATTGGAGAGATCGACCAGGAACTGCTCGTCGAGTTCGACGATACTTTCGGTTGTGATCGCGACGGTGAACGTGGCCGAGGTCATCCCGGCGGGGATCGTGACGGTGCCGGAGGTGTCGGTGAAATCGCTCACCGAGGCGGAGTTGGCGGTGGTGGCGTAATCGATGCTCACGTCGGCATCGGCTGGTTGCGAGAGCGTGACGGTGAAGGTCATCGTACCGGCGTCTTCCGCCTGGCTGACATCCGCGATTGCCACCGTCGCCGAGTCGTCGTTGGTGATCGTGCCGATGCCTTGCGAATCCCCGATCGTCACATCCCGCCCATCCGCTTGCAGATTCGAGAGATTGACGAAGAACCGCTCGGTCAGTTCGACAATGTTGTCTGCCGTGACATCGACGGTGATCGTCGCGGACGTCGTGCCTGCGGCGATCGTGACCGTGCCGGAGGTGCCGGTGAAGTCGCTGCCGTCGGCGGTATCGGCCGCCGTGTTGTAGTCGACCAAGACATCCACATCGGCCGGTTGGCTGAGCGTGACGGTAAAGGTCAGCGTGCCGGCGTCCTCGTTCTGAGTGACATCGTCGATTGTCAAAATGGCGGAGTCGTCGTTTTGAATCGTGCCTACACCGATGCTGTCGGTGATCGTCGCGTCGCGTCCGCTCGCTTGCAGATTCGAGAGCAGCACCTGGAACTGTTCGTCGAGTTCGACGGTGTTATCCGCCGTGACATCGACGGTGATCGTCGCGGACGTCGTGCCCGCGGTAATCGTCGCGGTACCCGTGGCGGTGGCGTAGTCACTGTCCGCGGTTTCAGCCGAGCCATCAGCGGTGGCGTAATCTACACTCACATCGACATCGGCCGGTTGACTGAGCGTGACGGTGAAGGTCATCGTGCCGGCGTCTTCGTTCTGCGTCACGTCGTCGATCGAGACCGTCGCGGTATCGTCGTTTTGGATTGTGCCCACGCCTTGCGAATCCGCGAATGTCACATTGCGGCCGCCGGCCATCACATCGGTAAGGTTGACGAAGAATTGCTCGTCGAGTTCAACGATGTCGTCGGCCGTGATAGCGATGGTAAACGTCACCGACGTCGTTCCCGCCGTGATGGTGGCCACCCCGGAGGTGTCGGTGAAGTCGCTGACTGCAGCGGTGTCGCTGGTCGTTGCGTAGGCAACACTGACGTCGACATCGACGGGCTGAGAAAGCGAAACGGTGAAGGTCATCACGCCGGCGTCTTCGTCTTGGCTGACATCGTCGATCGAGATGGTCGCCGCGTCGTCGTTGGTGATCGTACCGCTGCCCTGATCGTCAGCGATGGTCACATCGCGTCCGCCAGCTTGGAGATTCGAGAGATTGACGAAGAACTGCTCGTCGAGTTCGACAGTGTTATCGGCGGTGATATCCACCGTGATGGTTGTGAATGTCGTTCCCGTGGTCATCGTGGCCGTACCGGAGTTCGCCGTGAAGTCGCTGCCGTCGGCGGTGCCAATCGCGGTTGCGAAGTCGACGCTCACATCGGTATCGACGGGCTGACTGAGCGAGATGGTAAAGGTCATCGTGCCGGCGTCTTCGTTCTGCGTCACATCGTCGATCGAGATGGTCGCCGCGTCGTCGTTGGTGATGGTGCCGACGCCCTGATCGTCGGCGATGGTCACATCGCGTCCGCCCGCTTGGAGATTCGAGAGATCGACGAAAAATTGCTCGTCGAGTTCGACGATATTGTCGGCGGTGATATCCACCGTGATCGTCGTTGCGGTTGTGCCCACGGTGATTATGGCCGTGTTGGAATTGGCGGTGAAGTCGCTGCCGTTGGCGGTGTCAGTCGCGGTTGCGAAGTCGACGGTCACAGCGGTATCGACGGGCTGACTGAGCGAGACCGTAAAGGTCATCGTGCCGGCGTCTTCGTCTTGCGTGACATCGTCAATGCTGACTTCAGCGGCATCGTCGTTGATGATCGTGCCGGTCGCTTCAGTGTCGGTGATTGTCGAACCGGTCGTGGGATTGGATAGATTGACGAAGAAAGTCTCGTCGAGTTCGACCGTTGTATCGCCGGTCACGAGTACGGTGATTGTCGTGGTGGATTCGCCGTCGGCGAAGGTGGCCGTCCCGCTGGGCAGGATGCCGCCGTTGAAGTCGTCGGTTTCGCTCGTGCCATTGGTGATGGCGTAGACCACGCTTGTCGTACCGACAGTGTTCAGGGAGCGTGTCAGTGTGAAGCTGATCACCGTTGTGCCGGAGTCGCCTTCGCTCGCGTTGGCGTCGGCAATCGTGACTTCGGCGAAGGTTTGCAACTCAAACGCACCGATGTCGACGGCATTGCCGATCACGCGATCAAACCCCATGCTGCGTTGATCGGAAAGTAGTGCCGTTCCCATATCGGTTCCGTCATCGGTGGCCCGAGCAGTGTCGCCGGCATCGATCGCCGGGCTGCCGAGGAATAAGGCGTGGGTGGAGGTTGGTCCGCCGTTATTCTGCAGATTGGTGTCGATCACGCTGGTAGCTGTCACACCGACGATGTTGCCATCGACGAGGTTCATCAGTCCGCCGCTCGTGGCTGCATCGCCGATGATGTTGTTGACGCTGCCGGCTTCCAGGTCTTTCTCGTTGATGTCATCCGGCGTGCCGCTGCCGACGGCTCCGGTAACGTTGCCGACGACGATCGAATTGACCAGAGTGGTGTCGGTGACGGCATCGTCGAAGGTCCAGATTCCGCCGCCAGTTTCGATTCCATTGCCGTCCCCGTCATCGTCGGCGCGGTTGCCGAAGATGGTGCTGTTGACGACTGTCAGACTACCGTCATCGTTGTAGATTCCGCCGCCATCCACACTGGCTTGGTTGCCGGAGATCGTTACGTTGACCAGCACCAAATCGCTGTCGGAGTGAAAAATCGCTCCGCCGTCCACGAACGCGCGGTTGCCACCAAAGGTGGAATTGGACACAAAAGCCGTTCCGCCATCGGTCAAGAGACCACCGCCGGCAAAGCTAGCGAAGTTGTCGATGAAGCTGGACGTATCGATCGTGATGTCACCGCCGGAGTTGTGAATCGCTCCGCCGTCATCGCCAGTCGCTTCGTTGGCGATGAACAAAGTGCCGCTGACGTCGAGCACTCCCGTGACAAAGTCCGTGGTGCCGTTGTAGATGGCCCCGCCGTCATCACCGCTGAAGTTCGTGCGGAACTCCGAATCGATAACCGTCAAATTGCCGAGGTTGTAGACGCCGCCACCGCTGTCGAGCGATTCACTATCGACAACCGTAACGTTGGTCAGTGTGAGATCGCCTTCTTGGTTGAAGATCGCCCCACCGCGTTCGGAGTTGCTGAGGAACAACGGGATAGGAATGATCGATTCGAGGAACGTGCCGCTGTCGAATCCGTCCGCGAAGCCGTCTTCGAGCGTCACGTCGGAGATGTTCACGGTGGCGGAATCGACGAAGAAGATCTGCGAGAGGAAGTCGGCATCGATCGTCAGCAGGTCCGCACCGGGGCCGACGATGTCCACGTCTTCGAAAATCTCCATCCGGAAGTTGCCGACCGGTTGCGGTTGCATGTCGATGCTGACCGGCCCACCGATAAACAGGTTCGGATCGAAGGTGATGGTGTTCATGTCAGCTTCGAGGTTGGCGAGTTGAATCGCTTCGCGAAGCGTCAGTTCGCCGGTTCCGAAGTTGCCATCGACAACATCGCCTAGGTTGTCGACGACCAGATTCGTCGCAGGCGTGTCCAACACTCGCAGCACGACATCGTTGCCATCGCCGCCGTCGTAGACGACCAAGTAGTTCGTGTCATCGACCCGGAAGACGCTTTGAGCAAAGACTCCGTCAACGGGGTCGGCCGTGCCGTCATTGTCGATGATGATAAACTCGTCGCCCGGGTTGGGCATGAACCCCGCATCCCGAACCACATTCAACTCCGCCCCACCAAGTTCCACGGTCCCGGTAACGATAATCTGATCAAACTCGGTGCCGACCGTCGGACCATCAAGTTCGACGTCGAATGAATCGTCGGTGGCAAGTACCAGGTCGCCATCGACAACGAGCTGACCCAGTGCACTTCCCGGTGAGATACCACCGTCAACCGTTACCGTGGTGCCCGTGATATGCGTTACGGTCGCGAGACCGGCAGAGGTTCCGATTGGTCCGTTGAGGCTTGTTACGGTCACGTTTCCGGCCGCGGAGACCGTCCCGTCCGAGCCGAAGAAGACGGATGCCAGAGTGTCATTGACGGTTCCTCGAGTCCCGGTAATCTCGACATCGCCACCAGTCGACTGGATGGCGTCGTTCGTCAAAATCGACACGCCAGTAGTGGAGGTGCCTGTCGAACCCCCGATGCCCGTGACGCTCACGAGTCCCATGCCTGTAATGCTTGAGTTGGTTCCTTCAATGCTAACGCCCTCGGTAATCGCTGACCCTGTCCCGCCGGTCCCCATGACGGTCACTGGTGCAGTTCCACCCAAAATTGAAGTCGCAGCATTGTTATTATTGACGATTAGAATGCCATGGTTTCGCTGGGCCGATCCATTGCCGCCTGTTCCGGTTACGGTCACGGCCCCAATGCTGCCGGTGGTCAATCCGATGGTTGAGCCATTTGTCACAGTGACACCGAGCACGAAAGCGGTGCCGGTTCCCCCATCACCGACAACGGTGACGTCACCGCCCCCGGTGTCCGTGACCATAGACGCAATCTGGGCAATCACGCCAATGTTGTTATCTGTTCCGCTGCCACCAATGCCGCTAACAGAGACACCACCGCCCGTCGCGACGACGGAAGAATTTGTGGCGAGATTGACCCCAATGGTTCCAGCTGTTCCCGTGCCGCCTTGGCCGATGATCTGAACGGCTGCGCCCGACATTGGTGGAGTTGCCAGTCCACTAGTTACTGTCGAATTGTTCTGAACAACAACCCCTGAGTTGCCGGTCCCAGTGCCGTTGCCACCGGTGCCGTCGATGAGAATACTGCCGGACTGAGAATCGACCATTCCGGAGTTGGTAATCACCACGCCGACGTTCGAGTTCGTACCGCTACCGCCAATACCAGTGATGGTGACATCGCCCAGCCCACCGATTCGCGAACCATTCCCGCCGATTCGTACGCCATCATTGAAGGTCGTCCCGCTGCCACCCGTTCCGGTCACGATGACAGGTTCCGTTCCACCGGCAATTACCGAAGGAGCCATCGCCATCCCGTTATTGGTCACGATCACGCCGTAATTCTGGTTGCCACTCCCGTTGCCGCCGGTTCCGATGACAGTTACCCGACCCACGGTTCCGGTCGTGAGACCGATTGTGGCTCCTTGTGAAACGGCGACGCCATCCAGGAAAAAGGTACCGTTGTTCCCGGCGTTCCCGGTCACGGAAACATCTCCGCCACCCGTGGCAGTGATTGTCCCATTGTCGAAGACTAGGACTCCGTAATTCTGGTCTCCTGTTCCGTTCCCGCCGGTTCCCATCACGGTCAGATTTCCGGAAGACGTCTGCAGAGTCGAATTGCTATTCACAGCGACACCAAAGTTCGCAGCGTCCCCGTTCCCACCGGTTCCGGCGACCATCACGTCGCCGGTCCCGTTCGCTGCGACAACGGCTCCGTTCACGAGCGACACACCAATTCTCACGGAAGCCGTTCCCGTGCTGGCTCCGACACCGGTCAGATCGATGGAACCGTTACCCATCGCTTCGATCGTCGCGTTGTCGAGCCGAATTCCGGTAAAGTCACCCCCAGAGCCATTGCCACCGGCATTTGCCGAAAGCATGATGTTGCCATCGACCGTAGTGATCGATGTCCCGTTGAAGAATTCGATGTTCTCTGTCGCGGTGAGCGACACCATGCCGGGCATACCGTTCGTGGTGGCATTGCTCGTGTCGATGGCAGCCGCCGCCCCGACCGTGATCTGACCGGCGTTCACGGTCAGGTTGCCGGTGTTGCCGGCCGCGGCGGAACCGAGCATCAGCGACGTGTTGATGTTCACCGTGTCATCGTCGATTGCATCCGTGTCATCAATGGTCAAAGCCGCATCGAACCCAGTCCCAAAGCCCGTGACATTAATCCCGTCTTGCCCACCACCAGTGTTGATCGTGAGCGACTCGGCCGGATTGTTGAACGTGGTTATCTCGCCGGACGTGGAATTGATCGTCGTCTGGCCACCGCCTGCATTGGTGACGTCAATGGTTTCGTTGACGTTGCTGAATGTGAAACTCAGATTGTCGGCATTGATCGAGGTGTCGATCGGTTCGAGACCGGTATAGGTGATCGTGGTGCCATCCAGGGAGATATCACCATCGTTCGCGTTATCGTAGTTGAAGAAGCCATTCGTAAACGTTCCCCCAACGATTTCTAGCACATCGCCGGGATTAGTGCTCGTATTGCCTTCGCCGTTGACAGTAATTGGCACATCAAAATTACCGCCCGAGAAGTCAACGGTGACCGTGTCGTCGCCGGAGCTGCCGTTGATCTCGATTCTGGTGACGCCAGTCGCATCGACGCTGTGCAGCACGTTGCCTGGGTTGCCGGTTTCGTGAATGACGAGCGTGCCGTTGTCGATCACCAAGGTGATCGGATCGACGGTACTGATGTCAAAAACGAATGCGTCACTGATGGTCAGCTGCGTGGTGACGATGTTGGTATCGTTGGCGGCCCCGGAATCATCGATCACGATCAGGTCGATAGCATGCATACCCGCGCCAAGACTGCCACCACCGCTGAGCGTTTGTGTGGCCTGCCAGGGGATCGCCGCCGTCGGGTCGGTGGTGGTAAACTCCGGGGTTCCGTCCTGATCCAAGTCCCAACCGTAGGTCAGACTATCGTTGGTGTCGACATCGCTGGTGACGCTGGCATCGACGGGAACATCATCTCCCATATTAATGCTATAAGGACCACCGGCATTCGCGACGGGCGTGTCGTTGACGCCATTGACGGTCACCGTGACGGTAGCCGTATCGGACAAGCCGCTCTGATCCTCAATCGTGTACGTGAACGTGTCGTTCAGGGATTCTCCGACCCCCAAATTTTGGAAGGCTTGCTGCTCGGCGGGATCGTAGGTGAAATCGCCATTGGCATCGACGGTGACCGTTACCCCTTCGCTAGTGGGCGACGTATTGGACACGACTTGAATCGTATTCCCGTTATCGGGATCGGAATCGTTGGTCAACACGTTCCCACTGAGCGGCGGTCCATCTTCGCTGACGTTAAAAGGATCCGCGTTCGCGGTGGGAGAATCGTTGGCCCCGTTGATGGTGATGGTCAGCGTGGCGAAGTTGCTTCTGTCTTTTCCGTCGGTCATTTCGTAGATGTAGGTCTCGGTCAGCGTTTCCCCGGGTGCGAGTGCATTGACGGTCGCGTTGCTGTCATTCAGGGTATAGGTGTAATTTCCGGTGGAGAATGTAACTGACAAGAGCCCGTAGGTATTGTTGCTGCCCAAAAAACTTAGACTGAATGCGGAGCTGTCGTCATCGGCATCGGTATCGTTAGTTAACAGATTGCCTGAGATCTGGTTCGAACTCGGCATGCCGTCGATTGCTTCGGTGATGGAATCCGTATCATTATTGGCAACCGGAGCATCGTTGACGGACGTTGCGACGACGGTCGTGGTATTGTCTGAGGCCGGGGTCGTATTACCGTCATCGGCTTGGATCGTGAATGTGGTCGTGACCGTACTGCCGATGGCCACTTGGTTCGCGGTGGGAGTGAATGTGAGCGCTCGAATCGCTGTGGTGGCGTCGCCGGAAGTGGTTTCCGTAAAGGTATAAACGCCGTTGCCCTGATCGGCAAAACCACCACCGCTGAGCGTGCCGTTGGCCGGAGCGTCCAGCGTGACGGTTACCGTCAGCAGGTCCGCGTTCATATCGTCAATAGTGACACCGGAAAACGGATTAATCGTGGCGTTGTCGTTCACCATCTGCCCAGCGACGGTGCCTGTGATCGTCGGAATGTTGGGATCAAACTGGGCTTCAACTGCGCCAATATCGACAGTGTCGAAAAAGCGACTCTCTCCACGTTGGTCAGTGGTCACACCCATTGGGACCGAGTTATCGTTACCGGCGTTGATTGCGGGCGAACTGGGCAACAGGGCATGTGTCGCCGTGGGGCCGCCATTATTCGTCAGAGCCCCGAGTTGAGGATCAGCCTTGAGAACATTAGAGCCCGCAATGAATACCGGTGTTGCCTCGAACAGACTCGTCCCCACGGCGGTGCTTAAATTCTGCACCCCGATTAAGGCTCGATTGAAATCGTCCACCGGATTCCCGTTTCCCGAGGAATCGGCAAGGATACTGTTTCGTAATCTCACCAACGAGTTGTTGCTATCTGAAACCTGAAAGACAGCACCGCCATCAACGGTCGCGCCCGTGAGCGTATTGCTGGCAATAGTCGTGTTGTGGACGGTGACGTTGCCATCATATTCAAAGATCCCGCCACCGTAGGCGTCGCCATCCCCTGCGGTGGCTGCTTGCCCGTTGCCGCCGATGGCGTGGTTGCCGGAAATTGTCGAGTTGATGATCGAGACCGTGCCTTGATAGTTGAAGATGGCGCCGCCCATTCCGGCTCCGCCGCCACCCCCGCTATAGCCGGTTGGAGAGAAACTGCTGCCAGCACCGCCGCCGAATCCCCCGTCGCCAGCAGTCGTTCCGCCGCCGCCACCCCCGCCAAATCCACCGACTCCACCCGAAGTTCCACCGCCGCCGCCGCCGCCAAATCCACCGTCGCCAGCAGTCGTGCCGCCACCACCGCCGCCACCAAATCCGCCGTCGCCAGCAGTCGTGCCGCCGCCGCCGCCACTAGGCCCACCGCCATTTTCGCCACTGCCGCTACTCCCCAAGCCGCCGCCGCCGCCCCTTACTTGACTGCTTCCATCCACCATATCGCCGCCATCGCCACCAACCGCGGTGTTGGCGGTGAGGGTACTGTTGAGAATGTCAACGGTTCCCTGATTGAAGATCGCGCCACCCAGGCCTGCCGCACCGCCACCGCCAAACCCAATAATGGAATCATCCGTGACTCCGGTTTCGCCATCGCCGCCGCGGGCCACGCCGCCGGACAGTGTCAGGTTTTCCAAGGCCAACGTGCCAGTAGCAGTGACATGGAACAAACGGAAGTCCGCCGCTGACCCATCGCGAGCAATCGTGATGCCATTGTCACCACTTGGCCCGATAATCGTCACATCGGTGCTGATTTGAAACGCGGTTGGGCCAACCTCGCCGGAGTTCACACCGGTGTCGAAAATGGTGAGGTTGATCGTCGCATCGCCACTGGTGGTCAACGCCGGAGCGAAGGTAATCGTATCGGCCTCGGCGTTGGCGTTGGCCGCTTCGATCGCGTCCCGCAAAGACACCCCGCCGGTTCCGACTCCGTCGTTTTCATCCGCGAGAGTATCCACGACAAACGCCGCGAGCAATGTGCGGTCTTCCAATCGTTCAGTCGCTGCATGCAACTTTCGACGGATTCGACGATCTTGACGGAAATGGATTCCGCGAGATTTCGGCACAAAGCCGTAACAACGGATGGCGAACTGTTCGAGCCAAGAAATTAAACGCATGAACTCTTCTCTTTACTCAGCTTGGGGCAGCGTAACTGATAACGAGGACATGACGATCAACGTCGCCAAATACATGAAATAGACAGGGTTTGGAGATTGGAGAATCTGGGGTGGGAGTTCAGTGTCGTCCGTCAGTACGATGACGTGCAAGTAAAATCACCGAAAACCCAGGTTTTTATCCGATGTCACTATCAAGCGCAACGTGCACCCAGCCCGGCAAACACCCGGATTCTACACGTGATCGACCTTGCCGAAGTGGGCCAAAGCATTCTGTGCTTGACGGCTGATAGCATCGGTTAGATGCGGCTTGAGACAATGAATCCGAGACCCAACAAGCAACTGCCAGAACAGCCGTCTCCGATTGTATTGAGGTTGTCTCGCCTGCTTTGTCCGACGGATCTTCAAACTCTGCGATTAGGAACGCCTGGATCCATCGCGATTACGTCATCCGGTCTTTCAATAAAGACAAGCCGTACGACCAATATCTGTGTGAGCAGAATGCCGGTCAAAAATCACTTCGGACTGAAAGGCTACTTCGGCAATTTCGGGCTTGCGGCTGGGCCTGGTTCTGCGTTTTTGCTTTTCATGTAGTTCGGAGTTTTCGTCAGGAGAAAACGATCGAACTCGAACCCGTCTTCTCGCATCGAAAACATTACGGTATGAAGACCTGGTTCGGCGACATCCAACCAAATCTTTCCTAGGACACCGGTATGAACCTTGTTTGTCCTCTGTCGCGAATCCCATTGCCATTGACCATGTTTGCCGGTGAACTGTAATCGAGCACCTGATTCCGGCCATTTTCCGTCGAGACCGACATGAAGACCGTTATCTTCGGACCCCGTGCAACACATACGTACCCAGACGTAGTAACGACCTGCCTCGGTGAATTCCACGGGATAGTAAAGGACGCTGCATTGTCCTGGCACATTCGAGAAGCTCACACCTTTCACAAGTGGATCACTGTGAGTGACACGCGTATCAGGTAGGATTTCGAGGTACGCTCCCCCAACCGCTCCTTCGGCATGGCTTGGGTCTGGATCGGGTTTGACGTTCGGTGTGTTTTCAGTCGTTGTTAACACCCACCTTCGATGTTGCTGGCGATCAACGGCGTCGAAGTCTTCAGCTTCAACGACGACAATCCCGTGAGTCTGCTTATGGACGGTTTTTGCTTGCGACACGTCATAGGTAGATTGAGACGGTGAGGCATCTGTTTCGGGAGTGGGCGAACGCGTTTCACCGGCTTCGTGTGTTGGATCGTGAGAGCTTTGTTGCTGTTCGGAATCACTTCGTTGAATGACTGCAAGCCAGTCCTGATCGGGATCGCTTGGCGGATTGCCCAGCTGGACTTTGGCCCCGGCCTTGAGCATTTTCGTCGAACCGGGTTGGAGACTCCCGCCGGTACGCGGATTGAACCAGAGGACTTCGAACATGCCAGTATCGTCCGACAAATCGAGTGTTGTAGGTTCGGCACGTTTCAAGAAAACGAGGTAAACCTGACCCGGTTCGGCAAGACAATATCCGTGGTCGCCGGCGATCTTCTCGTTCGCATTCGACATCCGCCAGAATGGGATTTTGTGTTCCGCGAAAAATTCTAAGGCGATGCGGGACTGCTGCCACATCTTCTCACGGACGCGGTAGTCCTGACAGGTCAAGTCGCTATGTGGGTGCTTGTATCCGAAGTACCATTCGACACCCGCGCCACCAGCCATCAAGTTTCCCCAAAGCGCATTTCGCCGTGCGTCGTTTCTTGTCGGGTCTTCCGCATCGGTCACCAAAGAATGTTGTGCGTCGCCTGGTTCATCACAAGCAACTACCCATGGCTTGCCAGCCTCGACAGACCGGCGGATGTAGTTCAGCGTGGCCCGATGCACATTCCGAAAGTCGGATTGATTCGTTTGCAGAGAGAACCCGGTCAATGCAGAGTTTTTGCCCAGCAAGTCATAATGGTTGTTTCCATTGTGAATGACGATGTGGTGTTTGTAAGGGTCGTGGGTTCGAAAGTAATCGGCCCAGGCCTTCTTCTTTTGAGTTTCGACCTTGTGGCCTAGTCCGACTTCCTCGCCTAGATTCCAGTTCATTGCTAAATGATGGCCAAACCGTGCGATGAGTTCTCGATAGTATAATTTGCGGTGGGGACCCAAATGACCGTCGTCGAGAAGATTGACGTTCTCGGCCTCTTGCGTTTTGAAGTGCAAGTACATCCCCATTCGTCTGCCATGCTCGAAGACGATTTCCCATTGGTCCATGCGTGAACAGTCGATGCGTTCGCGTTCGTTATAGTTGGTATAAGGAAACACATTGCGATCGTCGCCTTCGATGTTAAGTGTCAGGAAGGAAAACGAATTCAAACCCTGTTGGGAAAGATAGTTGATTGCTCCGATGATCCCTTTGCCTTTTTCGCCCTGCCAAGTGGGGTCGTGGTCCCGCCAATCTCGGACATGTGGCTGCCAGTCCTTAATCAGGTTGTCTTTCTTGCCATCCGTTTTGAAATCCCCGTCGAAATCTCGGTACGCCAGGAAATTTTCCGGCGCGTCGACACCGGCTTTGAGGAAGAACTCACCGGTCCCTGCAAATTGAAGGTGGTGCTTACCAACGTAGTCGAGTCTTCCTTTCGCACGCAAATCACGACCGCTTTTGTTCGATTCGGCTACCTCGAACGTTCCGCTTAAGCCATCGATGTCTACTACGGGAGCACCCGCGTTCGCGTTATCAGAGATTGCTACCTTAGGTCCTGCTCGGAACGAAACCTTGTACGACCACTTCCCGACATGATCGGGAGCGAAGTGAACACGCCACTTATTTCCTGACGTTGCCGATGTATTTGCTGCATTACCATCAGCTGCAAAGTAGCCGGGAACCTTGTAGACGATACCGGTCTCGATATGGTGAAACTCGACATTCAAGCGGTAGTCGAGAAAAGGATTCGGCGTTCCGTCTTCCGAAGCCTGAGGCCCCGCAATTGTCAAAGTCACTTTGTGCCATAGACGCAACTCATCGGACATCGAAATGGTTGCAGCGTGACTAGTCTCTACGATGGTAACGAGACACAACAGAACTATGACGATCAGACGTGTCAGAAAACAGCGCTTATGCGGGCAAATCATAAAATGGCTTTCTAAGAATCAAGTATGCGAAAGGCGTCTAGCAACGCGTTAGAATCTCCTACGTTGCCGGGGAAGATGATGTAAGGGAGTTGCGGAAACCGTGACTCGGGGCCTAGTCGCCACACTGAAACGCCGGGAACGAGTTGGCCTAGTACTGTAGCCCGTCGTACGGCAAGCGCTTTCGTCGCGATATCGCTGGAAGTAATTCCGCCCTTGGCTATCAAAAACTTCGGTGGAATAGGTAGCTGCCGGACAATTTGAATCAGCGATTCCGAAACCGTTCTTCCGATCCGCAAACTGTCGTCGGGATCGCGGCCTTGAATTAATTCGCGACTGGTTGCGAGCAATACGTTAGTGCCGGCGTCAATCTTCTGAGCGACTTGATTAGACGTTTCCGAGATGACACGGTCACGTAGGGATTGGTTTAACAGCTCGGAAACTGAAAGCTCAATAAACGCAATACGGGGCTCTTGTTTCAAGACTTCAAGCTGGGCTGTCGTGGCCGGGACGTAAGAACCGGCAACAATCAAGCCTCCGGTCTTTTGCGGGACGATCAATTGTTCTGCGGTGAGAAGCGGTTTCGTCGATAAGGCCAATCGTGCGGCAACGTAGTCGGCTGCAGAACGTACTAGGAAGCGACACCCTTCGGATTCTAGTTCTTGCATTGCGGAGACTACGACATCTAAGTCCTCCGTGATAACAGCATCACTAACAACCAATTTCTTCGGCGACGTATTTCGGAGTTGATTGGCTACCCCTTTTGGCCCTAGACGTCGAATCGTGTCTAGGCGAATTACGTCTACGTCCTTCGCTAACAACCGCCCCTGAGACTTTTCTTGAACCCACTGCGGCAAGTCTGAATGCGTGTACCCAAACACGCGATCGCGTGCGAATGGCGTTTCCGCAACGGGGATTAGCCGACCCTCTTGGTGAATATAGTGCACACCTTCGATAGTGCAGCGGCCGCCAGCTTCGAAACATGGGATGATGAGTGTCGCATCGAATGGTCCCAGCGTGTCATTGAGCACATCCGTTTCCAACGGGAAGTGCCCCCGCAACGTCGAGTCGCTACGACTGACGAGATGATACGGCCTACCATCGGCAGCAGTTCGCAAATTCTCGGCGACGATCTTGGTGAGAGTACGAGCCTCTGCTTCGGGAAGAGCGCGCGAATTGGTCAGCACGTAGAAGCATGAGGAATCGTCGACGAATGCAGACGTGAGTTGCTCAACAGACCAGTCTGTCAGCACCGGGACATCATAAACTGTCTGTGTTCCAGTCGGGTCGTCATCGAGGACGATCAACTTCGACTTTGACGAATTCTGTAATCTCGATCGGTTCAATTCCCGTAATGGCTCAGGCCATGGGGGTGGCAGATTTCGCGAATCGAACGTGAGTGAAATTGAAGAATCCATTTAGGTCCCTGTGACCTCGATCTGAATATCATTCGTAAAGTTGCGATCGAGAAAAACTGCGCGTTGGCCTCGAGTCCCCTGATGCGGTACGGACGCAGTCGGCACCGGGGACTGTTTGATAAACTCACCGACGTCATCAACCTTCAAACAGAGATGGTGTAACCCGGAACCGTGGTCTGTGAGCCATTGCTGAAGTGGATGATCTGCCGTCAGCGGTTCTACCAGTTGCAAATGACAATTCCCCAGATCGAGATGAGTCAACCGCACGGTTCCGTCGGCGACGACTTCGCTAAAGAGCACGGGGAAACCGAGTCTATCACGCCAACACTGCAGTGCGGTTTCGGTATCGTCGACAACGATCGCTAGATGATCCAAGCCCTGATGTTTCATCGTGAAGAGACCTCCTGAGGAACTCCAGTTTCAGCGGCGCGGTAAACTGCCTCTTGAACGTCAAGCGTCCGTAGGTATTCTTCACCGCTAGTTTCGAACGGTTCGCCATCGCGGAGCCGATCGACAAAGTGACGTTGCGTCGCAAGAACGCAGTCTCCGGCAAAGCCGCGACGTTCGTGAGAATAGTCGAGGTTCCGCGACTTCTGTCCCAACGGTTGATGGGTGAGACAACCATCATGAGCAAGACGCAACGAGCCGTTGTCGCCTTCGATGAGAAACTCGCCAAACGTGTATCGTGGGTCTACGCGGTCAGGTGGTTCGTTGTACCGGTTTGCATCCCATTGGCCGATGGCACCGTTCTCAAACTCGAAGATAAGCAACCCGCAGTCTTCCCCTTGAATCGATGAATTCAATCGTCGAAGCCAAGCCGTGACGCGACGAATTTCACCGGCGAGAAACCGAAATGTATCGATAAAATGCACGCCGGTTTCATAGACGAGAAGTCGTGGATAGTCGCGGAAATAGGGTTGACGAGGGATGTAGGCATTTTCTCCCCAGCCGTCGCCCATCCGAGAGCGGAACGCGAGCGAATGCAATCGCAGACCGATCGCGCCCGATTCCAGTTGGCGTTTGATCTCTCGATGCCAAGGTTGAAAGCGGAAGTTCTCGTGTACCATCAAACGCACGCCAGACTCGACGGCATTTGCAACGATTTCTTCGGCTTCCGCCAAAGTCGGAGCGAGTGGTTTTTGCACGATGATTGGAATCCCACGTTTGGCCGCTTCGGCACAGATCTCGGCATGGGAAGACGGCGGCGTGATGATATCCACAAAGTCCGGTTGCTCTCCATCAAGCATTTCTCGATAGTCGGCATAGCAGCGATCGATATGGAAATCTTGAGAGATTTCAGCTGCACGCTGCTGGTCGCGATTGCTAAATGCCACGATTTCGACGTCCGGCATTCGCTGCCACGCATCGTACTGGAAACGGCTGAAGTACCCGGCTCCGATGCAAACTCCCCGGAGTGTTTTCATGCCTTGCTCTCTTCCGTTGAGGGGGTTTGAGTCGATAGCCAGCAAATGATCGACAAGGCACTTAAGCCCGCGGCGGTGTAGAAGAATGCGACATTTCCGCGGGAGCTGTCTGGCAGGTAGGTGAATGCCAGAGCCGTGACTGCCGATCCTAAGTTGCCTGCCATGTTCATCGTGCCGCTGACAGCACCAGCGTGGCGGCCTCCAATGTCGATACAGAATGACCACGAAGGGCTCAATGTCATGTCCGCGCCAAAGATGGCGATCGACAACCAAAAAACTGCGCCGCCCGCCGTTGGCTGATTGATGCTCATCAGCATCCCCAACGCCGCGAACATGAAGCCGATAATAGCCGTCAATCGCCGGGAGCCAATTCGCCAACCCCGAAGATACAACCGGTCGATCAACCAGCCCGAAAAGACATTCCCAACGGCGCCTGCGAGCAAGGGAATCATCGCATAGAGTCCGGCATGGACGGCGTCGAGTTGGTAGGTTTTCTTCACATAGGGATAGAGCCAAGTCAGGCTGAAAAAGAAGGTGAAATTGCTGCCAAAGTATTGCACCATCATCAACCACAGGTTCCGCTGGCGAAGCAGGCGACTGACAGTCGACTCATCGTCTGAAGTTTCCGGTGAGGTCTGCCGCTGGGAAAGAATATAGTTCTGTTCGTCTTCGGAAAGACGAGGATGCGTTGCGGGGTCGTCGCGGAACCACCACCACCAAAAGCCGGCCCAGGCAAACCCAATTATCATCAACCAGAAAAAGGTCGCCTGCCAACCCCATCGTGAAATGAGGAATGCAACTGCCGGCATCGCCAGAGCGGCTCCGATCCGTGAACCTGAGAAGTTGATTCCTTTGACTAAACCCCGTTCCTGCTGAGGAATCCAGGCATAGACCACACGGGCCATGCCGGGGAACGCACCCGCTTCGCCTGCACCAAAGAGAAATCGAATGACCAGCAAACTGACGAAACTCCAAGCGACAGCCGTGAGTCCCGTGAACAGCGACCATGCCACCACGACCACCGTCAGAACCCCGCGTCCTCCCCAGCGATCCGCTAACTGCCCGCTCGGCGTCTGGAACAAGGCATAACCGAACGCAAAGGCGGCCAACACCCAGGACCACTCCCGATCCGAGAGGCCCAACGGGCCGCTCATGGCGTCCTTCGCGGCAGAGATACAACTACGGTCAACGTAAAGCAGCACGGAAAGCAGAAACGTGTTCGCCACAACCAGAGCGCGGGTTGGGACTTTCATGAGGCAGCCTCCGATTCGGATTCAAGGTCCCATTCGATCGCAAAGGCGCGACACGGGCAGCCATCACCGCCTTCAATCTTCAACGGCAGTGCTGCGAACAAAACTCGAGGGGAATGGATTGCTTCGAGATTGGTCAGTCCTTCCACAATCGTGACTCCGCCCCCCAGCAGAATGCGATGAATCCGCGTGACTTCTTCGAGATCGTTGACATCGGCCACCGACGGAGGCTCGACACCCAACAAACGCACCCGATGTTCGACCATCCACGTCGCCAAGTCTTCTGCGATCCGTGGCAGACCATCGCGGTAGATTTCAGGGTCTTCCCAATGTGCAGACCAGCCTGTCCGGAACAAAAGGCTTTCGCCAACCACGAATCGATCAGCAATTTCTCCGAGATGAGCAATATGGATTTCCGACTTCGGAGCAAGACCGGGCACATTGACAATCCATGCCGGGCTGAAAAGGTTTGCAATGGGCACACGATCGATCGAATGCTCTTTCGCCGGACGACCATCCACGATTTCGTCTGAATGGAAAAAGTGAGTCGCTGCGTCCATGTGTGTACCAGCATGCGAATACAAATGCAGCGTTCTCGCATTCCAACCGTCCTCGTCAATCGTCTTCGACATTTCGAAATCGATGCCGCGAGTTCCTGGGCGTAGCGGAAGCGTGAGGTCAATCAATCGATCAGAGACGGCGTCGCAGATCGCTGCCAGATTCGCGTGCATCAGGGCCTCAGTTTTTCCAGGATCAAGTTGGTCATCTCGTGTGTTCCCAAGGTACCCCGCATATCACTCGACCGGTTCTCTGGTTCGGCGAGCACTTTTCTGACTGCCTCGCGAATCATTGCTCCGCCCTGCACGGTTTCTGGATGGTCCAAATGCTCCAACAACATTGCGAGACTGAGAATCATGGCAATTGGGTTGGCGATTCCCCGCCCAGCGATGTCCGGGGCAGTCCCATGCGAGGGCTGAAAGACGGCACAGTCGGGACCAATATCCGCCGAAGGAGCCATTCCCATGCCTCCGATTAATCCGGCGGCCAAATCGCTGAGGATGTCGCCAAACATATTCTCGGTAACAATCACATCAAACGATTCTGGACGCTGCACCAAGTACAATGACATGGCGTCGACATAAACCCGATCCGTTGCAACACCCGGGTAATCTTTCGAGACTTCGTCAAACACCGCACGGAAGAAAACCATTGAGGGTAGTACATTCGCTTTGTCGACGAGCGTAACGTGCTGGCGGCGTTTCTGGGCCAGTTCGAACGCCGTTCGGCAAATTCGCTCGGCTCCCGCACGGGTGATACGTAGGATGTCCGTTGCCTCTTTCGCTTCCGCGTCGAACTGCGACCCCCGCGACGAAAAGAGCCCTTCGCAATTTTCTCGCACAATGACGAAATCAATATCACCCGCTCCGTACCCTTTGAGTGGGGTATCTTGCTCGTGGAAAAGTTCGATCGGGCGAATGCCGGCGAAAAGATCCAGTCGTTCCCGAAGGTCAATTTGCGGCGTGATCTCTTTCCCGTTTGGCCATCGAACATTGGGTAATCCCATGGCTCCGAGCAAAACCGCATCGGCTTGACGACATGCATCAAAGGCTTCTTGGGGAAGTGGATCTCCCGATTGTAAAAACTCGCCCGCGCCGACCGAATGCTGTTGTGTGTCGAAAGTCACATCCGGAAGTTGATCCGCCACAGACGCAAGAACTGCCAATGCGCTTTCAACAACTTCGAGCCCGATTCCATCGCCTGGTAGGACTGCGATCGTATAGTTTTGCTTGTGTGCTTCGTTCATGTTTTCAAGACGATGGGGTTGCCAAACTGAGTCACTTCACTTCATAGTCTAAGCCGACGACTTTTTTATTCCATCAAAAAGATGTTAAGCATTATTCGAAGATTCCGAACGATGACGAAACACTTGGACCTTGCAGATCAATTGACGGTTCAGCAGTTGCGGACGTTCTGCCACGTTCATGAACTGAAGAGCTACTCAGCCGCTGCCAGAAAACTGAACCTGTCGGTGCCTGCGGTTTGGGAGCAAGTTCAATCCCTCCAACGTCGGTATGGAGTGGAACTTTTCGAGAAAGTGGGGCGTGGCATTACCGTGACCTTAGCCAGCCAGCAGTTGTATCAAATCCTCCAACCGGTACTCACTGGGCTAGATTCGAGCTTTGAGTTATTGCATAGCGAACGTTCTTCACCGACCCAACCGATCACAATTGTTTCCGGCGTTCGCATGATGCAGGAGGAATTGGCACCTGCATTCCGACGCTTTCAACGTGAGTTCCCTAAGACACCCTTGCGAATTCTCCATCGCGACAATGAGACAGCGCAAAAGTTGGTGGCGGATGGTGGCGCAGATTTGGCCTTGATGTTAAGACCAGGTCCCGGTGATACCTATGACTCGTTGACCACGAAGACCGTTTATACCGTTGACTATCTAGCCGTCGTTTCTCGACGTCTTTCTTTGTCTCGAAAGTCTAACTGGAGTTTAGAGGAACTCGTCTCGCATCCACTGATCATCGGACATCGCGGAACGAATGTGCGACAAATGTTTGAGCAGGCACTTCATCGACGCGGGTTATACGAACGAATGCAAGTCGCGGTCGAAACAGACAACAGTGCCTTCACCATTGCGGCGGCAAGATCAAGTATGGGTGTGGGGATTTTGGCTGGAGTCGCTGGTGGGCCGCTTTGTCGTGGACTGCAAGCGAGAACACTTCACGACGAACTCGGCACCGCCGAAATCGTCTGTGTCTGGAAACGAGGGCGTCAATTGTCTTCTGCGATGACGCGATGGATCGAGGTGCTTCAAGAAGTGGACTCGAATTAGATTCCCGAAATCTATCGGCCGTCTCAATCAGGGATTTGTCGATAATCGCAACTATCGTTCTTGCGGGTCAACTAGGTTAATCTGCCGCTGATCGGCACCTTGCGTTCCCACATCACCTAGCTCGGCTTGAACTGTTGTTGCTTGTTCACTCAGACGGGCAACGACATCAGGATTCTGATCAGCCACGTTGTTTTTCTCGCCCACATCAGTCTTAAGATTAAACAACTGGTGCTCTGCCAGCTTTACGAAGCCTTTTGTCTTATCAGGCTTTTTTGACCAGAAGGGTTGATCTTTCGTCGTACGTGGCAGATGTAGCTTCCAGTGGCCATGACGTACCGCTTGAAGATTCGTGCCATTGTAGTAGTAGAGAAAATCATGCGGAAATTTGACCGCTTCGCCTTGCAGGATGGGAAGAATATTCTTCCCATCAATTTTGCGATCGGTCGGTAGTTTGACACCCGCTAGTTCACAGAAGAGAGGGAGCAGATCCATACTTGAGATCGTCGTGTCTGAGACCTGCCCCGGAGGAATGACACCTGGCCAGCGAAAAATGACAGGTACCCGATGTCCGCCTTCCATTGTGCAGTACTTGCCTCCAGCTAGACCGCCCGTTGACCCAAATCTGGTCGGGCCATTATCCGACGTGAAAACAACCAGCGTGTTGTTGTCGAGACCAGCATCACGGATTGCCTGCATGATCCGTCCCGTGCTGTGATCGAGTTCCTTGATGAAGTCGCCGTATTTGCCTTTCATGGATGAGCCGACAAAGTCGTCACTTGGCAACAAGGGGCTATGCACAATGTGGTGTGAAACATAGATAAAAAACGGGTTGTCGTCTTGCCGCTTGATGAATTCGACCACTTCATCAGTGTATCGCTGCGTCAGTTCTTGGCAGCGAACGTTTTTTTGTTCGATTTTGCGACCGCGATATAGCGTATTGTAGTTCGGTCCGCGTCTCGGTTCGTAATTACTTGGAATTCCAAGATGCTCATCAAAGCCGGCATCGAGCGGGTGAGAACCGTCGATTTCTAATCCCAGGTGCCATTTGCCAACCATTAGGGACTGATAGCCGGCGGGCCGAAGCAGTTCTGGAATGGTTAACTCTTCGGATGCTAAACCGTAGCGTTGATACTTCGGGATGTTCTCGTTTCGGGCGACCGGCATGCCGCACCGCATTGGATACCGTCCAGTTAGAAGCGCAGCTCGGGAGGGGCTGCACACATTAGCCGGCACAAAGAAGTCGGTGCTGCGAAAACCCTCCTTTGCTAATGCGTCGAGGTGTGGCGTCTTGACACCATCTGACTTATAACAACTGATATCTCCATAACCGAGATCGTCAGCGAAGATGACAATGAAATTGGGGCGGGTAGATCGTGTAGCAGATGTCGAGTCATTGACTTCGGGATGAGTCTTTGAGGTTTTGGGATTGGGGATCGGAGAATCCTTAGTCTGCTCGTTTAGACTCGGATACTCATCCAAAACTTTTGCATCAAACTGGATGTCATCAACTGTAATGTGACCCCAACCGCCTTTTGATTGATCGACGACTTTGATAAACATCTTCTTGCCAGCATAGGGAGTAAGATCCCATTCGCGTTCCTGCATCACTTGATCTCTGATGCCACGGGCAAACTGGACTTCCGCCCTGTCAGCTGTGCAAAGCGCGATATAAACGTCCGGGCTGTCGCCACCGCCGACACGGAATGTCATCGTCCCGGCTTCGGGGACAAACAATGGTGAGATAACGACTCCGGTTTGAGCGTCCTGTCCTTTTTCTGCATTGGCAGATGCCTCCAGTGTCGTGAGGTAGTGCTCACCCTGCTTGTTGTATTCCCGCTTGTTATGAAAGAAGTAAGCTCGTTCGCCGATAACATGGCCGAAGTGACCTTCGACAACTTTCCACGGTGCCAGCTCACCAGATTCGAAATCGAATGTTACGCTGCGATCGCTAGGGCTTGCAGCAGTCTTCTTTGCGGGTCTGCTTTTTCGTTGTGGAGTGTTGTTTTTTGAATTCGGTATTGGCTGATATTTCGCTAATAACGTATTTAGTTTCTCGACCACATCGGGGTGTTCGTTATGAACATTCTCAGTCTGATTTACATCTATGGTAAGATCATAAAGTTGAGCGTGTGGTGCATCTTTCTTGATCTTCCCGTCTTCTATATCGCTGTTAACTGAACCGACAAAAGTGGCCGCTGCCGGTCCGGCGAATGTGTGGTCACCGGGTCGTTTCCCCCCGAATCCACCGCTGCCGCGGGCCGGAATATACATCCACTTTCCTTGCCGAACCGAAAGGTGCGTTCCTTTATGAGGGGCGAGAATCAAATGGTCACGGATCGGCTCTTGCAGTTCGTCGACAAAGGCAGGCAGCATGTTGATGCTATCGACTTGTTGAGTTTGGTCGAGTGTCTGTCCGGTCAAGGCGGCAAACGTCGCCAGCATATCAACATTGCCAATTAGCTGATCAGAAGTTGTGCCAGCCTTCACCTTGCCTGGCCAGCGGACGATCATGGGCACACGATGCCCGCCTTCCCAGACGCCGAACTTGAATCCCAGCAAATCGCCGTTCTGTCGATGACCGGCTTTAAACGCAGCTTGGCCGCCCAGGTTGAACATGCCGCCGTTATCACTCGTGAAGATCACTAAGGTATTGTCAGCGATACCGATATTCTCAAGGCAGGTCATGACTTCACCAACGATCCAATCAAGTTCGTGGATGAAGTCGCCGTAGAGACCACATTGGCTCGTGCCCTGAAAACGCTTCGCCGGTGTAAAAGGGTGATGAATGTTCGTCGTCGCGAGGTATAGAAAGAACGGCTTGTCCTTGTGTTGGTCGATCCATTCAACAGACTTCTTCGCGAGCGTCGTTCCGACCTGATAATCGTTAAACAGTCGATGGGCTTCCCTTGCTCCGCCAAAGGCGTTGGCACTGCGATTCGCCGCCTCGGGCGGGATGGGGGTGATCGGCGTCGCCCCCTTTGCATTCCGACCGAGATAAACGAGCGGGTCATTCGGGTCGCTACCAACGACGCGGTCGTTCTCCACGTAGACATACGGGGGAGCACTGTTGACGACCGGCATCCCGAAGTAGTAATCGAAGCCTAGGTCTTGCGGTCCAGGCCGCAGCGGTTCCTGCCATTTGTTCGTTCCCTCGCCAAATCCGAGGTGCCATTTTCCCATAACCGCTGTGTTATAGCCGCTGTTCTTGAAAACATCTGCGATTGTTGTTTTCTCCGTATCGACAATCAGTGGCGAAGTGATCGGGGCTGGTCCCCATACGCCTCTGCCACCATTTGCCCGTACCGGATATTGACCAGTCAGCAATGCATAACGCGAAGGCGTACAAACCGCCGAGACCGAATGCGCATCGGTAAACCGCCGCCCTTCCGCGGCCAGTTTGTCGATGTTGGGCGTCTGTACTTTTGTGGCTCCGTAGCATCCTAGATCGCCGTAGCCAAGATCGTCTGCAAAGATCAGAACGACATTTGGCAATTCGTCTGCTGCAAATAGTCGATGGGGCGATACTAGGAACACGCCTAGAACTTGAGCGAACAAAAAGAGTCTCATGTCAGTACCTCAGGAGTACATCGCGTTTTAGACGGCTTCGACAAATAGTATTATCGAGATGGGTCGAATTGAAAAACCGGTTTAACTTCGGGAGGCAGTGGCCCTGCATTTCTAGCACGGTATTTCGAGAAACAATCTGCATTGGGATGTTCTGGAAGTGTCGCATGCCAGGCCTGAAGCTTCTTGAATAGCTCTTCGACGATCTCAGGCTTCGAGGCTTTAAGATCGTTCTTCTCCAATGGGTCTTCATTCACGTTATAAAGTGCTAATACTTTGAATCTAGAGTCGGTTAGCAGTCGCCATCGACCATCTAAGATTGAATAGACAGGACCTTTACTGTTAGGAACGCCTTTCCAGAATAGAGGCTTGTCACGTATCGCGAGTTTTGTACCTAGCAGTGTCGCCACTTGGCTTCTGCCGTCTGGCTGGTAACCCTCAGGGAACTTGGCCCCTGCGAGCTCGCAGAAAGTGGGGAGCAGGTCGACAGCAGAGATCCACGATACGTCGTCAATTGCATTCGCTTTGATCATTCCCGGCCAACGGGCGATAAATGGGACGCCAATGCCCCCTTGCAAAATTGACTTCTTACGTCCATCGCGTCCACCCGTCGTGCCTACGCTACAGCCAATCCCGAATCCCTCTCCCGTTGCGGAATCGTACATCGTGGTTAGTTTGCCACTTCGGCCACTACCGGCCGGACCATTGTCTGAGCTGAAGATGACGAGCGTGTTGTTGGTCAGTTTCAATCGGTCCAAGGCGGCAAGTAACTCGCCAATCCGGTCGTCGGCATGAGATAGTACCGACGCATACACATTCTCGGGATCGTCCAGCTCCGGAAAACGCCGACGATATTGGGGCAGCGTGTGATGCGGAGTATGGGGCTCATGCATCCATAGGTTGATAAAGAACGGTTTCTCCGCGACCGCATTTTTCTCGATGAAGGCAATCGCACGAGCGGTGTCTTCATGCACAGGCATTTGTTCGCCGGCACAGTTGAAGGCCCCGTATTCATCGTACCCGTACTCCGTCGGCAATGGTGAATCGGGAATCATATTGTTGGCAAGATGCCATTTTCCGAAATGTGCGGTCGCGTAGCCAGCCGACTGTAGCATCCGAGGAAGTGTCGGCGTCGACGGGGAGAGCCAGTCCGGCATGCCACGATTGGCATTGCTTCTGACCGCCGCGAAATGCCCGTCAATGTTGTACCGTGCGGGAAAATGACCGGTCATCACAGCGGTGCGACTAGGCGAACAAACGCCGCTGGCTACAGTGAAACGATGAAAGTCGGTCCCTTCTTTCGCAAGCCGGTCTATATTCGGCGTTTTGATATAGGGATGCCCGTGACAGCTCAGATCGCCCCACCCCCAGTCATCCGTAAAGATGAACAAAATGTTTGGTCGGACCGGACGATCGTTCGCCAACGCTGCAACAATCGGATTGGTCGTGAAGAAAAGGGAGATGAATAATAGAACCAGTCGTTTCATGGAGATTTCCGAAGAGAATTGGAGCGATCAGACGTGTCGAGTCTAACAACAGGACTCGATTTTGACATCCTTCAGCGTCCTGCTTGTGTCGCTCAGGCAAAGAGTTGCCCACCTGGAAATTCGAGAGCGACGAACAAGCGAACGTCGGCTGTTGCGGCCGAGCTCATTATTTAATCAGATGAGCCACTATTGCAACTCAATACTTGGAATCGAAGTAGCCGAAACCCGGACAAAGACGGGCAGCGCGAGAGGAGTTTCAGATTCGACGATATCGGGATGATCGCCGCTTGTCGGCTTCGACGGCTGCCGACGCAGCGCTATTGCATCAGGAAAACTTCCTGGTCCGCAATCACATAAAATCGATCGTCCTGAAGCGGTGGAATCAATCCGTGATCGATGAATGTCGAAAACGCGGGAAGGACTAAGGTTTGATCTCGCAATAGAAAACCTGGCAGATCGAGACGTTCCCCCTGCCCTTCCAAGCGAAATTTTGGATGCAAATGACCGGCAAGACTTGGTATGGAATCGTCGAATGGCGGGTGATGGAAAAGCTGAATGCCGTGGAACTCGAAAGGTTCCTCTTCACAGATGATCCCCCAGTTCTCGGGCGGTTTTCCCGCATGACGATCGTGATTCCCTCGAATCAAAGTCATACGAACTTGGTGATGGTTACGTCGCCAACAGGCAATCCTCTCAAACAGTTGCGACGAGCGTCCCGATCGTGAGTGCAGCAGATCGCCCAGTATAATCAATTGCTGGCAGCGGGTTTCTTGAATGAGGCGATCGAGTCTTTTGAGGTTTTGACTAATGACGTCAGGGATAGGAATCCCTTTGACACGGAAACTCGCCTCTTTCCCAAAGTGTAAGTCTGCGACAAAGACCGTATGTGTAACGGGAGACCAGACGGCATAGTCTGGCATCAATAGCAACTCCATACCGTTGAGTTCGAGAGCAATACGTCCGTGCAAAGTCGATTCCCTGATTCACGGTTCAAATGAAGGCGGTCGCCTTAAGAGTCAGCAGCGTTTTCCAAAGAGACTTGCATTCTTCGGACACGGTCTGAGAGTTTTTCCGAAGATAGCCTTGCCCGTAAACGATCGACGACAAGCGGAAAGCAAAGCGGACTGAATCGCCCAAGGTCTTGGATTACAATATCACTTGAGTCGAGTTCTTCGAGAGTGACACGCATTCGAGTGTGTTCCAGTTGATGTTCTAAGACCTCACGCTTCGCTTGTTGAAGTAGTAGATTCTGAGGGTCGTACGATTGAAAGACATCAAACAACAAACCGGTCGATGCTTGAAGTTGTCGGGCGGACTTTCGTTGATGGGGATACCCTCGAAACACTAACCCCGCGATATAGGCAATCTCGCGAAATTGTCGCCGGGCCATTTCCGATGCATTCATCGACGCTAGCAAATCGTCAACTAGATTCTCAGGGCTCAACAGTTTGCTCAGGGTTCGCTCGTTCAATGGCGGTTCTTTGAATGAGAGCAGTTCAATTCCATAATCGTTGATTGACATACTAAACGTGATCGGAACTTCCCGAGACAAACGGAATGCAAATAGCGAAGCAAGTCCTTCGTGAACGGATCGTCCGGCGAAGGGATAGAAAAACAAGTGATGTCCTTCTCGCGATGTTGCCCGCTCGATCAACAACTGTCCTTGTCGTGGAATGTGAGACCAATCGGTTTGCAAATCAAAGATCGGACGCAACGCATTCATTTCCGGGCCAGCGTAGATTCCCCGAGCGGCCTCATCGAGTTTATTTCGGACGGCCTGTGCAAGTTGCGTGGAGAGCGGTAATCGTCCGCCCATCCAGCGTGGAATTTTCGACGCAGACACCGACTTTGCCAACCGGACCCAAACCTTAGAGTCTTCAATCGTTACTAGTTCCACTACTCGACCCGCGAATACAAACCGTTCGCCGGGTTTGATTTTAGCTAGGAATTGCTCATCAATCGTGCCAAGTTTGCCGCCCTTGAGAAACTGTACTGTCAGCAAAGTATCACCGACGATGGTGCCGATCGACATTCGATGTTGGCGGGCTAGTCTACGGTCATCTAACTGGTAATGATTCGCGCGATCCTGTGTAACTTTGTGATAATCCGGGTAGCTCTTTAATGTCTCGCCACCAGTCGACACAAAATCTAAGACCCAGTTCCACTCCTCAACCGACAAGTCCGCGTAACTTGTCGTTTGACGAATCTCCTCAAAAAGGTCCTCAGCCTCGAATCCGCCGCCCAAGGCGATCGTCACCGCATGTTGGGTGAGCACATCTAATGGTTTTTGGATTCCCGGCCGTGATTCCAAATAGCCTGACTCGATGGCGTCCCGCGCAGCCGCGACTTCGACAAGCTCGAAAGCATGCGTCGGCACACAAGTGATGCGACTTGCTCGACCCGGCGAGTGTCCGCTACGTCCGGCACGTTGCAATAAGCGAGCGACTCCCTTGGGACTACCAACCTGAAACACTCGTTCGACAGGACTAAAATCGACTCCCAGATCGAGACTCGATGTGCAGACGACAGACTTTAACTCCCCCGACCGTAAGCCATCTTCGACCCAGTCCCGTGTCTCCCGATCAAGCGAGCCATGATGTAAGGCAATCTTCCCCGCCCAGTCGGGACGTGCTTTGAGCAGTCCTTGATACCAGGCTTCGGTTTGGGAACGCGTATTCGTGAATACCAGAGAAGTTGCAGCAGAATCGATTTCGCGGACGACCTTAGAGACAAGTCGCATGCCGAGATGACCGGCCCACGGAAATCGCTCAATCGTCGAGGGGATGAGGCTATCGACGATTTGGCGTTTCTGGCTCGCTCCCCGAATCAATAACCTTTTTGCCGAACTCGTATCTTTCGGTTGACCCAATAGAACCGACATCGCTTCATGCGAGTTTCCCAATGTGGCGGACAGCCCCCAAGTTTGCAGCCCCGGACGCCACTTTCGCAGACGAGCCAAAGCCAGTTCTGTTTGGACGCCGCGTTTTGTGCCAAGCAGTTCGTGCCATTCGTCGACAATCACGTACTGCAAGTGTGCGAACCGCTCAGCCGCATCGGCATGAGACAGAAACAGAGATAGACTTTCCGGAGTTGTAATCAACGCGGTTGGCAGTCGGGTGCGTTGGCGATTTCGGGTACTCGAAGCCGTGTCACCAGTGCGGGTTTCGATGGACCAGTTCAGACCTAAGTCACTCACTGGTGCCTCTAACGCTTTCCGGGTGTCCCCCGCTAATGCTCGGAGGGGTGTGAGCCAAAGGACAGTCAATGGTTCTGTGTAGCGACGCGAACTCGCAGTCCGCGACACTCCGCCGGCCAACGATTGCATCACCGGTCCCAACCAGGCAGCGTAAGTTTTTCCCGTGCCGGTGGTCGCATGAATCAAACCGCTCTGACCGTCCAACATGGCATTCCAGGTTTGTCTTTGAAACCGGAACGGCTTCCAACCCTGCACCGTAAACCAATCGACAATCGTACGGCGAGCTGCTGCGATTTTCCGAGCGGACAATGATTTCCCGTTTGCTTCGGACATGAGAACTTCCGTCATGTCTCCCCCTCCTGGGGCAGCAACGATTTGACCATTGCCAATGTGTCAGCGTCTTTAGGACGCTTGTCGTGACGCCAACGAGACATCCGAGGAAACCGCACGGCAATTCCAGATTTGTGTCGTTTCGATGCTTGGATGTTCTCAAACGCGAGTTCAAAAACTAGTTCCGGTTGCACCGAGCGAACAGGTCCGAAACGCTCTAGAGTGTTCTGGCGAACAAATCGATCAACTTCGCGGATTTCTGAGTCAGTCAGTCCGGAGTAAGCTTTCGCGAAGGGAACGAGTTGGTCGTCGTCCCAGACTGCAAACGTGTAGTCGGTGTAGAGACCGGCCCGACGACCATGCCCGCGTTGCGCATAAATCAGCACGGCATCGCAGGTGTATGGTTCCACCTTCCATTTCCACCATGCACCTGTAACGCGTCCGACCTGATATTCCGAATCTCGTCGTTTGAGCATGACGCCTTCGACGTAGTGATCGCGGCTGACTTCGCGTTGTTGCTCTAACTCATCCCAGCTATCGGCCGTCAATGAAGTTGAAACCATAAGAGGCGAACAGTCGGGGAATGGTGCCAAGAGTTGCTCGAGCGTTTGTCGTCGTGATGACAACGGCTGACTACGAACATCGGCTCCTTCATGCTCCAAAACATCGAATGCAACGAACCGGGCGGGGACATCTGTTAAGAGTTTCTTCCCAACTTTCTTGCGACCGATGCGTCGTTGCAATTCGCTAAAGGGCAAGACGTGATCGTCTTTCCAAGCGAGAATTTCTCCGTCGAGTACCGTGCCATCCGGGAGTTGACTGATTGGTTCGACAAGTTCGGGAAACCGGTCCAGAATTAACTCTTCACCCCGCGACCACAAAAACGACTCACCCTCGCGACGAATGATCTGACCACGGATGCCGTCCCACTTCCATTCGGCAATCCATTCCGATGCATCACCCAAAGTCCGAGGGTCGGCTTGCAGGGGGTGAGCCAGACAAAAGGGATAAGGCCTGCTACGGTCTGTTTCCCCGAGATCCTCAGCGAACAGGCCCTCAAAGAAGTCGGCAGTCGGCTCCCAATGCCCCATTAACCGGTGTGAGATCACAGCCGGTTCCAGTCCGCTGGCTTCTGCAAGGGCGCGAATGACAAGCTTCTGAGACACGCCGACACGAAATCCCCCAGTCACGAGTTTGTTGAAGACAAATCGTTCTCCAGTGGTTAAGTCGTCCCATGCAGTTAGCAACGCGAGTTTTCGTTCGCCGTCCGCCATTCCGCTCAGAGGACGAACACGTTGGCCGACCCAGTGAGTCAACGTCGTGTCTTCGCGGGATTCGAGCACGCTGTCTCCTTCAGGAAGCAGGAGAGCAATCGTTTCGGCTAAGTCGCCAACACGCTGGTAACATTCGTCGAACATCCAATCACTGACGCCGGCGGCCTCCGCTGCCCACTGTCTCAATAGAGCCGCTGGCAACAAGCGTTTGAAGCGCCGACCACTCAGAAAATAAACCGCCCAAGCTCCGTCTTCGGGAGAACAATCGGAAAAAAATTCCCGCATGGCAGCGATTTTTCGATTCGTCTTGGTGGTCTCATCTAATGCCCGATAAAGCGTCGCAAAGTCCCTCATGACGTGACCTCCGCATCGGACAGTTCGAACTGAATTTGCTCGTCGGTATGGTCACTGTCCGAGTTCTCGTCGACATCCCGATCGTCTCGCTCGCCATGGAACTCGGTCGTCAATGAATCGGCTTGATAGCCGGCCTCGCGAAGAAAACGAACCATCGGACCAGTTGAGCCATGGGTGAGTAGTACATGCTCAGCTTCCGAGGCTTCGATCGCCGAAAGAAGTCCCGGCCAGTCGGCGTGATCGGAGAGGACAAATCCACGATCCACGGCTCGTCTTCGCCGAGTTCCGCGAATCCGCATCCATCCTGAAGCAAATGCCGTTGCAGGATTCTTAAACTTTCGAACCCAAGGCGTTCCGGCAGCCGATGGCGGTGCGACAACCAATGCCCCTTCCCAATCCCGATTCGAGGAACCGTGCCCCGCGTACTCGGTATGCGGGAGTGGTACCCCGGTATGTCGGTAGTCTGTGTTGACACGCTCGACGGCCCCATGACAGTAGATCGGTGCAATACTGGCATCGACACCAGCCAGCACACGTTGCGCCTTTCCAAGGGAATACGCACAAACCAACGATACTCGACCGGCATCTCGATTTTGTCGCCACCATTCGTTCATTTCCGCGAACACCAAATCCTGAGGTGTCCACTGGTAAATCGGCAATCCGAAGGTGCACTCGGAAATCATGGTGTGACAGCGAACCGGTTCGAATGGCTGACACGTTCGGTCGGGCGTGACCTTGTAATCCCCAGTCACGACCCAGATTTCGCCACGGTACTCCACCCGAATTTGTGCGGAACCTAAAACATGACCCGCCGGATGCAGGGAGATCCTCACGCCATTGCGGTTGAGCGGCTGGTTGTACTCGACGGTCTCAATATTGGCCGTCGGACCCATGCGAGTCTGTAAGACGTGTCGGCCGTCGGTGGTCGTCAGGTACCGACGCGATCCCGGTCGCGCATGATCTGCGTGTGCATGCGTGATCACAGCGTACGGGACAGGACGCCAAGGGTCGATATAGAACTCGCCAACTTCGCAATACAAGCCATTGGCGGTTAGTGCAATCAGTTCGGCCATGAGGGATTATACGCAGTTCATCCGACTTGGCCCGTTTGATTTTTGATCAAATATCAGAACTGTCGCCACGGGTCGCGTTTGTATTTCGAGCGAGGCACGGATTGGAAGCCAAACGAGACCGTAAAGAAATGTCCGTCCATGCAGTAGGAGTCGTTGGAGAATTCGTAAATTCGTAAGCGCCCAAACGTTTTTTCGATCAACCGACTTGTCCGGTTATGACGATTATGACGATACAACGAGAACTAATTTAATGGAGGCGGGCGATCGCCGTATGTGGGTTAGCTTTCGGAAGCCAACGATCAGCATTGCACTTGGGGTCCTGTGTGTCTCAGGATGTGCGCATGACCGCGTTCAAAGTTGGGACGAAAGCCACTTTGCCCTGACTGGTCCTGTTTCGGGCCAGGCTCAAGGATCGTTGGATGGCAAAACGTCTGCTCGCGAAATGCCCCATTTGGGCGAGTTGAGGCAACCGTCCCGGGTCTACCCAGCTTCCTTCCAAAAACCGGACGGGGTGCCTGACTTCGTGGCTCCAGCGCCGACTGAAGTGCCCGAAGAAGATTCGCCTTCGTCCTATGTCCCCTATTCCCCGACGACCGCTGAAGATGCGGTAGGCACCGCAACGGAGCAAATCGTCGTGCCTGTCCCCCCGCCTCCTCAAGGTTGGTTTAGGCGGCTGTTGAAACGGGCTGGGTGTGTTGACGACAAACCGGTTGAACCGTTGGTCATCGAAGCAGCCTACTTTTCGTCGAACGGTGAGGTACCCACACCCGATCGCTGGTGGACGTCTTTCGGCGACAGAAACCTGGATGAGCAAATCGAGTATTCTCTCGGTGACAACCTCACCTTGGTCTCTGCCTTTGAGCGATTGCGGGCCGCCGAGGCTGTGGCTCGACGTGAAGCATCGGATCTCTTTCCCGATTTAAATGCCGTTAGCACTGGCGAGAGGACGTTCAGCAGTTTTGATCCTGATGACGGGATTTTTACTCTGGGACTAGATGCATCCTACCAAGTCGATCTCTGGGGCCAAATAGAATCTCGTGTGGAAGCCGAGCAACTCCGTGCCTCCGCAACCGGAGAAGATTACCAAGCGATTGCACTGACGCTGTCTGCGGAGATTGCTCGCGCGTGGTTTTCACTCATCGAGGCCCACGCTCAACTCGAGTTGCTCGACGAACAACTTGAGACAAACCTGCTCGGGCTGAAACTCCAGGAGACCCGATTCCGTGGCGGTGATGATCGGGTCGGCAGTGCCGATGTTCTGCGTCAGCGACAGCTCGTGGAATCGACTCGGGAACAGATGGTGATTGCCCGTTCGCGTGTCGATGTGTTGGAACACCGCTTGGCCGTCCTGCAAGGCCGACCACCGCAGGATGCGGCCTTCTCTGTTGGAAGTACACTACCAACCTTGCTTCCGCTTCCTGAAACAGGGTTGCCTTCGGAACTTGTCCATCGCCGTCCGGATGTTCGTCGTGACTATCTGGCATTATTGGCGGCCGATCGTGACTTGGCTTCGGCGATCACCGATCGATATCCACGGCTCGACGTGGGCGGTTCGTTGACTACTGTTGCTAGTCGCTCGACGAATCTGTTGCAGGATTGGGTTTTGGTGATTGCCGGTCAGGTTTTTGCCCCGATCTTCGATGGCGGTCAGCGGCAGGCGGAAATTGATCGCACCGATGCTGTAGTCCGTCAACTCATTGCCGAGTATGGACAGACCATACTCGTCGCATTTCGCGAAGTCGAGGACGCTCTAGCTGTCGAATACTATCAGAGTCAACGAATTGAGAGTCTCGAGAAGCAATATGACTTGGCCAAGCAAGCTTCGAAGGAGCTGCGAGATCGTTACTTCGGCTTCGGGGAAGAAATCGGTGGAACCGAGTATCTCGACGTCTTAACGGCGACAACAACCGAACAACGGTTGCAGCGAGACTTAGTGTCTGCCAGACTAGATCTCATACTAACCCGAATCTCGCTTTACTTAGCGTTAGCCGGCGGATTCGACCCCAACCCCCAGTTCCTCCTTGGCGAATGTCCTCCCCAGACGGTCTTCGATGAACGACCATTCGAAACAACGAACAATGCGTCCTTGGCTCCGAGTTCTGATCTCGGTCATCGCTTGCCTCGGAATCCTGGGCGCGGCAGCGGCGGCGATCGTCGTGATCAACCGGACGCAGCCGACGGCACAACAAATTGAGGCGACACGGAAATCGGCTGCTCTCGTTGAGACGATTACCGTTCAGCGAGGAACCTACAACCCACGGTTGGTTGTCTTAGGCTCGGTCGAACCTGCACAAGAGATTGTTCTCAGCCCTCGTGTCAGCGGGCAAGTTCTGGAACTCTCGCCGGAGTTTGTACCGGGCGGGATGGTTCAAAAAGGTGACTTGCTGCTCCGGATCGACCCAGCCGACTTTGACAGCGTACTCTCGGAACGTCAAAGCCAACTCCAGCAGGCTGAGGCATCGCTGGAAATCGAACGAGGACGGCAGTCTCTCGCGAAAAAAGAACTCGAATTGCTGGCGGACACAATTCAGGAAACGAATCGTTCGCTAGTGTTGCGGGAGCCTCAGATAAAGTCGATCCGTGCACAGGTCGACGCTGCCAAAGCGTTGGTGGAACGGGCGAAGTTAGATATCGAACGCACGAAAATCACGGCTCCGTTTGATGCCCAGATTCTGCGACGTTCGGTCAACGTCGGTTCGCAGGTCGCACCGGGCGATGAACTTGCCCGACTCGTCGGCATCAAGGAGTATTGGGTCATCGCGACCGTGCCTGTTCGCAGTCTTCAATGGGTACAGTTTGCCGAGGCCGATGGCGAAGGCTCCGCCGTGACGTTGCATAGTCCGAATACTTGGCTTCCGGGTGCAAGACGATATGCGACCGTCTCACGAATGATTGGTGCTCTCGACGAACAGACGCGTCTAGCGCGAGTGTTAATGAGGGTGGACGACCCGCTCGCCCGAGATGCCGAAGGACCCGCGTTGATTTTGGACACGCTTCTCGAAGCCCATATCGAGGGACGGCCGATCGAAAACGTCGTTCGTCTCGATCGCGATTACGTCCACGAACGTGACACCGTCTGGGTCATCAAGGATGGGAAACTCGAAATCCGGGAGACCGAGATCGTGTTCCGGGATGCCAACGACGCCTATATTCGGAGCGGTCTGGAAAGCGGCGAAGAGGTCGTGACGACGAACCTCGCTACCGTCGCGAATGGCATTGGTCTTCGCAAGGTCGTGAATGCTGTCACGCGAGATGACAGTTCGAGCACGGAGGCGGCGGATTGAACCCACAGCAACAGGCGGATATCCAACACAGGGGCGGACCGATCGCTTGGATGGCCCGCAATTCCATTGCAGCAAACCTGCTGATGGTGATTCTGTTTGGCGGAGGAGTTTGGTCGGCCTTCGTGATACAGAAGGAAGTCTTCCCTCAGTTTCAGATGGATATCGTCGAAATCAACGTCGGCTACCCGGGGGCCGCTCCGACGGAAGTCGAACAAGGGATCCTTCGCCCCATCGAGGAAGCCGTCCGCGGGATCGAGGGAATTCGCGAGATCACCAGCGAAGCGCGGGAAGGCCGGGGCGAAATGCTCATCGAGCTGGTGGCCGGCCGAGATCGAATGCTTGCCTTTCAGGACATCGATCAAGCGGTCAGTCGCATCCAGACATTCCCGGATGATATCGAGCAACCGATCGTTAGCCTGCAATCCGAGCAGCAGGAAGTGATGCAAGTCAATCTGTATGGGCCGGTCGATACGTGGACCCTACGACAGTTGGCCGAGCAACTTCGGGATCAATTTCTAGCCCATGAGCAAATCACGCAGGTCGATCTGGATGACCCGCCGGAGTACGTGACGCATGTGGAGATCCCCCGTGAACGACTTCGCGAGTACGGTTTGACCTTGCCAGACATTGCGCAAACGATTCGAGAATCGAGTCAGGATGTGGCAGCTGGCGCGGTGCAGACTACCGCCGGCGAAGTGTTGCTACGAGTCAAGGGCCGTCGACAGCGGGCCGATGAATTCGCCAACTTGGAGGTGGTTTCCGGCACTGATGGGTCTGCCGTCTTGCTGGGGGACATCGCCACGATCCGTGATGGATTCGAAGAAGGCGGTTTCCACCCCCAGTTCGATCAGACGCCAGCGGCCGAACTCAACATTTTCCGTGTTGGTTCCCAGTCGCCGATCGATGTCGCGCAAGCGGTCGAGCAGACTCTCAAAGAGTTCGAAAGCGGATTGCCGCCGGGTGTGAAATGGCGGATCGACAGCAACAACGCCGAGGAATTCAATCGCCGACTCAATCTCGTTATCGAAAACGCATTGATGGCGGTCGTCATTGTCTTGACGATTCTCTCGCTGTTCTTAGAAGTCCGATTGGCGTTTTGGGTGATGGTCGGCATGGCCGTCTCCTTTATCGGCGGTTTGTTGTTCCTCCCTGTTGCCGGGGAGAGCGTCAACATGATCTCCCTATTCGGGTTTCTAGTTGTTTTAGGGATCGTGGTCGATGACGCAGTTGTTGTCGGCGAGAACGTATACGAGAAGCGGCAGGAGGAAAGTGACTATCTGAATGCCGCTATTGAAGGCACACGCGAGGTTTCCGGCCCCGTCGTTTTCAGCATTCTGACGAATATCGTCGCATTTGTGCCGTTGTTGTTTATCCCTGGAGAGACCGGAAAGTTCTGGGGACCGTTACCGGTCGTGGTGATCATCGTTTTGTCGCTATCGCTGATCGAGTCGCTGTTTATTCTTCCGGCTCACTTGGCGCATGCTCGCGAAGCCGGACGGAGACCGAACAGTCTGGGCAGTCGCCTACATCGCGGGCAGCAGGCATTCAGCCGATGGTTCACTCGTGTTGTCGAGATTGTCTATCAGCCGATTCTTCACTTCTGTTTGCGTTGGCGGTATGTCACGACTGGAGCAGCATTAGCCTTGTTTCTCGTCGTCGGAGGATATGCAACCAGTACGCACATGGGCATGATTCTGATGCCGGAAGTTTCTGCCGACGAAATCGAAGCTGGGGTCCGAATGCCGGTCGGTACCACACCGGATCAGGCGGCAGAAATCGCCGCCGTCGTGACAGAAGCCACTTTACGAATGTTTGAAGAACATAATCTCCATGAAGTGGCTCAGGGGGTCAAAACTAACGTTCGCCGAGGAAACTTCATCGACGTCGAGATCGTGATGAGGCCACCCGACGAACGCGACATCACCGCAAATGAAGTGATTGAACTTTGGCGAGATCAGATCGGCGACCTGCCCGGTGTGTATCAAGTGACCTTCGAAGCCGAAAGCGGACCTGGCGGTCACCGGCCGGATATCAGTATCGATCTTAGTCACAGTGACATCGCTGTACTGGAAAAAGCCTCGCAAGATCTGGTCGCACGAGCCGAAAGCTTTGCGATCACTCGCGACGTCAGCGATAACTACAACAAAGGGAAAGCTCAGTACGATTTCCGGTTGCGTCCCGAAGGGCGGGCATTGGGACTGACCGATGACGAACTTGGTGACCAATTACGCGGTGCATTCTTCGGCTCGCTAGCCCTACGGCTTTTGCGGGGGACGAACGAGATCGAAGTACGCGTTAAGCTACCAGAAGAGCAGCGTCAGGATATTCATCATCTGGAAGACCTCGTAATTCGAACGCCCGATGGTATGGAAGTTCCGTTGCTCGACGTAGCCGACGTCGAGATTGACGAGGCGTTTACATCGATCAATCGTCGCAACGGTCGTCGAGTGATCAACGTGTCGATGGACGTGGAGCCAAAACGGGCGATCTCCCAGATGATCAACGCGCTCAACACGAAAGAATTACCGGAGCTACGCGAGTCTTATCCCGGTCTGACTTGGACTTTCCAAGGAAGTGACGCGGAAATGCGTGAGGCCACCGAATCACTTTGGGGATACTTTGGGCTCGCGGTTGTCGTAATTTATGCCCTCTTAGCAATCGCGTTTCGTGATTATATCCAACCGCTGATTGTCTTGGTGGCAATTCCCTTTGGAATCGTCGGGGCCGTAATCGGCCATATTGCCTTGGGATACGACATTTCGATCGTGAGCCTTATGGGGGTGATTGCTTTATCGGGGGTCGTCGTGAACGATTCACTGATTATGGTCGACTATGCCAACCGCTGCCGTGACAAACATTCGGCAATCGAGGCGATCTCACAAGCGGGTGTCCGCCGTTTTCGACCGATTATGTTGACTACTGCAACGACGTTTGGTGGTCTGATTCCGCTCATTTTCGAAACGTCGTTTCAAGCGCAGTACATCATTCCGATGGCCATCTCGCTCGGCTGCGGAATCCTGTTTGCCACTGCTATTATTCTCGTACTTGTCCCGTGTCTGTATATGATCTTTGAAGACATCCGACTGAGTCCCTCCAGTCCGTCAACTTGATCCTTATCTGTAGACAATCAAGCGACGGACGTTTGAACTCGTCGGATACCAGCGATACCGAAATGGATTGTTATCGGTGTTGCCGCGCCAATTGCAGAATTTCGTCTTCCGGGATTTGTTCCGTTTCTACCGCGGAACGCAAGCTCTGCACAGGCATGACGTCGCCTTCTCGGACGAGGAAGAACTGCCCGATCTCTTGCCCGTTCAACTTATCGGAAACGTCCTGTTTACAATCGTTAAGCATCGGCTTCATTTTTTTGATAGCCGTGTCTTCTTTGATTTTACCAACGAACCAAGTGTTGATATTCTCACGACATTTGTAATCGAAGTCTCCAGGGCTTTGCGTGGCCAACATCAAACCGACGCCAGCCGACCGAGCCCGCTTAAGCAAGCCTTCCATCGGTTCCTTCGTGACGGGCTTGCTGGTCGCCGGTAGATACAAGTCCGCTTCGTCGAACAAAATGACCGCCTGTAGATCCTCCGAAGGCGTTTTGCTCATCCAGCGACTAAGTTCCATCAATAGTTGTGAAACCCAGAACTGAACTTCTGCGTCACTGCCGAGAAATTTCGTGCTGATAATACTTAGCTGAGTTTTGCCGGGCTGATGGTGCAAGCCCTTTCCAAACAATGCGTCGCCGTCAAGCGGGGCACCTTGATCGGGAAAGAGGTTAGCCCGATTGATCTTAAGCGTTTGCAGATCTTCAACCAGCCTCTCAAAGAGCTTGGGTTTGAGCACTCCAATCGCATTGACTAGCCCGGGATCGGCTTCGTCGAGGTAGTGAATCAGCGACTGCAATGTGACCCGCCCATCTTCTTGGGCTAATAATTCGATTGCCTTCACTAAGATCGCAGTACGGGAGGCATTAGCTCCAGTAGCACCATAACCCAACATGGCTGCTAACGAGTGCGCCGCTTGGATGGCAGTCTGCTGGCGATCCGCCGCGTTCATGTCCTGCATTCGTTCAGGCACGACGGTCAGAGTAATCGGTCGGCCATCGATTCGCCCCGGTGTGTAAACCGTCACATCGACAGTTTCTTTGAGCTGTCGATGACGCTCTGCAAGAGATTCATCGGCAGGCGGGGAACTCCAAACGTCCTCGGCAGCGTAACGAGCTAAATCACCTTTACGGTCAACGAGCAATGCTGGCACGCCTCGGAGTAAGAGTTGTTCGATCAGATTCAGGGCCGCCGTTGTCTTTCCGCTACCAGTGCCGCCGAGAAACGCCGCGTGTCGTTTCAATGCATTCGGCGTCAGCGTCACCGCGTCGGCATTGCGGGCTCGCAGTTCACCAATGGCGAGTTCCTCAGTTACCGTCTTAGTTAATGGCGTCACAGTCGCGTTTTCAACCTGCCCATTTCCTTCGGCGTGTTCATGCGAGGGTTTATCATCTGGCGTCAAAGTAGACTCGGGTTCGTCGGCTGGCGATTCCGTATCTTCAAAGGCGAAGCTGTTATCGATACCGAAGATATCGCGGATACACTTGAGTTGGCTAAGCGGCTTCGTCTCACGGAGCCAAGTTTGAAACTGAGGGTCGGTTCGATGTTGTTTGCGGAACGATTGCATCGCTAGCATCGTCCGCCAGTCTGTGTCTTGGACAACGACCCGACGACCGCCCTTTGCAACGAGCGTTCCGAGTTGTTTCGAGATTTGCGCGGTCGGACTCTTCGGAAAATCAGTCGAACGGACGATAATCGGAATTGCCTGGGGTTCTTGATCCTCGGCCGCTCGACTGACTGCTTTCACTTGCCGCCCTAACCATCCGCCTTGGGGCGCTTTGTTACAAACGCCGATCTGCAAGCGTTGCCCGGGGTTATCATCACGGACCCAAACGATACCGAGTATGGACCCTCGTGAATAACTATCGAACCGATGGCTTTCCGGGAGTTCATCCTCGAAGTAATGCACTGTGTTCTCCAGCAGTGCTGCCAACTCGGTTTCATCTTCCGGCGGGCTTGGTTGTTCCTGGGCGAGAAAATCATTCCACTCCTGTTCCAAAGCCGTTTCCTGATTCGGAGGATCCTCACCCGGGTTGGGAGTGCAAGTCTCGATCAAGCGACCCGCTTCGATACACGCCTCTCGATAGGAACGACACCACTCCAAAACATCGCGGGTCCGCCGACCGGTCTGCTCATCGAGACATTTCCCAGGGATGGGCGAGGTCGGATGTTGCCCGTCGAGGGGTATCGACGTTTCTTCAAAGAGGTGCCGCAGATGAGCACCGACCAACTCGGAAATTTCCTCACGACTGCGTTGAGCCACCAAAGTCACCGGAGACGGATCTTTCTCGATACGGTCTTGATAAGGCTGATCGAGCAGATTGCGAAGGTGATCGTAATAGTCTTCCAGACATGCGATCACCATGATCGAAGTCGGCACTTCCGCGGCGATCGAGACGAGCCCTTGCATCGCTCGGCGAAATCGGTTTGCGGCTTCTTCCGATTGATCGGAACGATACATGTCTTCGAGTTGATCGACACATAGTACAAGACTCATGCCATGTGCGGCCCACATCAACCGCCCCAACCGCTGGAGCATTTCCTGAGGTCCCGCTTCCGCGTCAAGCGGGGATACACCAGCCAACCGCATCTGATCGTTGGCCCCCAATGATTCACCACGCAGATATTTCATGACTCGCGCCCGCACTCCCGCGTGACCACATTGCAGCAAGAACATCGCCCGCAAAAGATCTTGGAGTTTCTCATCACCTGCAAACCGCGGATCATTCAACAACTCATCCGCCAAGTCTTCGATAAGCTCGTTTCGCGTGCGTTGATTGAGGCTGTTCTCGCGGAGCAACTCAAGATCAGACGGCGAAATACACGGCGACTCTGTCACCGCTTCGGCAAGTCGCAAGAGGCCGGTGGTTTCGTCGAGTGTATCGATGGCGCGGTAATAGGGTTTGTCGAGTGAATCGACAAGCTTGTGCAACATATACCGGCTGTAGTTGCTGCTCGCAGAGGTCATCTGCATATAACCAAAGTACCCCAAACCGCGACGATGCGTGTGAGTGCGGAATGCTCGCATGAGGTGCGTTTTGCCACTGCCGGACTCACCCTTGAGTAGCAGGATTTTTCCGACCTTGTCTGGCGTGTCCTCTGAAGTTGCTCGGTCTAGCGATCTTACGAACACATCGCGTGCGGGTTCGTGAATCGACTCGACATCGAACGGGTCTGGCGTCCAGACTTCCGTCGGATGGGCGACCGCGCGAAAGATCGTAGGACCACTTGCGGAACAGAAAACAGCGGCCCGTCGTTCGGCATCGGGTTGTGGTTGCTTCTGGATTGCATTAACGGTTTGAGAAGCGGAAACGGACATCAAAGCGACCCCTCTCGGCAAGAAAAATCAGGTTGTACGGTTTAGCGATCGGTGCGGAGGAAATGGAAGGTGGCATTCGCCGAACGAATTTCGGACTCTTGGACGTCATGAGGATTCATCGCACTGATCAAGTCAGCCCGGCTGAGCGTTAGGAGGTTTTGACGATTCGCATCGACGAGTAATTGATCAAAGTCCGATCGCGTCATACCATTGCCGCCTCCGTCGCCTTGGTACTGATTCCACACGTGAGACAGAAACACTTTGTTCTCTCCGAACTTTCCAGTCGAAGATTGCTGGGCAATCGTCCGCACACGTTCGGCAAACTCCGGAAGATTCGGGGCGTGTGATTCCTGATCGGCCGTGGCTGGCTCGGGGGCGACCGATGGAGAATCTGTATTCGGTCCTTGAGGGGCTAACCAATTCCGAATGACAGCCTCGCGGACATGTTTTAAGGAATTGCTTTCGGACTTCGTGACTTGCGCTGCAAGTAGGGTGACAGGATCACCTTTCTGTCCATCGAGGATCGTGGCAAAAAGAATGTTCTTATGACTAATATCTTTCGTCGCCGGAATATCGAACTCGTGAGCCAACCGTATTTGCTGCCAAGCCAGCAAATGCATTGCACGCGCTTTAGACGGCACCCTCGAACCAGGTAAATCAAAGTGATTGACCAAGATCGCCGGGCGTAAACCGTCCGAGGTGCCCACATCGCGGAAGGCTTGTTTGTCGATGGGGGAAATTCCCAGGGCGGATGCGATGAGATACCGGTCTCGCAAGGTTGTCCATTTTTCCTTGGGGACAGAATCGAGGTTGAGAAAACTGACTGCACGTTGCCGGCCGGTATCCGTAAGTCGATACGGGCGAGCCTCGATCAACCTCTGCTCTTCCAGCGAACTTAAGGTCGCATCAAGCCGTTCCTGCCATTCGGCTTTGCCCATCGAGACCGAGACAAGCGGTTTGAGGTCGCGATCGATCTGTGAACGTGCCGGAGGCGTCTTGCTAGAACCTAGCAAACGCACCAATATCATGTCGCCTAAGACATCAAGCGATTGAGCCGAAGGGGTGCTCATGCGTTGGTATCTCCTTGTGAGGTCTTTGTGAGTTGGTTTCGCCAATGAATCGCGTGACGAACCGCTTCGCAAATCGTTTCCAAATCCGAAACTACATCATCCGCGAGAAATCGCAGAACGTAGTAGCCATGCTGTTGAAGCAAGGCGTCTTTGCGACGGTCTCGCCGATACGCGGCCGAATTCGTGAAGTGATGATACCCATCAATTTCCAAGGCAATTCTCTTCGAAATACACACCAGATCGATTTCTGCCGGTCGGTTGCCGAACGAAAAGCCCGGTTGACCATTCAGTTCGAATAGACCTGTAAGATCAGGTGTTGCTTCGAATATAGTAAACAGAAATATCTCTGCTGCACTACGTGCACCGGATTGTTCAAATTCCTCGTCGATCGCCCTCAAAGTTGACGCTTGGTCAGATCGGATCGACTCTGCGGATGATGAAGTTTCGGTAGGATTGTTGGACTCGGAAACGTGAGAGGACCGGCGAGTTTCCTGTTCCACGACCGCGTCGACAAAGCGGGCTACCAAATCCTCAGACGCGCCTAAGGATGCAAGTTGGTCGATGGCAGACTGATATATGGAGGCACGCTCGCCAATCTGCTGGCGAAGCAATTCAGTGACGTCTCCCGCGGAAAGCGCCCGAGTCGCAATGACCGACTCCCGCAGAACGGCTTTCGAGAATGACTCGGGTGTCTCTAGTAGATATCTCTTAAAGTCATTAGTGGAAATACATAGTCCGATAGTAAGAGTCGGTATGTTAGTCACTAGCTCAGCTAGACTAGCGGCGACTAGTCTTAGACATCCGATTAAGTCAACTTCCTCAAATTCGAAATTGGATTGTGGCGATATCAGCATCGCCGGACTCTGACCTAAAGGCAGGAAATCAATGATAGCCGCAATGACTGTCGATGCGGTCGGACTCGGATTCTTCGGATCGCTAAGCCACCTGCAAACATCGTCTGCACCAACCTGTCGATGGTGGCTTTGGGCGAGTAAAAGTTCACAACACAACCGATCGCTACCGGTCGATTCTAAGGCGGCACTTTCGCAAAGAAGCTGAATCTCGTGCGCAGACTTCTGCGAAAAATCTGCTCGTCGAAAACACTCTGGTAGGCGTTGCGACAGGTATTCTTCGGCCGTCTTCAACGGCTCGCATTCATCGAGAAACGCTGACACAAAATCATGTTGCCATTGGTCCTGTGTGACAGTGTGAGTGACCAGGCAAGGGCGTTGATGCTCGCGACACCAACGGTTCCACTCTGCAAGACCGACAGACACCGAACCGCATAACACTGAGATCGTAGGCCGACCAGTGCGGCGAGACCGTTCTTGATTCTCTAACGCTGAAAGAGTCATGACTGAACATGAAAACACTCGCGACTGTGTAAGTCTAGTCATAACTTTTCAGCGCCGGAACAGATTTCGAGCCGGGCTTGTTGGAAGTTCAATATGAGGAGGGGAACGGTCATTTCGGCTTCTTGGTATGCGGAATGACTGGGCGTTTCATTTTGCTGTTGGGCTCGCGGAAGACCCATGGTTCCCAAATCCTTCGCACCTTTCGCCATTCATCGAGCGTGCGTGTGGGATACCAACTGGGGACGCCGTTGGTTTTGAAATCGTACTCGTCTGCGTTGTTCTGGACCCATTCTCCAACTGTTGGTGTTGGGCAGGTTTCGGGAAACACTCCGACTCCGCGGAACGCATCCGAAACACCCTGATCGTGGATCACCTCTTTTCGCCACCGTTCAAGTTCGGCCAGCAGTTTGGCTTTGACATCTGCGTATTCGGGGTCATCAGCAACATTATGAACTTCGTACGGATCATTTCGGAGATCAAATAGCTCGACCGGTGGTTTGTGTGCTGACATAAACGCGGCTTGTTCGGGCGTCAGTTTACCTTCGAGATTCAGAACGTTCAGTTCAGCAAGTGGCGGATAGGCTCCCTCTTTGTAGAAACTGAGCTGACAGTAGGCACGTTCGGGCATCAAGTTTTGAATGAGCTTATAGTTTTTTGAACGGATGCTTCGCATTGCATCGTGCGTGTCATCCATTTTATCGCGTGCGGCAAACGTATATCTACGGTCTTTCAAGTCGTCACTGAAAAGACTAATCCCGTGTAGTGGAACAGGCGGCGTCACACCGGCGACTTCCAAAACGGTCGCGCAAATGTCGATCGCCATTACCAGGTCATCGTTAACCTGCCTCGGTTCGACGTGACCAGGCCAACGCATGATCATGGGGATTCGGGTACCTTCGTCATAGAGGAACTGCTTTCCACGAATATGACAACGCCCATGGTCGGCGATGAAAAAGACTAGGGTATTATCTGCTAACCCTTCATCTTCAAGTCGTTTGAGTAGCGCACCGACTTCGCGATCGACCAACTGCATTTGCTCCAACCCGTTCGCCCAGTCGCGGCGAATAAAAGGCGTATCCGGGTAGTACGGCGGAAGTTCAACATCCTCGATATTGATCGGCCGCTTAGGATCGCGATTCCAAGCCCGATGTGTTCCCCCAAAGGTGATGCGGGCAAAAAACGGCTGGCCGGGCTCGCGGTCCTTCCAATCCACTCCCATAAACAGATCCTGCTTTTTGTCTGGCAGGAAGTTGCAATCCGTCTTCCAACTCATCAAGCAAGTATAGTAGCCGGCGTCTGCTAGCAAATGCGGGATCGGACGTATTCCATAAGGCAGCGGCTTCTTGTCATCAGTTCGATGTTGATGAGCACCAATGTAGTTCTGATGAAACCCGGTCATCATCGCCGAACGCGAAGTCGAACAAACTGGAGAAGTCGTAAATGCCCGCTCGAAGCGAATTCCTTCTGCGGCCAGTTGATCAACATGCGGCGTGGAGATTCCTTTCGTCCCATAACAAGAAAGATCTGGGCTCCAATCCTCAATCGTAATCCAAAGGATATTTGGTCGATCATCGGCGCAGAGTGACTGAGTACCAATCGACAATAGAATAAGGAAACTCGCTAGCGTTGTTAGCGTAGCGTTTTTAGTCATGGCGGACTCTCCAATCCTGCGGTTCAAGACTTTGGCGATAGTGATGCTGACCCAGCGACTAGTAGAAGCGAGCGTAGTTCACACGCCGCGATCGCGATCAACAAATGCGATTGAGGGATGAGCGTGTCGATTACTTACCGGGCATGCTTTGACCGCGAAGTGACGGCGCTTATCACAGTCAATGACATCCATCGTTCAATCTACCTGGCTGCTTCGCCATTGATTCTACTGAACTCGTCATGTTTTCACATTGCTGAGATCGAAAGTTCCTCAGAAGCCAACGACAACGAAGTTCTCCTTGTCGACGTGATCGATTGGATAGCTTGTTTCTAGATGCGGCGGCCAATAACGCAAAACGATAATATGGCGTTCGCTTCTGTCTGTTGATCTGTTCACTCGGGTCGCAATTCTACAAAGAAGTAGAGCGTTAAAACCACGTTGGATAGCTCGCTTCAGTTCCCCGCCGAAATTCGCACCAATTAACTTCGCGTGTCGGCTTGTTAGAAGAATGTCTTTTGGTCACACTGTTCCCATAAACGCATCAACACAAGGTTATAAATTCATGAGAAAAAGCAAAACGCTTGCTCGCATTGCGAACAACGAGACGGTGCGAATGTGCTGTCTTGGTCATTTCGTGCCTTCATTTATTCGACTCGCAGCCCACTATGAATATGATTGCGTCTGGCTGGATCTCGAGCACCGGAACATTTCGGATCGAGACGTTGAGGCCCTACTTGTCCATTCGCATTTGCACGATATCGACGTCATGGTGCGAACGCCCACGCGGGAGAAAGCCAGGCTCTACCGGTATCTCGAAGACGGTGCTGCAGGACTAATGATTCCCCATGTCAATACTGCCGAGCAAGCGGCAGGTTTAGTCAATTCAGTCAAGTTCCCGCCGCTTGGTGACCGCGGATTGGACGGAGCGGGCCTCGATGCCGACTATTTCGTGAACGGTCCGGACGGGGTTCTACAGTTCCTCGAGGAAGCGAACAACGAAACCTTTTTAGTTGTGCAGGTCGAGACGCCTGAAGCTATCGGAAACGTCGAGGCGATCGCGTCAACACCGGGACTCGATGGTATTTTTGTGGGGCCAGGTGATCTTGGGCTTCGGATTCGTCAGGCTAACACCGAATTGACTTTGGAAGATGCCTTCGAAACTGTCGCTGCAGCTTGTGCAAAACACGGGGTTGCCTGGGGGACACCGGTTGGAACTGCGGAAGACCTTGCCAAGCGTCAACAACAGGGTGCGCAGTTACTGGCCCACGGCGGAGATTTTGGAGCAATTCGAGCGGCCCTGCAGGCGGGGTCGGAAACGTTTGTGCAGACGCCGCGTTAGTGGAGTCCTCAAAACCTTCGATGTTGAAGCGACATAACTCGGAGGTCAGTTGGGGGATTAGCATCGCAATCGATGCAAGCCTTAGAAGACAGAAAAGTCGACTCAGCGTTTGCCGCTTTAGTTTTCATCAACTTCAGTCATCGCGTCGTCGTCGAACCAAGAAATGAAAGTCATGAGTGTTTAGATGCGGATACTAGTTCTTTGGCTTTTGGTTATGTCTAACACCGCAAAATCGGCTGATCCGGTCATCTTTGTTTCTGCGTTTCGATCCGGCGAAGATGGGGCGATTCATGCATATCATTTCGATTCGGAAAAGGGTCAACTCACGTTTCTGAATCGGACGACTGATGTCGAGAACCCGTTTTTCCTGGCGATCTCACCAAGCGGACGGTTTCTGTATTCGATCGACGCCAAAGAATTCGGTGGCCCCGAAAATGAATTTGTTGCGGCCTATCAGATCGATAAACACAGCAGAGAACTGACTCGTCTCAATCGTCAGTCATCTTTAGGGACAGCTTCCTGTTATCTGGATATTGACGCATCCTCGCAGACTGTTGTGGTTGCAAATTACACGACTGGTAGCGTGGCGGCTTTGCCGATTCTCGACGACGGTTCGCTGGGGAAGGCCTCGGGGTTTGTACAACATTCCGGTGCCAGCATCGACCCGAAACGCCAGACTAAGCCGCACGCACATTGTATTGTTGTCAGTCCTGACAACCGTTTCGCTTTGGCAGCGGATCTAGGAACTGACAAGGTAACCGTTTACCGTCTGAATTTGGACTCTTCGGAGTTGACAGTTAACCCCGCACAGCCGTTTGTCAAACTTCCGCCGGGGTCTGGTCCGCGTCATCTGACGTTTCATCCGAATGGTCGGTATGTGTATGTCGTCAACGAACTAAGCAATACCGTCCTTGTCTTTGACTACAATGCCGAACAGGGCGTGCTAAAGGTCGGTCAATCCGTTTCGACATTGCCTCCGGAATTCTCAGGAACGTCGCACACAGCTGATTTGAAAATTACCCCCGATGGACGGTTTCTCTATGCAACAAACCGCGGTCATGACAGTATCGCGAGCTATCGAATTTCTAAGAGTGGCGAGCTAACGTTGCTTAGTATTGAATCGAGTTTGGGCAATGGACCTCAAAACCTGCTTATCACACCTGATGGCCGTTGGCTATTATGTGCTAATATGCCTGGCAATAGTCTCGTCGTCTTCTCAATTGACCAAGAGACCGGCACTTTGACTCCCCACGGCAAACCGTTAGCGATTCCAATGCCCTCTTGCATTCGCTGGTTGAAGTGATGCGAGAAACATTGGGCAAGGTTACAAAGATTAAGTGAATCGGAACCGTCTCAATGAATCTTGAAGGTCAAACTGCTATCGTAACTGGTGCTGGTCGAGGCATCGGGAAAGGGTGTGCGATTGAACTTGCGCGGAATGGCGCAGACATTGTTCTCAACGATCGGATTGGCAGCCCAGACTTGCAGCCAACTGCTGAGGAAATTCGAGGACTCGGTCGGGAATGTCATTTGATCGAGGCTGATGTGTTTTCGCGGGAAGGGTGTGAACAGCTTGTCTCTGAGGCACTTTATGTAACATCGCGGATTGATATTTTGATTAGCAATCCTGCGTTTAGTCGACGAGGGGCGTTTCTCGATTTTCCGCCGGAGTTGTTTGAGGCTGTCATCAATGGCACTTTGACTAGTGGCTATCATATGAGTCAGCTAGTAGCGCGTCATATGGTCGATCAGAACATCCCGGGGAAGATCGTGTTCATCTCGAGCGTTCAGGCAGAGATGCCCATTGCACTTTGTTTTGCCTATGGAGCCGCCAAAGCAGGATTGAATCATATGGCTCGTTCCATTGCCGTCGAATTGGTGCCACATCGGATCAACGTCAATGTCATCGAACCCGGATGGATTGATACTCCCGGGGAACATGTCACATTCAGTGATGAGACGATCGAATCGGAAGGAAAGAAACTCCCCTGGGGAAGACTTGGATTACCTGACGATGTTGGCAAAGCAGCCGTTTTTCTTGCTAGTGCCGATGCGGACTATATCTCCGGCACGGTGTTGCCGGTTGACGGTTTGTACCGGTATGGGCATTGCATGTCCGAAAAACTACGTCCGATGAAAGATCATCAGTGATCGGCCCGACATTGAATTAGCGACCCGCAATCGGAATCTTGTCATGTCTCTTTCCAGTCGTCAGTACCTTTCCCATTGAGAAACGAGCCGTGAAACAAATTCTTGTCATCGGCGGTGGATCGATCGGAGAGCGACACGTTCGCTGTTTTCAGAACACTGACCGAACCGTTGTTTCTTTATGTGAAATCAACGACGACCTTCGGACGACCGTAGCAAGTCGCTATGGATTGCAGCGGACATTTCGTTCTCTCGATGCAGCGTTGACAGAAACTGCCTTTGATGCAGCTGTTGTTTGCACGCCCGCACATTTGCATATTGGAATGGCGACGCGGTTGGCGACACATGGCTGTGCAATACTCATTGAGAAACCCTTAAGTATTTCTTTAGAGGGGACTAGTGAACTTATCGCGGAAGTCGCTAGTCGCCGGATATCTGCTTCCGTGGCTTATGTTTTACGCCAGCACCCGGCTTTGCAGGCCCTACGTGAATGTGTACGACAACAACGCTTTGGTCGGCCGGTACAAGTGGCGTACACAGGTGGGCAGTTTTTTCCATTGTACCGACCTGCTTATCGAGAGATCTATTACACCAGACACGAAACTGGTGGTGGGGCAATTCAGGACGCTCTGACGCATACGATCAACGCCGTCGAGTGGATTGTCGGTCCCGTGACGAAGCTCGTTGCCGACGCGGAACATTGTGTTCTCGATGGTGTCGATGTGGAAGATACCGTGCATGTCCTGACTCGACATGCATTCCCGACGACCTCATCGGATGGCTCGCTGACGAAGACTGCATCGGTATTAGGTTCTTTTAGTTTAAATCAGCACCAGGCTCCCAATGAATCAACACTAACAGTGGTCTGCGAGTGCGGAACTGTTCGCTACGAGTCGCATAACAATCGTTGGCTATCCTGCGCAGAACCGGGTACGGATTGGGTCGTCGAAGAGCAATTTAAGATCGAACGTGATGATCTGTTCGTTCGCCAAGCAAATGCGTTTCTCGATCAACTCGATCATCAAGCTGGTCCGGCTTGTTCGCTAGACGAGGCTTTGCAGACATTGCGTGTCAATATGGCGGCTCTGCGTTCTGTGAAATCCGGTGCTTGGGAAACACTATGACTGAACCAACAATCCAACAACTCTTCGACATGACTGGCCAGACCGTGCTCATCACGGGAGCCACCGGGTTTCTTGGGCAGTCAATGTCTCGGGCGTTTGCGGAGGCGGGGGCGACGGTGGTCGCTGGTAGTCGTGATCTTTTGAGAGCACAGACGATTGCAAAGAGTTTGCCGGGCGATCGACCGCACTTTGGGGTCGAGTTAGATCACCTTTCGGAAGAGTCGATTCATGAAGGTTTCGCAGCAGCAGTCGCAGCTGCTGGACAAGTCGATGTGCTGATCAACAATGGTCAGCAAGGGCACTCCATGGATGTGACCAACGTTACCGCCGAAGCGTTTTCCGAAGATCTTCGAAATGCCACCGGCTACTTCATGCTCGCTAGACAGCTTCATGATCATGTGGTTTCACGTGGAGTTTCTGGGGCGATTGTCATGATTGGTTCGATGTACGGCGTCGTCGGCTCCTATCCTGATGCGTATGAGGATATTTGCACTGCGAGTCCAGTTCAGTATCACACGTTGAAGGGTGGCATCATCCATATGACGCGACATCTTGCGGTATATTGGGCGAAAGACAATGTTCGTGTGAATTGCCTTAGTCCAGGGCCGTTTCCGTCGGAGAAAGCGCCTGCAGCGATGGTGGAACGACTGAACCGAAAAAGCCCGATGGCCCGAATGGGACAGCCGGAAGAACTCAAGGGCGCCGTCCTGTTACTAGCCAGTCGAGCCGGCAGCTATATCACGGGCCAGAACCTGCTAGTCGATGGCGGTTGGACCGCGTGGTAAGAATACTCATAGAAAGAAATTCTTATGAAGTACCGACTTCAATTTATCGCACTGCTAGTCTTCGTCTCGACATTCACAGGGCGTGGTTTCGGTGAAGATGCCGGTCGAATCCAACTGTCAGATCAGAATCGCGAACGATGCCTGAAGATCCTTCGCGATGGGATGCGTAGCGAGGAGTTTTGGCCATCGATCCATGCGGCTGAAGGTCTGACACTCGCCGGTCACGGTGCAGAAGTCATTCAGTTTCTGACACCTAAGTTAGCCACGATCAAAGATGATCAGCAACGCTGCGGAATTGCCCGCGAGCTAGTTCGTGCGGGCGATCGATCTAAGTCCGATATCATGTTGAGGATCCTGGCTGGTGAGGACTCATATGGTCATGTCCATGCGGCTGAGAGTCTCTATAAGGTCGTGGAGATCGGTGATGGCAAAGCGATGCGAGAAGCGTTTGAGCAAAGCGAAAACATTCCCCAAAAACTGATGGCAGCGGGAGCATTGGGGAGGTGTGGTAATCCGCAGACGATGAGCTTTCTGCGAGAATCACTCACTCACAAAGACATGGATGTTCTGCGGATCGCGGCCTGGATTCTAGGACGCATTGGAAACTCAAGCGATATTCCTGCACTCAGAAAGCAACTAACACGGTGTGACGATCGACTCGTGCGGGCCTATGTCAATCATTCGCTAGCTGCACTTGGAGATCAAGATGGGTTAACAGCATTGGCTACGAATCTGAAAGATAAGGATGCAGCCATTCGGACATATGCTGCAACATTTGCCGGTGATGCTCGGGCGTTGAATCTCGCTGAGCCGCTACTCAACATGCTGGACGATCAACACCCCGATGCGGCCTATCGTGCCGCTCAGTCGTTGTTGATGCTTGCCGGCCCACCGCCACATGATTCTACCGAAGACCTTTCGCAAATCGTATATACGGCGACGGCGAAGAATCCGCGTTATACAGAAGGTTCTATCATTGCTCTGACAAACGGAGATTTGTTGTTTGCCGTCACGGAATTTCAGGACGGTGGCAGTGACTTTGCAAAAGCACATATTGTTGCCCGGCAATCATCCGATGGGGGACGGACCTGGGGAAAAAAGAAAGTCCTGCAACAGAATACCGGTGGGATGAATGTCATGAGCGTTACGCTGCGGCGGCTTCCGGATAACTCGATTGGATTGTTCTATCTGCAGAAGAACAATCATCACGATCTTAAAATGTATGTCCGCCATTCGACGGACGAGGCGGCGACCTTTGGCGAACCGATCGTGGTGACAGCGAATGACGGATATCATGTGATCAATAACGATCGGATCACCGTACTATCGACAGGTCGATTGTTGGCTCCTGCCGCTTCCACACTGGATGTCCAAAAAGTCAATCATTTTGTGTGTCACTGTTATCTGTCTGATGACAATGGGCGAAGTTGGCGAAATGGGACGGGTGTTGTCGACACACCTAAACGCGGTGCGATGGAACCGGAAGTGATTGAACTGAACGACGGCCGATTGATGATGCTAATTCGCAATCAGCTGGGATTTGTCGGTCGGAGTTATTCCGAGGACGGTGGTGAAACGTGGAGTGCAATGCAGTCGCTCGGGATCAAAGGTCCCGAAGCACCGGCGACCGTACGACGGATCCCATCCACAGGAGACTTGCTTCTCATTTGGAACAATACATACACGGAAGGTGCTGGGCATGGAGGTCGACGAACGCCGCTCACTGCTGCAATAAGTCATGATGAAGGGCAATCGTGGCAGGTTGTCAAGAATCTTGAAACCAACCCGGAGCGAACATTTTCTTATACGAGTTTGACGTTTGTTCGTCACCGAGCCGTGATGAGTTACTGGGAGAGTGGGCCGAGCAACGGACAATACTCATGTCGTTTTCGTTCATTGCCAGTCGCCTGGTTCTATGAGAACACCACGCAGCAGTGATGACTCGTAATGCAATCATGCTTGTGCAGCACTTGACTGAGAAACTTCATTTCGGCGTGGCAATACCCAACTCACGCTTACCCCGACGACCACGTTGACGAGCAGTGCGATCGGTCCAATCCACTGAAAGCTAATGGGATCGCGAGCAACGAGTTCGACGACACCCGTCTCAGGATTCAACTCTCGGACGGCCGATCGAATCATTTCTTCACCGGTGCCGGGGTCGATCTGAGTCATCAGTTCCACCCCGAATGTTTGCGGGTCGACATCAGCGTATGTTGCCAGAAAGACAACGAGCGGTCCGGAAAACGCGATGGCTGCAGCGGTGAGCATGCCGCAAATGGTCGCAATCCATACGCCAACTGGGTGAGCGAAGCGAACAAACAGCGCGAAGAAGAAAAGTGCAAAAATTGGTGAGGTCAACAGGTTGGCTGTCTTTGACGTCACCGCGGTGATGTTGCCAGGGATGTACTTCATATACGTGCTGCCGACGACCACAATGACCCCGATCGTCAACGCTAGGAATTTTGCGGAGCGGAGACTGCCGGTTTCGGAATCTGGTTTTCGTTTGAAACGGCCTATGAAGTCTGTCGTGACAACAGCAGTCACCGAGTTCACACCGGAATCAATGCTGCTCATGGCTGCGGCAAACATTGCAGCGACGACGAAACCGGATACGCCAACCGGGAGTTCGAACGAAACGAAACGTGGAAACAATTTGTCTGCGTCTGATTTGAGTCCCATGCCCTCAGGCAGTGCGCTTGGGTTCGTTTCGAAAAAGGCCAGCAGAGCCATGCCCACTAAATGCAGAGTAAATACGACTGTCGCTCCCACGCAGAGTTGAGTAAATAACGCTCGCCGAGCGGTGGAGGCGTCGCGAGTGGCCATAAAACGTTGGACTGATGTTTGATCTCCGGCCGAAGTCGCAACGTACCATGTCAGAATGCTCAGAAATGTGCCGACCATCGTCACACGTGTTCGCGGATCCGTGCTGAATAGTGGTTGCGAATCCCAGTTCTCGTGCCACTCGGTTGGCAACCAGCTCAGGCCACCGACGTTCCAGGTCACGGTAGCCAGAACCAGAAGTGCGCCACCGAACAGCAGAACCGTCTGCATGAAATCCGTCATGACGACAGCCCGGAGTCCCCCGAGAGTTGTGTAGGTCACCGAGACGATGCCCGTGACGAGCACGATCACAGGAACCGCAGCGATACGCAATTCGGCGGCTTCCCACCGATAAAGACCTGGCAACATCGTGCTGGGATCGGCATCTTGGAATTGTCCCGCGACGACCGACCACGTCTCGGTATTGATCACCCAATAATCTGCGCCCAGCATGACCGTCATGGCGTTCGCGGCGAGGTACACCAGCAGCATCATCCATACGAGCCGCAGGAGAAGAAACATCGAGGCACCCAACAGGCGAATGCTCAGTCCCAGCCTTTGCTCAAGAAGTTCGTAGGCACTCGTGGCCCGCTGTCGCATAAAAACTGGGATAAAACCATAACCCACAACGATGAAAATGACCGGGTAGGTCAACAGTCCCAGAAGTGTCACAGGTCCTTTGCCGGCAGCCTCACCAGGCATCGACAGGTACGAAATTGTGCTCAACAGTGTGGCAAAAAGTGACACCCCGACAAACAGGGGATTCATTTCGCCACTCCCGACGAAGTATTCCTTCGTCGAACTCTGGCGTCGACTGTAAAACCAACCCAGGAAGATCGTTAACGCGGCATAGACAAGAATGATCAGCCAGTCGATCCAGTGCAGCCCGCGTTCCATAGATTCGTTCCTCGACTTGCCTAAGTTGATAATTCATCGCAAATGGGTCAGTGCGAATGACCGTTCACAGAATGTTCATCGTTCCAAGAGTGCGGCTTCGGTTTAAAAAGCTTAAACCGTATAATCAGAATATGTTGATTTCAAGTTGCATCAGATTGTGACGTGCTGGAACACTATGACTAAAAACCACGGGTGTGTCCTCGCAAAGTCCCGTGGAATCTGCTACTCTTTGCGAAATGATTGAATTACAGCTGGCCAGATTCAGATTCCAACCCCGCTGGGCAATCGATTCCTCGCCCACCGATGCCTGAACAACACCTGACGCGTTCGATCATATTCTGCAAGTGGCTATGGTAACTCGTGTTGCCGGGCTAACGCCTATCGTTTGATGATAGCCAAGGCTTGCACCTTTGTGCGTCCGCGAGTTCCCACCAGGTCAACTTCCATTTGAACACTTGAAAGCTCGGATTCCGATCCAGCTTGCTGGGGCTGAAGTCCCCATGCGACGGTTTTCTGCGGCAACCGTCTGTTGAAATGGTCTTCCATGAAATTCAGGTAAAATGATGATTCTGTCAGACATTGACACGAAAACGAGCGACGATTCTGCAGAGACAACGATGCAGGAAATCGAGTCCACAACCCCCACCGAACCAACGGGGTTTGGCGCCCTTGGGTTGAGTGACACGCTCGTCGAAGTCATCCGGCAGCACGGTTATGAATCGCCAACGCCGATTCAGGCACAGGCCATTCCGCCGCTGCTGCAAGGTGACGACGTCCTCGGCCAAGCACAAACCGGCACTGGTAAGACGGCAGCTTTTGCGCTACCGCTGCTCGAACGGATCGACCTTTCCGAGCGATATCCTCAGGTTTTGGTGTTGGCTCCGACACGTGAACTGGCGATTCAAGTGGCTGGGGCGTTCGAAAAATACTCGGAAGGCTCGGGCGGTTTGCGGGTCGTCCCCATTTTCGGCGGACAGGATTATCAAATCCAATTGCGGCAGTTGAAGCAAGGCCCGCAAGTTGTTGTCGGAACCCCCGGTCGGGTGATGGACCACATGCGACGCGGCACACTCAACCTCGACAATCTGCGATGTTTCGTGTTGGACGAAGCCGACGAAATGTTGCGGATGGGTTTTGCGGAAGATGTCGAGTGGGTTCTCAATCATGTTCCCGAGAAGCGTCAAATGGCGTTGTTTTCGGCAACAATGCCCGGGCAAATTCGACAGATTGCCAAGAAGTATCTCAAAGATCCAACTGAAATCACCATCGAACAACGGACGGCAACGGCCGACACGATTCGGCAACGATACATTGTGACAACGCCTCGGGAAAAACAGGTTGCGTTGTCACGCATTCTCGAAGCCGAGCCGATCGACGGTGTGCTTGTGTTCGTGAAAACGCGGAATACAACAGGGGCTCTGGCGGAATTTCTGTCGGACGCGGGACTCAAAACGGCCGCCTTGAACGGTGATATTCCCCAGCGTGCTCGGGAACGAATTGTCGAGGGTCTACGATCGGGCAAAGTCGACGTCATTGTGGCAACAGACGTCGCGGCTCGCGGACTCGATGTCGAACGGATTAGCCATGTCATCAATTACGATTTGCCGCACGATAGCGAGTCGTACGTCCACCGCATCGGTCGAACCGGGCGTGCGGGACGAAGTGGCGAAGCAATTCTATTCGTCCATCCTCGCGAACGGTATTCGCTGAACCGATTGGAAAAAGCGACACGACAACCGATCGAACCAATGGAACTTCCGTCGAATCGGGTGATCAACAAGCAACGGATTGCTCGCTTCCACGAAAAAATGACCGAGGCATTGGCTTCGAGTGAACTCGAGACCTATCAGTCGATTGTCGAGCAATACCAACGCGAGAACGACACGTCGTACGAGTCCCTCGCTGCGGCACTCGCAATTCTGGCAAACGGCGATGTCCCTCTGCTGGTCAAGGATCAGGTGAGCCAGACCAGCTTCTCGAAGGACACGCGTCGCGGAAGTGACGATCGGAATCGGTCTCCAAAACGGGAGCGACGTTCCGATCTCGAAATGGAAACCTACCGCATCGAAGTTGGTCGGAATCACCAAGTTCAACCGCGAAACATTGTCGGAGCAATCGCCAACGAGGCCGGCATCCGCAGTGATGGCATTGGCAAGATCAAAATCTTCGAAAACCACAGCACGGTCGATTTGCCGGTAGGGTTGCCTCACGGTGTGGTGAAGACGTTGCAGAATGTCTTTATCGCGAACCGTAAACTTCAGCTATCGCGAATGAACGCTTCACCGTCTGCACGTGTCCCCGAACAAGGACCCAAACGGAAGAAGAAAAATTCGAAGTCCAAAGCGAATCACCGCCAGCGGGCATAAACCGAAGTCTCGGTGACCGCCGCGAATGTGTCGTGCATCGATCACATGTGAGAGAACAGTCCGTCAGCATTTTCGCTGCTATATCAAAGAGTTGGGGTGGTACCTGAATACAGGCACCACCCCAGTTTCATTCGCCCAGACCGTTTTGACTCTCCGCCACACCGAGAATGTCTATGTCCGACAGTCATTCGGACTTTAGAGCAATTTACTTTTGACCGTAGCGGTTTCTGTCTCGTGGAGGCCGAAATACAAAGGCTTTTCAGCGTCCTTCACGGACACAGAAGACCGTAATACGGTCTAACTCTGTCATGCGATCATTTCGTGGATCACTTCACCACCGAACTGACTGAGTTGCTTGAAGCGGCCGCCGTGGAAATAGGTCAGTTTGTTGTCGTCGAGACCCAAGAGATGTAATAGCGTCACGTGGAGATCGCGGATCGGATGGACGCACTCAACGGCGGATGCACCGAGTTCATCGGTTGCTCCCACGACACCGGGTTTCACGCCACCGCCAGCTAGTAGCATGGTCATGGCTTTGTTGTTATGCCCGCGGCCGAGGGAGTACACACCGCCTCGTTTGTTGTTGTCCGGCGTGCGACCGAATTCCCCGGTCCAAATGATGAGCGTATCTTTGAGCATGTCACGCTGTTTAAGGTCGCGGATCAAAGCGGCAATCGGTTTGTCGACGCTCTTGATACGAGCGGTATGACCGCGTTCCAAATAGTCGTGACTATCCCAACCACCGCTAAAGACTTGCACGAAGCGAACGCCATTCTCCACCAACCGCCGAGCCATCAAGCATTGCCGACCGAATGTTTCCGTTTCGGGATCATCCAGGCCGTACAATTGCTGAGTTTTTTGAGTTTCCTGGTTGAGATCAATGACATTAGGAACTTCGGCCTGCATACGGAACGCTAACTCGTAATTTTCGATGCGGGCAGCCAGTTTTTCATCAGCTCCTGATCGTTCAAGATGTTGCTGATTCAACCAAGCCAATTCGTTGAGTGCTCGGCGTTGATGTTCGCGTGATTTGTTCGGCTGGGCGGCTAGATCGAGAAGCGGCGAGCCTTCCGGACGAAGCCGAGTTCCCTGGTAATACGGCGGTAGGAAACCGTTGCTCCAGTTTGTCGGGCCGCCCTGTGGCAACGCGAGTTCCGTCATCACGACATAGCCAGGGAGGTTCTGGTTCTCGGTGCCGAGTCCATATGTCGCCCAAGCTCCGAGTGCCGGGTCGCCACCGAGTCGGCTGCCGGTGTTCATATGGAAGAGGGCTTCGGGATGGTTTAACGACTCCGCTTGGCAACCACGATAGTTACACAACTCGTCAGCCACGTATGGGTCCGCCAAATGTTGCCATTGGTCGCACATCTCGACGCCGGTATCGCTCACCTTGCGAAAGGAGAACGGGCTGCCGACAAAGAACTTAAAGCCGGTCTCCTGCCCACCGGTTAACTTGGATTCCTGTTTGTGTAGTCGAGTCAGTTCCGGCTTGGGATCAAACGTGTCCATGTGACCGGGGCCGCCCTCCATGAAGAGCATGATCACATTCTTCGCCCGAGCCGGAATCATCGGCTTCTTCGGCGATAAAGGAGACGACTTCTCGGAGGACGGTTGAGCATCTGCGGCGGCTAGCATCGACGACAATGCCACAGAACCGAGCGACGCGCTAAGACCAAGCAGTACCTGTCGTCGAGACGCGAGTGATAGGTTATCAGGATTCATTTCTTTGCTCCGGTTATGATTTTGTATTCTTATTGGATTTCGCGAAAATGACGTCCAAGGAATTTGCCATCGAAACAGATGTCTGCCGATGACTTAAGCCACGGTCGTGCGTCCTTCAGCGTTTCTAATTGACGTACATGAACTCATTGGCGTTGAGTAACAGTAGGCAAACGTCTGCGAGTGCTCGCGTTTCCGGAGAAACATCAGCGGGTTTGCGGTCGGGGACGTAGTTCTCGAAAATCGGCAGGATTTCCTGATACTTGAAGACTTCCCCGGAAAACTCTTCGACCAGCGACCGGGTGATTTCCGTCGGGTAGGTCACCGGCTTGGCTGGAGTGTCGGTGTGATAAGTCACCATGTCGTCGTAATAATTCGATAGACGCTGAACTTCGTCGGCTGTCGCGTTGCGTCCGAATGCCAACTGGAACGCACGGCGAATTTGCGTTTCGTTGGTGTCGTTTTCTTCCTGCAGTCGAACCGCGAACGCGATGGACCGATCGGTCATCTGGTCGCTGTTGAGCAAGGTAAACACTTGCGGTGTCACAGCCGCCGTCTCGCGAAGTTCGCAGGATTCATTGGGGTTGGGCTGGTTGAACAATTCTGTGAACGGGTCTGCTTGTCCCCGCACGTGGTAGGCGTAAATCGTCCGACAGTTGCGTTCTTCCGGTGTCCGCGATGGCTGGTACGCCGGGGCCAGCGAGAACTGAATCATGCGGGGTTGCAGGGCGACTTCCATATTAATTTCCGGCATGATCGGCAACCCGCCGGATCGTTCCTGAAGTTCGCCTGTGATTTGGAGAATCCCATCGCGGATTTCCTCTGCACTCAACCGACGCATTGGAAAGTGTGATAACAAGCGATTGTTCGGATCGGTTGTCTTCCACGATTCCTCTTCAGGAGGAGTGGACGATCGCTGGTATGTGTCGGTCAACATGATGAGCCGATGCAGACGCTTGATGGTCCAACCGTGTTCCACAAAATCGGCTGCGAGGAAATCGAGCAATTCCGGATGCGACGGCTTCGCCCCTTTCGCGCCGAAGTTGTTCGCATTTGCGGCCAGCCCGACACCAAAGTGACCTTGCCAAATGCGGTTGACGATCGATCGGGTCGTCAATGAGTTGGCTGGGTCAGCGATCCAGCGGGCCATTCCTAATCGTCGGCCGTCGACTTCGTTTGTCAGCAAATACGGATCATTCGCGTCCGCATCGACCATCACGGAGACCGCACTGAGCACACCTGGTTGCACGACATCACCCAAGGCAGTCAACGCGCCTCCGGTCAGAATATGACATTCCGGCGGCGTCCCCGGTTGTTTGCCACGTTTGATTCGCAGTTTACGAGCACCGTTCCAGGCCAGTTCAAAATCGGCGGCGTTGTAAACGCTTTGAGCCATTGGCTCGAACCGCTCCAATCGACGCGTCCAAATCCACTCGTCTTGTTCGCGGACTTTGAGTTGCCCCTGCTCGACATGATCCAACCCCACATGACGTGGCGGTTTTTCCTCGTCGGCAAGGTTCCTCCGAGCGGCCTCGTTTTTGTACGGTAAGTTGTGTTCTTCGAACCATTTTCGGGCCGCGGTTTCTCGCTTTTCGATCAGTCGATTCTTTTCCGAGACCGCAAAGTCGAGCATCCGTTTTGCGTGCGCTCGTCCGGTTTGGAAGCCCTCTTTGTTTTCCTCAGGAAGAAATGGGGCGGGTCGCTCAGCCATCTGCGTGGTCGAGAACGCTGCGTACATTCGGTAGTAATCACGAGTCGGAAGTGGATCGAACTTGTGATCATGACATTTTAAGCATCGCATTGTGGTCGAAAGGAAAGTTTGCCCGGTGATGTTCACCAAGTCATCCAGCCACATTTGCCGGGCTTCCGCTTTCTCCACCATGGCGTTGTCCCATGGACCGAGGCGGAGAAAACCAGTTGCGATAATCCATTCCGATTCCTCAGCGGTGTAATCGCCGCTGAGTTGTGTTTTGTGAACGGCCGCTTCGGTTCCCTTTCGCTCTCGAACCGATTGGTCCGCCAGTTCATCACCCGCGAGCTGTTCGACGATAAACTCGTCATACGGTTTGTCATCATTAAACGCCCGAATGACGTAATCGCGATACCGCCACATATTAGACCGTTCGTAGTCATTGGACATGCCACCGGTGTCCGCATAGCGGGTCACGTCGAGCCAATGTCGGCCCCAACGTTCGCCATAACGGGGACTGGCCAACAACCGGTCAATTAGCGCTGCCCAAGCGGCGTCAGGGTCTTTTTCAGAAGCCGCGACGAATTCTTCCACCTCTTCGGGTGTCGGGGGTAGGCCATGCAGATCGAATGTCGCTCGGCGGATCAGTGTCCGGGCATCAGCACGCGAGACCGACTGAATTTTCGAATCCTTTAATCGCTCGAGAATCAGTGCGTCGATGACTGCAGAGGTAGAAGGTCTGCCCTCCTCCTTCACTCCCATCTGATTGAGCAGTTCCCGTTTCCGTTCGTTCGACAGGTTCTGCACCGGCTGAAAAGCCCACAGGTCTTCGGGTTGATAGCGGCGATTCGTCCACTCGGCGGACGTTCCTCCACTGGTTTCGAAACGAATGCCCTCGTCCGTCACAGCCATCTGTTCCGATTCTCGGCGATAACGCTCTTGCGCAGCTTCATCCGGCCATGGTGCTCCGGCTTTGATCCAGCGTTCGATCGCGGCAATTTGCTTTTCGGTTAAGCGATCGTTCTCTTTCGGTGGCATCTCGAAGATTTCCCACCGAATCGCCGGGAGCAAAGAGCCTTCGTCTGTCTTCCATGGAACAATAGCGGGTTCGCCGGACTCTCCGCCTTTCAGCAAATGAGCGCGATCAACAACGCTGAATTCCCCTTTGATGTCCTGCGGGTCACCGCCATGACAACCGAGACACTTCTGCTTCAACACCGGCAAGACCTTCAGCGTAAACTCGCGTTCGGCCTCTTCACCGGCGACAGCGGAATGAGTCGCTGCGGTCGCTACTAGTAACAAGACGACTAGTGTCGAGCGAATCCGAGTCTGATGATCAACAGTCATGATGTCTCGCCTCTTAGTCCTGCTTGACGTCTTCTGATTGGAAATCCATGTCATGGATGGGACACCTCATAGAGTTGTCGAATTTCATTTCCCGACAGGGGAGCGGAGAACAGCAGGAACTCGTCCATACTGCCATTGAGGTTCCGGATCGCGAATCGTGGTTTGTTCCATTTGGGGAGTCCCCAATTGCACAGCGACGCATCGCCGATGCGAATGTAGGTGACCAAGTACTCTTCCGGAATTGCTTCCTGACTCAACACTTTGCCGTTGAGATAATGAGTGACTTGGCGATTCGTCCCGTCATAGACGCTGGCAATCATTAGCCAGCGACCACTGAGAGACGGATTCCAGAACGGCGGTGAATAGAAAATGTGCTTGTCCTGCTCGCCTTTGGAGCGATCAAACACGTCTCGCTTTTTAACGGAAAAGAACAGTCGGCCATCGTCCATGATCTGCCAGTGCGGTTCACCTTGTTCGTGTCCGTCCGTCAGGAACAGCGAATTATACCAACGGTCGAGGCTGTTGATTCGTACCCAACACACAAGGGTTAGGTTCTGGTACTCACCCGGCACTTGAAGCCGGACACGACTGCCCGCGGGACTGAAATCGAGCGCACTCGCCGATTCACCCCAGCGGTTCTGAGCAGCCGTCGCAGCGACGACAGCACCCTCGCTGGCACGCAGTTCTCCATGGGAGACCTGATTCGGCAAACGACGCTCGGCGACTGCCGCGGGTGTCAGCTGATAGTGAGCAATCACACGTTCGTCTCGAGCGAGTTCCTCGGACGTTTGTTTCCATTGCTCGCGACGTGTCTGCTGTTGATTGCGTAAACGGCGTTCGAGATCCAAGGCTCCCACAAACGCCTTAGAGTTCGCCGTGATTTTTGTCTGGCCTTGCGTATTGGAACGAGTTGCGTCGCCCTGTTTGAGCAACTGCTTATCCAGTCCCGTGGGATGCCATTCGACTTCCCCATCGAGCACATGCACTTCAGAATGATCGGCAGATACATCGACCGCGAATTCGGTACCCAGATCAACCACTTCACCCACTTGAGTTCGCAAGCGAAATCCCTGCGCAGGTTCCGGCACGCGGGCACGGACCTTGCCACTCGCCACGAAGACTTCCATCGGCGAGAGAATCGAAAACGCCGCTTCGCCTTCGACAACTAACGTCACACCGCTGAATAACTCAAACTGAGCCAACCCACTTTCCAACCGGAGTTCACCTGGTGGGACAATGCCGCCGGTTGCAAGCACACCTTCCCCCCAGACCGCATCGACCTGACCGGAAAGAATGGCAAAGCCCGTTGCTTCCTCTTCGTCTGTCGGCGTTTCAGCCATATTGGGATTAGTCGGCGTACTCTGGTGTTGCCATTGCCAGGCGATGACAAAGAGAAGACTTGCACAAACCGCGACCATGCCGGCGAACGCAAGTCGCCAACGACGACTCGGCTTATCGACCGGTAAGGAGACCGAGTTTGCAGCGGGAGTCTCTTGCTCTGCCGCTTCGGTTTCGAGCAACGTGGAAAGCAAGACCCGATCAAGATACTCACGACGAGCCACCGGATCGACCGACAATTCGGCCTCCAACCGAAGGAAGTCGGCTTCAGAAATCGTTCCTTCGAGGGCATCGTCGATTAAGGATTTGAGTTCCTTTGGAGTCATGATTTCGCCTCTCCCGTCCCCAGGCGTCGTTGCATACAGGTGAGCAAATTGGAGCGAAGCCGATGCAGGGTGACTTTGAGTCCCCCGAGACTTCTGCCAACCCTCGCAGCAAAGTCAGCGAGTGTTCCGCGACTTGCATATCGATGCAGCAGAAGCTGTCGATCTTGCGACTTCAAATTCTCCATGCACTCTCGCAACGCGTCATGCCGTTCTTGAAGATCGAAATCCGATTCCGCAAGCTCCGACTCGATAATCTGTTCCAACTCGCTACTGAAAACCAATTTGGCATCGCGGGCTTGTGATTTTCGATAATTCAAGACTTCATACCGCGCGATGCTAAACGCCCATGCCTTGAAGTTCGTGCCGAGTTCAAAATCCGTCCGCTTTTCCCAAATTTTCGTATTCGCCTGTTGGGCCACATCACTTGCGGACAGATCCCCGGGTAGCAACGACCGAACATACATTTGCAACGCCAGCTGATGTTCGGTCAGCTGTGCCACAAAGGCTGTCTCAAAGTCGTTTGGTTTCGATTCTGGCATGTTTGCAAATGCCGTAGGAGCGAAGAAGGTTAACGATCATTTAAGAAGAAATCTTTGAGGTCGATGTAACCTTTTTGCTATTATGATGTTACGTGGTGACATATTCGCCGAAATTTTCGGCGTTAAAGCGATATGTAACGGCTTTGCCACTGATTCTAGGAAACAAAAACGTCATCTTGGCGACCGGCCGATCCGGCGCGTCGCCGGTAAGCGCCGGGAGTTTCGCCACATTCTCTTTTGAAAACCGCGCTAAGTCTCTCTTTGTGACTGTACCCGGCTAAAGGAGCGATTTCCTCGAGTGTCAGGTTGGTTTCATGCAGAAGCTGTTTCACTTTCGCAATTTGGACATTCGTGATTTCATCGTGAGGAGTTCGGTTTAATTCTCGGCGAAATCGGCGTTCCAATTGTCGCCGAGAAAGTGATGTGAAGTTCGCGACATCGTTGACGTCGATGCCATCACAGGCATACTCCCGAATGAAACGACAGACGCGTGCAACCTCACGATCTTCGACGGCGATCACCTGGGTGGAAAGGCGTTGGACGACGGAGATGGGGGGAATGTATTCGATGACCTGGGGGACGGGTTCGCCGTTCATCATCGCGTTCAGAATCTCCGCAGCGCGATACCCGACCCGTTCCGCATCCGGCCGAACACTCGACAATGGTGGGTCACTGAGAGGACAAATGGCATCGTCGTCATCAACGCCGATCACACCAAGGTCATCGGGCACGTTCAAGTCGAGTCCACGACAGACGTTCAAAACTTGTTGTCCGCGGATATCGTTGCAAACAAACAAGCCCGTCGGCGGTTCCAGCGAACCCAGCCACGTGGGCATGGCTTTCAGGTCGAACATCCCCGCCTCTTCGAGACTTGAAAGCGTCGATTTCTTCGGGCCGGGGGTCTCGTAAACAGATAGCGGGCAACCAGTTTGGTCGACGAGCTCACGAAAACTGTCGAGTCTCGTTTCCGAATAATGAGCGCCTTGAAAACCGCAAAATGCGAAGCGTCGAAATCCACGTTCCCATAGATGTTCAAAGGCCAACCGCGCGACTTTCCGATCGTCTGTTTCGACCTGCGGGACACCTGGGAATGATTCACTGCAGCGGACATCGACACAAGGAACACCCAGGGGACGGATGGAATCGATGGTGCGATTATCGAGTCGGCCAATGACGCCGCTGAGAGTTGATTCGATCATCCAATCCGGGAGAAAGACTTCGATCGTCATCTCCTGATGCAACAACGACCAATGGCTCCGCGTTTGCGCGAAACGTGCGATCCCCCGCAACAACCCACGGCCATACGAGCGAGATGATTCCACAAGCAAAGCGACCTTTCGAGGTCTCTTGATTTTAGGTGTCATAGAAACGAACTTGGTCGAACGTGTCGCAAATCATTAATCGAATGTCGCATTCTATCCTCGACTATGGACATTTTGATGCGATAATCAATAAAAGAATCGTTACTGGTCGCGTCCTGTTTGTCGCAGTTTATTTTATTGTGATCATGAAACTGACTCTCTCAAGATTTATCCCATTCGCGTTGCTGCCATTCGTCGTGGGACTGACCCTATGCCCGGTGATTCTTGGCGATGACCAAGTCGTCACGAAGGAGCAACTGGAGTTCTTCGAGACGAAGGTTCGGCCGTTATTGGCAGAGCATTGTTATCAATGCCATAGTGCCAATGCTGATCGAATCGAAGGTTCATTGCGGCTCGATCACCGCGAGGCAATCCTGCGTGGAGGTGACTCGGGAGCCGCCATTGAGCCGGGAGATGCGGATCGCAGCCTGCTGATCGAAGCGGTGCGGTACGAGTCCTATGAGATGCCGCCGAAGGGCAAACTTCCGGACGAGGATACAGCGACACTCGTCCGCTGGGTCAATATGGGAGCACCTTGGCCGGACGAACCGATACCCGTAGCCAATGCAAACACGTCGGAATTCGACCTCGAGCAACGAAAAGCGGAGTTTTGGGTCTGGCAGCCGCCTGCCCAATCCGATCTGCCGATCGTTCGGGATCAAGAATGGCCTCGAAACGATATCGATCACTTCATTCTTGCCCAACTCGAACACGCCGGTTTGAAACCTGCCAATGATGTCGAACGCACGGCTTTACTGCGGCGACTCTATTTTGATCTGATCGGTTTGCCGCCCACACCTGGGCAAATACAAGCGTTTCTCGACGATCAAGAAGCGGGAGCTGTCGAACGAGTCGTCGATGAATTGCTTGCGTCCCCACATTTTGGCGAGCGGTGGGGACGACACTGGCTAGACCTGGTGCGATATGCCGAGTCGCGTGGCCATGAATTCGATAACGACACTCCGAATGCGTTTCAGTACCGAGATTATGTCATTCGGGCGTTGAATGCCGATGTTCCTTACGACCAATTCGTGCGTGAGCACATTGCGGGCGACTTACTGCCAGAGCCTCGGCTACATCCGACGAAGAAGTTCAATGAATCGATTCTCGGAACCGGTTTTTGGTTTCTCGGCGAATGGGTTCACTCGCCCGTCGACATTCGTAAGGACGAAGCCGATCGTTTCGACAACATGCTGGATGTGATGTCAAAAACGTTTCTCGGGGTGACCGTCGCTTGTGCCCGCTGTCACGACCATAAGTTCGATGCAATCTCGACAGCCGACTATTACTCACTATCGGGCTTCTTGCAGAGTAGTGATTATCGGCAAGTCCGTTTCGAATCCATGGAACAGAATCGCCGTCTGGCCGAACAACTGGCGGAGACGGACACGAAATATCAGCGTCAAATCCTAGACTATTTGGAACGCCAAGACATTCGATTGCCAAAGCAATCGAGTTACCTCAATGATGAGTCGATCGTTGTCGACTACGCGAACATTCCCCAGAAACACTATCTTCAGGACGGTGTAATTTATGGTCAGTCGCCAAGACGTGAGGGACTAGCGTATCTGTCGGATACCGGTGCTGTCGAAGTCGCCACGTTCGGAGCAGCCGTCAACGATCCCATTTGGTCGGGGTTGGAATCCATTACTGAAGGGGCAATTCAGAACAGGAGTTCAATTGCGAAACTTCCCAAAAGTGGTCGGACGCTTCGTTCACCGACATTCGAGTTGAAACATGGGACTGTCAACTGCTTAGTCGAAGGGACCGGGCATATTGTTGCATGTGTCGATTCCCATCGGCTTGTGGCCGGTCCACTTCATAAAGAGACGATCCGCCCGGTCAAGGCAGGCAACCGCTGGGTCAAGCTGAATCTGTCTCGCTATATCGGGCATCGACTGCATCTTGAGTTCGTACCAGCTAAGGACGCACAATTGTCCGTCCGCATGGTCACGCAGGGACTCGACGCGAACGGGCTGGCTGAGATCGATCGTCGTTTAGCGGCATTAGATAAGCAATATGTCGAGTACGCTAAGGCTGCGGAAGCCATTCTCAATAGCAGCGAGAAGGTGGAGGAAATCGTTTTCGCGGACTTCGAATCCGGGAATTATGAGGGTTGGACCGTCACCGGCAAAGCGTTTGGAGTGATTCCGCAAACTTTGGAAACCATTGCTCCTTATCAAGGGCGAATCAATGGACGCGGCAAGTTCTTCGTCAATTCTCACAACATTCGACCGGGTGGCGACACTCGTCGAGGTGATCGACTGACGGGAACGCTGACATCGTCTGAGTTCACCATCGATTTCGACGCGATCGAATTCCTCGTTGGTGGTGGAAGCCATCTGGGGAAGACCTGCGTCAATCTGATGATTGGTGATGACGTCGCGCTGTCCGCGACCGGAAAAAACAGCAATCAAATGTCGCTCGAACATTGGGACGTTCGTGCGTACCAAGGTAAGAAAGCTCGGATTCAGGTCGTCGACAATCACGAGGGGGGCTGGGGGAATATCGGGGTTGATCATATCGTATTCCTGAAGTCCGAAACCCCAAACGGTGGCAGCATTCGTGCGAATCACATTGTTCGCGAGTGGCAGGCGGAGCGGGAAGAAATTCGTCGGCAGATCGTCCGTGTTTCACACGTTGCCCCGGCAATGATGGATGGCACCGGCGAAGACGACCATATTCTGATTCGCGGCAACTCGTCCAAACCCGGTGAAATCGAACCTCGCCACTTCCTCACAGCAATTTCCGGCGATGCCCCTATGGAGATCGAAGCAGGAAGTGGTCGCCTGGAATTGGCCCGACAAATCAACAGTCCATCGAATCCGCTGACATCGCGTGTCATCGTCAATCGCATTTGGCATCATTTGATGGGGCGTGGCATTGTTCCGACGGTCGATGACTTTGGATTCCTCGGGCAGCGGCCAACGCATCCGGAACTGCTCGATTATCTTGCGATTCGATTTCAAGCCGACGGACAAAGTCTCAAACGCATGATCAAGTTCATCGTGCTTTCGCGGACCTATCAAATGTCGAGCTACGCCTCCGAACAAGCAATGGAGGTCGATCCCAAGAATCTTCTTTGGCATCATCGCCCCCCTCGGCGGTTGGAAGGTGAAGTCATTCGCGATTCTTTGCTGGCTCTGTCGGGACGACTCGATAAAACTCAGTTCGGTCCTCCGGTTCCTATCCACTTGACACCGTTCATGGATGGACGTGGACGTCCCAGCCAAAGCGGGCCGTTGGACGGTGACGGTCGTCGGTCGATCTACATTGCAGTACGTCGCAATTTTCTTTCACCGATGATGCTCACTTTCGATACCCCTGCACCGTTTAGTTCGATGGGGCGACGAAATGTCTCAAACGTGCCGGCTCAGGCATTGATCTTGTTGAACGATCCACTCGTCGTAGAACTATCTCATGATTGGGGCGAAAGAGCACTGCAGAATGATTTCGGTCCGGGGGAAGACAACTTCGTCAAACGGATTGACTGGATGTATCTCGCCGGTTTCGGAAGATTGCCAACGGATCAGGAACGGGACACTGCGATTCACTTTCTCGAGTCTCAGGCGGCGAACCGAAACGTGACTACCGATGATTCGGGCCTCTGGGCGGATTTTGCTCATGTCCTCGTCAATACTAAGGAGTTTATTTTCCTCCGATGAATGAGTTCACCCCCTATCCTTGCCAACGATATCAATCTCAACCCACCACTCGTCGCGAAATGCTGACGAAATGTGCCGGCGGTTTCGGTGCGTTTGCACTTGCGGCGTTGCAGTCTGATCGGGCATTTGCTGGCAGTGACGTCCCGTCTTCCGCTCCGGGACACGCCGGTCACGGCCCCCATCATGAAGTTCGGGCGAAGAACGTCATCTTTCTGTATATGGATGGTGGACCGTCTCAAGTCGACACCTTCGACCCGAAGCCGATGTTAGACAAGTACAATGGCCGCGATCCCGGTCAGTTGTTCGATGTCGAACCGACTCAGTTCAACAACAACGGAACGGTATTGGCAAGTCCCTGGAAGTTCCAACAACATGGCGAATCGGGTATTCCAGTCAGTTCTCTATTCCCGCACGTGGCAGAGTGTGTCGACGAACTCGCGGTTGTTCGCTCGATGACATCAAATTTTCCCGAGCATACATTCGCAAATTATTTTCTGCATACTGGGAGCGGCTTGCAGGGGCGGCCGAGTATGGGAGCCTGGGTCAACTATGGTCTCGGAAGCGAATGCCGAAACCTTCCCGGGTTTGTTGTGCTCAACGGGGGTTTGATTCCGCCTGGCGGACTTGATTGTTTCGGCAGCGGGTTTTTGCCGGCTAGTTATCAAGGTTCCGTTTTTAAACCTTCCGGTACCGGTGTGGCAAACATCAAACCAACGGAAGCGACTCCACAACGACAACGCGAAAAACTTGATCTCATCAATCAGCTCGATCAGTTCGCGACAAGTCATTATGGCAAGCACGATAGCCTGGAATCAGCTATCAAGAACTATGAATTAGCCTATGCCATGCAGATGGCCGTTCCTGAAGTGATGTCCCTGTCTGCAGAGCCGCAGCATGTTCAGACGATGTACGGCATGGATTCCAAGTTTGAGCCGACACGCATCTATGCAGCCCAGTGTCTGATTGCTCGTCGGATGATCGAACAAGGTGTTCGTTTCGTGGAATTGACCTGTCCGCAAGTCGGTGGCGACCGTTGGGACCAGCATTCAAATTTGAAATCTGGTCACGAGAACAACGCTCGTGCTGTGGACCAACCGATCGCTGCACTGTTAAAAGATCTTCGACAACGTGGATTACTAGACGATACTCTTGTCGTTTGGGCAGGTGAGTTCGGCCGAACACCGTTCGCACAAGGCAAGAACGGTCGTGATCACAATCAGTACGGGTACACCATTTGGCTAGCTGGCGGCGGTGTCAAACCGGGAACCGTCTTTGGTGCGACCGATGAGTGGGGGTATAAGGCCGTCGAGAATCGGATTGAGATGCATGATCTTCACGCGACCATGCTACACCTACTCGGTGTGGATCATACTCGTTCCACATTCCGGTTCAGTGGCCGCGACATGCGTTTGACCGATGTGCATGGCCATGTCGTTTATGACATTATCGCCTAAATGCCAAACCGCCGAGAGTACCATTTTTTGAACTGGACTTCGCACGATGAATCGATTGTCCGAAGGCGTCTCGTTCTGCCGCTACCTGCAAGCACTCGTTCTTGCTTGGGGAATAGTCGGCATGATCACAAGTGCGAATGCCGTCGAATCGCCTCCTAACTTTATAGTCGTATTTACCGACGACCAGGGCTATCAGGATGTTGGATGTTTCGGTTCGCCCGATATTCGAACCCCTCGTTTGGATGCGATGGCCGAACAGGGAATGAAATTCACGAGTTTCTATGCACAACCGATCTGTGGCCCCTCACGTGCGGCCTTAATGACCGGCTGTTATCCAATGCGGGTTGCGGAACGCGGGAACATTAAACAAGTCCATCCGATTCTTCACAGCGATGAGATAACGATTTCCGAAGTACTGAAAACCCAAGGCTACGCAACAGCATGTTTTGGGAAATGGGATTTAGCAAAACATACACAAACTGATTTCTTCATCGACCTATTCCCGACTCGGCAAGGGTTCGACTATTTCTATGGAACGCCGACCAGTAACGATCGGCTTGCGAACCTCTATCGAAACGAAGAACTCATCGAAAAGTCGACTCGCATGGCGACTTTGACTCAGCGTTATACCGATGAAGCCATCAAGTTCATTAAGCAGAACCGCAGTCGGCCGTTCTTCGTCTACCTCCCGCATACAATGCCGCATACAAAACTAGATGCGTCTGCGAGCTTCAAGGGAAAAAGCAAACGCGGCCTGTATGGAGATGTGATCGAGGAGATTGATTTTAATGTCGGTCGACTCCTTGACACCTTGCAAGATTTGGGGTTGGCGAACAATACTTATGTCCTGTTTACTAGTGACAATGGCCCTTGGCTAATCAAGAACAAAGACCATGCAGATGGTCATCTGCCAAGCGACCACGGAGGATCTGCCGGACCATTGCGGAGCGGCAAAGTTTCCACGTTTGAGGGTGGCGTGCGTGTACCGACAATTCTATGGGGACCAGGCCGAGTGCCGGCGGGAACCACATGCGATGAACTTGCTAGCACGCTCGATATCTTGCCTACGTTCGCGAAACTAGCGAACGCAAAAGTACCTGACGATCGCGTTATTGACGGCGAAGACATCACTCATCTTTTTCATGGTGACTTTCACAAAGCCAATCCGGAAAAGGCGTACTTCTACTATCTCCGAGTTCATTTACAAGGCGTTCGGCAAGGGAAGTGGAAGTTGCATTTGCCGCGTGAAAAGGAACCTGTCGGAGTCGCTCCGTTTAGTCGGAATACACACATTGCGTCTTCCGATCGAATCGGTTTCCCAGAACCGTTTCTTGTCAATTTGGATACTGATATTGGTGAGACAACAAACGTAGCGGATGAATATCCAGACGTTGTTGAACGATTGTTGATGCTAGCAGACGCGATGCGTGAGGATCTCGGTGACTACAATCGCGTTGGCAAGAACATGCGTTTTTTCGACCCGTTGGATTCGCGTCCGAAGACGCCTCCGGTCCCACCGGCACGCAAACCTCGGTCGCAATCAAGATCGAGAACTCGGTGAAGTCAACCGCCTTGAACCTAGCGAAAGAACCCCTTCGATGAAGTCGCTCATACTCTGCTTAGCCACTGTTGCTGTTTGTTTGCTTTCGCAAATGAGTTTGCTTGCTCAGGAGATTACTCATAGCTTTCTCGCGTGTGGCAAACACACCTATATCATGGGAGAGGACGGCAAAGCGAGTTGGACCTATCCGGCTGCGACTCGGGATGGTTTTGTCCTTGAAGATGGCACGATCATTCTGACATTAAGCAAATCGAAACGATACAAGGGCGGTGCAGTTGTTCGCATTGATCCGAGCGGGACCGAGACATTGAATTGGAAAGGTACGCAGAGCGAAGTCAACAGTGCTCAACCCACTGCCGAAGGCAACTTTGTAATCACAGAAGCAGGAAACAAGCCACGACTACTAGAAGTCGATTCAGACGGGAAGATTATTCGAGAATTCCCGTTGGCATGTCAAAAGTCGAACCATCACATGCAGACTCGAATGACCCGAAAGACGCCCGACGGAAATTACCTTGCACCGCACTTGTTAGACTTCGCCGTTTTTCAGTATTTGCCGGACGGTAAGGTTGTGGACAAACTCGATACAACGGTTCCAGAAGATACCGACCACAAGATTCACACTTGGCCTTTCACCGCGATTCGACATGGCGACGGCCACACACTCGTTTGCTGCACGCATGGAAATCGAGTGGTTGATTTTGACAGCGACGGCAAAATTGTTTGGACACTTACCAATGACGATCTCCCGGGAGATTGGCTACAGGATCCGTGCGGCGGGCAAGTCCTTCCCAACGGCAATATCGTTGTGACGAGTTACGCCGGCGGGCGACACGATCGACATGCCCCAAAGTTGTTCGAAGTCACTCGGGACAAAAAAGTGGTCTGGAAATACGCCGATGGCCAGTCTGTTGGAATCCATCATTTCCAGATTCTCACAACCAACCAAAAGAAACTTGAAGGTCCTCCTCTCAAATAAAGAGGTCTTTCTGACTGTTCCACAGAATGTCTGAAGCCATTTGCTTTTTGATCCTAATGGGGGGCAGAGAACCCGAGTCCACGGATGACTTTCGGATTCTCACTCACGCCAAAAGACGACCGAAGACGCTCGATACTCGACCCGGTTCCGCCCTCTCGCTGGATGGTTCATGAGTCCGTCTCCCCCCACGAACGAAGTTTAGCTGTTGACCTGACCAAGTTAGTCTTCTAACATTCGCCCAAGCGAATATGGATACTGGCACCCAACAACTTGACGTCGACATGGTCTTTCGGGCTCTGTCCGATCGGACACGCTTGCGGATTCTGAATCTCCTGCGTGATGGGGAGTTGTGTGTCTGCGATCTGGTGACCGTGCTTGATGTGCCGCAGCCAACTGCTTCGCGGCATCTAGCGTATCTTCGTAAGACGGGGCTGGTCGCAGCTCGCAAAGAGGGTTTGTGGCATTATTACCGGCTGACACCGGCCGAAACTTCATTCCATGGCAAGCTGCTCGAATGTGTAGAAGCTGCAAGTCTGGAAGTTGCCCAGCTGACGACAGACACGAAACAACTCCGTCTCGAGCAACGATCAAACTGCTGTGACTGAAGCAAAATTTTTTTTAGTTAATATATTCGCCTGTGCGAATGTATTGGGTCGTGGAGTGAAAAATTATGGAAGCAGACTGTACTACTCAGAAACCAAGTATAGGTGGAATGGGATTCTTCGAGCGGTATCTGACTGTGTGGGTCGCGCTATGTATTGTAGCCGGGATCGCACTCGGCGAGTTGGCCCCGGGGCTTGCGAATTCGCTCGATCAGATGGCGATTCATATCGATAACGCGCCCGTTGTATCGATTCCCATTGCACTATGTCTGTTCTTCATGATGTATCCGATCATGGTGAAGATCGACTTCGGCGAGGTCCTGCGAGCCGGGAAAGCGGTGAAACCGGTCGGGCTCACACTATTCCTCAACTGGGCGATCAAGCCTTTCACAATGTACGCTATTGCCGTGTTTTTTCTGGGCACTCTCTTCCTAAATTTCATCGGTCCCGATGCAGTTGATTATGTCAAGCCCCCGTTGGGGCAGGATCTGCCTGTAGGCGTCGACTATGGAGCAGGCAAGGTCGTCCTTGTCGATGGCGTAAAGATGCTGCAGGTGCCATTGTGGCGAAGCTATCTCGCCGGCTGCATCTTATTAGGAATCGCGCCGTGTACAGCAATGGTCTTAGTCTGGGGGTATCTTGCCCGTGGAAATGATAGTCATACATTGGTCATGGTGGCTGTGAATTCCTTAACAATGCTATTGCTATACGGGGTACTCGGCGGGTTCCTATTAGGTGTCGGCAAGCTGCCGGTTCCTTGGCAGGCACTTTTACTTTCGATAACGGTCTACGTTGCGTTGCCTTTAGTGGCAGGGTTCTTCTCTCGTAAATGGCTAATTGCAGCCAAGGGAGAAGCGTGGTTTCAGGAGCGTTTCCTAAACTTGCTAACGCCCGTGACCATCACAGCTCTTCTAATAACATTAGTCTTGTTGTTCTCGCTGAAGGGCGAAGTCATTCTTGAGAATCCTGCGACGATTCTCTGGATTGCCATACCTCTATTCTTGCAAACGATTTTGATTTTTGCATTAGGGTACGGTATCTCGAAGTTCTTAGGACTGAAATACGAGAACGCTGCTCCGACCGCTATGATCGGAGCTTCAAATCACTTCGAAGTTGCGATTGCGACCGCAGTGATGCTTTATGGACTCTCATCGGGCGCAGCTCTGGCTACTGTTGTCGGTGTGTTAATTGAAGTCCCCGTGATGCTGATGCTTGTTCGGTTCTGCCTCAATACAAAGAATTGGTTTGAGGATGAACCCGAAGCACAGCCAAATGAACAATCAGCTGCCGCGGTAGCGGAATTGTAGGCAGAAAGGTTTACTCATGAATCATCATCGGGAATGTTACGGCAAAATGTTTCCAGACGTACTACATCTGCCTTCGGATCAGCCGGTTTCCGGTAAGGTTTTTACGGTCTTGGTAGAGCGTGCTGGCGGGTTGCTGCGATCGAATCGCTCGATCACTGCAGATCATGGCGAATGGAATGAGTGCCTAAAGTGTCCGGAATTCGATGACTGCTATAAGTTTTGCCAAGCAAAGCTAGCATTATCCACAGCGGTCGCTACCCAATAATCGACTAGTACCGTATTTGTAGACGCAACGGGTTATAGAACGGTGAGCAATGAACCGGTGCCTATATCTCGGACGACCTGCGATACGGTGATAGAACGAATCTTAGTTTTTTACATAAGCAGGTCCCAGGGATTGGAGAGGGAGTATGGATCAACGGCATGTGATTTTTGTTTGCACTGCAAACTCCGCCCGTAGTCAAATGGCGGAAGCGTTACTTCGCAAGTATGGCAGCGACCGTTTTGTGGCCCATAGTGCCGGTATGAATCCCCAGGAGATCAATCCACTCACCATTCAAGTGATGCGTGAAGTCGGAATTAGTCTGGAAGGGCATCGTTCGAAGTCAACACGAGAGTTTCTCGGTCGCGTGCCTATCCGATACGCTATTATGGTTTGCGAACATGCGGAGCGGGAATGTCCTCGCTTATGGCCGTTCGGTGCGACGGTGCTTTCATGGCCATTCGACGATCCCGCAGCCGCCGTGGGCACAGACGATCTGCGACTGGAAAAGTTTCGAGCCGTGCGTGATGAAATCGAAGCTCGTGTCCGAAAGTGGATCAACGAAGAGATTGCCAGCTAGGTTGAAAATGTCGATTTTCAATCAATCTTCGATTTCTGGCCTCGCTGCTTCCCGACACATGTTGCAGGGATTTGCGAGAAACTGAGTTTTGGAAGTTCAGTTGCTGCAAAGTCTGGTTTACAATGAATTCGGTCTTGCAACAGCTTCTATACTCCACGACACTTCCAAGGAGATCGTCCTAATGAGTTCTACAAATCGCTCGCTGACCCGTCGCCATTTTCTGCAGACGGGGATCGCCGCCGGTGCCTGGTTGGGAGTGGCATCGAACAGAACATTTGCCGCCAGCCCGAATGAAGAGATTCGGTTGGGCTTTATCGGATGCGGTGGTCGAGGAGGTCAATTGATCGGCCACTTCAAAGAACTCGACCATGTCAAGATTGCCGGTCTATACGATCCCGATCCGCGTCGCGCTGCCGGAGCCAAAAACGGTTCTCGAACACAAGCAACGATCTTTCCCAGTCTGCCGGAAATGCTCGAGAACGACGACATCGATGCCGTTGTTATTGCAGCCTGCAACCATTGGCATTGTTTGGCGGCGATTCAGGCGATGGAAGCCGGCAAAGATGTTTACGTCGAGAAGCCGCTTTCACATTCTCAATGGGAAGGTCAGCAAGTGGTAGCGGCTGCTCGCAAGTACAATCGTATTTGCCAAGTCGGAACCCAACAACGCTCTGATCCGATGCAAGCCGAAATCAAGAAGTTCCTCCACGAAGAGAAAGCCTTGGGAGAGATTCAGTCCGCACGTGTCAATCGGTACGGCCAACGTGGATCGATCGGCAAACGCTCAACACCGCTCAAGATCGACTCCAACCTCGATTACAACATGTGGCTTGGGCCAGCTCAGGATGAGCCGATCTATCGCAACAATTTGCATTACGATTGGCACTGGGACTGGAATACAGGTTCCGGCGAAATGGGGAACTGGGGCGTGCACGTGCTCGACGATCTCCGGAACAACGTTTTCCAAGACAAGGTTTCACTGCCGAAGCGAATTTTCGGTGGTGGCGGTCGTGTCGCCTGGAACGACGCCGGTGACACGCCGAATGTCCATTTCGTGTATTTCGATACCGGTTCCATTCCCGTCGTGATCGGCCTTAGCAATCTGAAGGAAATTGGATCGGCAAAACATCCTGGCCCTGGCAGTGGGTATATTGCTTACTGCGAAGGCGGACGTTTCGAAGGTCAACGGGGAAGCGCGGTCGCGTTTGACGACCAAGGTAAAGTTATCAAGAAGTTCAAAGGCAACGGCGGTAATACGCTGCATCAACAGAACTTCATTGATGCCGTTCGATCACGCGATTCATCCATCCTCAATACTGATGTGCTCGTGGGGCATCATTCGACTGGTTGGTGCAACCTAGCGAACATCGCCTTCCGAGCCGGCGACAACTTCAGTTACGAAGCGGCCAAATCTGTCAACGGTGGAGACATCTGGACGAGTTTGCTCGAAGAAACCGAGAAGCATCTCGCATCTCACGACATCGGAATTGAAAGCACGCAAATCAAACTTAGCCCAGTGCTGGATGTTGATGTCGAGAAGGAAGTGTTTGTCGGCGAACATTCCGAGCAGGCCAATAACTTCCTCAAACGACAATACCGTAAGGGATTTGAAGTTCCTGAAATTGCCTAAACATGATGATGTTCGATGTTGGCTAACGCGTCTGTGCGCGACCAACAATCAAAATTCGACCCGCGGATGATTGACTCGAAAGAGTCTTCATAGCGGGGATAACCCATAAGACCTCGCTGCGTTCAAAGCCAACCAGCGAGTTTTTTTCATTCCGATCTAATTGCCAGGCGTGATCTAACTGATGAACCGTTTTGTATGGTAATCGACTCAGTTGAGGCCGACGACACGATACTGTGGATCGTTCGTCGCTAAACCCGCAAGCGATTTCATCGATTTAGAACTAGTTCTCTGATCGTGTCGGGCTAAGACAATCCGCCAGGAATTCGATCATCGTATCGCTAGAGCGTTCATAGTATTTGCCGAGATTGTGGTTCGTGTCAGCAAGCACGAGGGTTTGATGCTTGATTCCTCGACTATGCAGTAAGTCGGCGAGCGGTTTGAAAGCTTCCGGCCGATCTTGATCGCCATTAATAGTGATCAATGCGAAATTGTTCGCTTTGAGTTTCGCGGCATTTTGCTTGGCGATTGCTAGGAGTGGGCTGTCTTCAGCACTGCCACGGAATGAAAGTGCTCCGCCCCAACTTCCCGCACCACAGAATAGATCGGGATGGTTCAAGGATAGATGAACCGCGCCAGCCCCGCCCATCGAGAAGCCACAGACGACACGGCCGGACGCATCCGGTTTTGTCGGATACGATTTGTCGATTTGCGGAATCAGTTCGTCGACGATCATCGACTCGATCTGCCCGCGGTAACCGCTTAATCCGCCATTGGGAAACACGCAAATCGCCGGCGGAAACTTTCCCGAACGCATTTCGCGAGCGATTCGTGAGGCAAAGCCAGCTGAGTCGGACTTTTCCGAACCGCCGGCCCCATGCAAGAAATAGACAACGCGATAACGCGTAAGCTGGCTGGTATCAAACTCCGGTGGGGTCCACACCACATATCCCACATCGTGACCAAGCGATTTGCTAGCTAAAACCTTGTGGGTCAGTCCACGCATTTGAGGGATATCAGGATTGACCCACGTAATTTCACGTCGGCGACGAGTATCTTGTGTTCTTGGAGACTGTTGGGCACTGGCTTGCTGTGTCGCGATGTCGTTCACGAGACATGCGAGCGTCAACACATAGATGGGGAACTTGAACATTATTGCTCCAACGCTCTCTCGTGACTTTCGGCAGCAACCGAAAGTAGTGCGTTTGCCGATCGACGATATTCAAAATTGTTAGATGTCCCCTAGTCTGGCAGTCGCTAGGCAAGGGGAACTTAGACAATCAGCGGACAGCACACTAGCGGTTGCCAAGGCAATACAGGGCATCACCAGTGCGGATGATGAGTTTGCTTCCAGCGATGGCTGGTGTGGACATGCAAAGTTCGTTGCTCTCGAGCGGATTCGAGTGCAATTGCACGAATTCCGGTCCCGCCTGAATAACGATGGTATCCCCGAATTCGTTAAGGCAGAAGATCTTTCCGTTGTAAGCCCATGGCGAGGAAGTGAAAGAACGCCCGCCACGCAACCGCTTTCGTTCGTAGATTAGTTCGCCAGTTCGGGCATCATAGGACGCCATTAAACCACGATCATGGAGAACGTAGAGTTGGTCTTGATAGACGAGTGTGGACGGATTGTAGGGGGCCGCTTTGGGTTGGCACCAGGCAATCGAGTCATTCGATGTCTGGTTCTCTGACAAAGAAATATCGCCACTTGCCCCTGGTTTTATTGCAAAGATTGGGCGGCTGGAGTCATTCACGTAACCGGATGTAACGTACAACAGACCGTGCGCTGAATAGGGGGTTGCAATCGTGATACTTGAGCACCCTTCAAACGAATACAGTAAATTGCCGTTCAAGTCATACGACCGAGTTCGGCCGGTTCCCGGTGTGATAATCTCAGTGCGTTCATTGTTCTCCCAAACGAACGGCGTGGCCCAATTACTTTTTTCATCGCGTTTGACACGCCAAATCTCTTCACCCGTTTTCGCGTCCAGTGCTGTTAGAGACGATTCGTCTTCGTTGTCGCTGACGACGTATAGTCGACCCTCGTGCAGAACCGGCGAAGCTGCTGTTCCCCAGTCAAATCGAGTTTTGCACGGAGGCAAGTCGATTTGCCAAACCGGCTCTCCCTTCAAGGTTAAGCAGTAGAGTCCCACATCGCCGAAGAGAACGTATACTCGCTCGCCATCACTGACGGGAGTTTCGGAAGCATAACTGTTTTTAATGTGACGAGAGTTTTGGGGGATGTCTTTGTGGAGTGTTCGAGCCCATACGAGTTTGCCGTTGGAGAGGTCGAGGCATAGAACTTTCCACTCGTGCAAGACTTCATCAGGCTGAGTTCGATTGCCTCCGAAGTAGAGCCCTGGTTTGGCGTCCTCGGGTTTGCCCATTGCTCGTGTCACCGTCGTCACGAACACACGATTCCCCACGACGATTGGTGACGACCACCCACGCCCTTCAAGAGGCGTCTTCCAAATCACGTTTTCGGTTTCGCTCCACCGTTCCGGCAGATTCTTGTCATTCGAGATGCCACGTGCACCGGGGCCGCGGAACTGCAGCCAATCGCTGGCAATACCGTCTGCTGTTGCAAGCACGGTCAGACAGATGAAGACGGTCGACGCGAAAACCAATCGACTGCGAAGACAAGTTTGCTCCAACATCAGAGACGATCCTTAAACAGAACGGAGAGCGGCCGGTTGATAGTCCGGTCTAGCGAATGCAGAACAGGCTTTTCGCAGTGCGGATCACGATTTGGCCTTCGGTGATTGCGGGAGTCGAGTTGCTTGGTTCACCGAGTTTGTTGATGGCCAATTCGCGATACTCCTTCGGGTCAGCCGCAAACACGTGCGTGGTGCCATCTTGGTCGGTGGCGTAAAGTTGCTCGCCGACAGCAACGACGGAACCCCAAAAACTTTTGGCCCGCGCTTTCCAACGTTCCTTCCCGGTTTTCATTTCCAGGCACTGCACGACGCCCGGACCGGCTCCCACGGAGTAGATGGAATCGCCCAGAACAACTCCGGAACCGATTCGTTGCGGGTTTCCTTGTTTCACCTGCCAAAGCAGATTTTGCTCAGTGACATCTCCGCGACCGCCAAGCTGAAAACCGATTGCAGTCCCCTTGAAACCGCCCATCACGACCCCTAATCCGAGAGATTCACTGATGATCGGCGAGGTGTAAACCAAACCCTTTTGTTCAAGACCACCCACATGCCACAGGATGTCTCCCGACTTCAAATCGTAGGCCACGACTCGTTTCGGCTGACCGACAATGAGTTGCTCTTCACCATTCACTCTGGCGACCACGGGAGTTCCCCAAGAGCCGATCCATTCCCGGCTTTCTTCGTTCAGTCCGCTGGCACCACCGGGTTCCTCGGTTCGCCAAAGTTCGTCACCGGTTTTGAGGTCCAAAGCAACTACGAATTGTCGTTCGCCAGGGCCGGCGTTCAGAAAGACTGTTTCGTGATGAATGATCGGTGACGACCCGAACCCCCAGATGTGAATGAATTTGCCGAGGTCCTTTTCCCATTGCAGTTTCCCGGCCAAGTTGTAGCAGAAGATTCCCGCCGATCCATGCCAAACGACCACGCGATCACCCGAAACCGCCGGCGTCGTCGGCGCGTGTGGATTCGTTTTGTGCGTCGGTTCTTCGTCGTCGAAGTCGATGGTATTCGCCCACTGTTGTTTACCGTTTGATTCCGCAAAACAACCGAGCGTACGTTCCTTGCCATCGGGACTTGCCCAGGTCACGAAGACGTGACCATCCGCAACAACCGGGCTTCCGTTGCCGTTGCCGGGAAGGGGGACACGCCACGCGACATGGGTTTTCTCATCCCATTCCAACGGAGCCGTCGTCGCGGTGGAAATGCCATCGTTATTTGCTCCCCGGAATTCCGGCCATTGAGCAAAAAGTTGACTGGCCAAAGTCCCAAACCACACAATCACAATCATCGCGAGACGGCTCATGAATTTGTTCCTTGTATAGGTCTGTTGGGGGCAATCCTCAGCAAACGTGAGTTGTTATTCTTTTGATTGACCGCGTATCCAATCTGCCATCCAGAGTTGGCTGCTGCCGTCTTCGGTGCGGGTGCTGGTCCACATCAATTTCGTGCCATCCGGGCTGAACACCGGCAACACGTCGGCTTTGGGGGCCGACGTGACTTGCGTGACTTTCCCGCCCGTGAACGAGTCGTCATCGTATTCGATTTCCATTGTCTTCAGTTGGAAATGGGCTCCCACCGGACCACGACTGTAGTCCGCACTCGACCAGATGATGTACTGCCCGCTCGGGTGAAAGTAAGGGCACCAGTTGACTTCGTTGAGGTTATCGGTCAATTGCACTTCATGTTTGCCGTCGACGGAGACCGCGTACAACTGCAGCATGTGTTCTTTCTCGCGATCGCTGCGGAAAATCACCCATTTGTCATCGGGTGAGAAGAACGGGCCGCCGTCGTATCCGTCGACATTCACGATTTGCCGAACGTTCTTGCCGTCGGCGTCCATGATGTATAAGTCCGGGTCGCCGTCCCGTGTCGATGTGAACACGATGTGCTTGCCATCGGACGAGTAACTGCCTTCGGCATCGTAACCGGGGGCATCGGTCAGTTGGGTCAGATTCGTCCCGTCGCGGTCGACGGTGTAGATATCCATGTACTCATCGAAATCCCATTGGTAACGGCGTCGTCCGCCTTCCGCAGCGAGTTTACGAGCGGCCAATTCTTCCCGTGCCACTTGCGGGTGCGAATGGGCGGAGGCGAAAAGAATCTTGCCGGCATCGGGAGTGAAGTAGGCACATGTCGTCCGACCGCGACCGGGGCTAATTCGTCGCACGTCGCCCGATTCCAAGTCTTGCGTGTAAATCTGATAGAACGGATACCCTACCGGATACGCCTGATACACGATCGTTTTGCCGTCGGGAGAGAAGTATCCTTCCCCGGCGCGTGGTAAGCCGTGTGTCACTTGATGGATGTTCGCCAGATACTTGGATTCAACGTCCGGCGTGGTTGGCTCGGCCGCGTCGGCACTGGAAGCCGTGAACAGAATGCAACAAACGGCCAGTTTCGTCATTCGATCAAACATGGATGATCCTCTGTGATCGGGAAATCTATGAAGGTTTCGATCTCACAGCGTAAGCCATCCGCTGGGAACTTGCACGTCTACCCGGGATTCCTCATACGCGGTCCAACCTTACGCACCGTTTCGCAGGCTGCGTCATGACGCACCGTTGATTGCAGGTACGGAATTTGTGGTGCGTCGTAACGCACTCGACGAGACTACGAGGATGGAGTTTCCGTGTTCTCACGGACTGGCACGCCGCGGACGTTGTCGATGCCCAAGCGAAAAATGTCCCATAACGCCCGTCGCACTTCGCGGGTGTTGATTTTCGATTGGCCATGCTGCCGATCGAGAAAGACGATCGGCACTTCCACGAATCGGCAGCCAACCCGTCGGCAGCGGTAGAGGACTTCTTCTTCGAATGCGTACCCTTTCGCACGCACACGGTTCCAGTCGATTTCCGCCAGTTTGCTCACACGGTAACAGCGGAACGATCCACTGTTGTCCTTCGTGTGTAGTCGAAGCGCGGTGCGAGCATAAAGATTGACGCCACGACTCATCACATGCCGAAGCGGTCCCCAACCTTCAATCCCACCGCCCGGCACGTAACGCGAACCGATGACGACATCCACCGCTTCGCCGTTCGTTCCAGTAATCGCATTTCGCAACTCCGGCAGATGACGCGGATGATGGCTGAAGTCCGCGTCCATATTGATTAGCCATGTGTAACCGCGTTCGATCGCCCAGCGGAATCCGGCCAGCGTGGCCGCCCCGATCCCTTGCTTTTCCGCTCGATGCAACACATGGACTCGCGAATCCGTCGATGCCAGATGATCGGCGATCCGCCCGGTTCCGTCTGGGGAATTGTCGTCGATCACCAACACGTCGACATCGGCCGCGTGCTGATGAATCTCCGTAATCAAGCCGGGGAGATTTTCACTTTCGTTGTATGTGCAGAGCGTCACCAGCGTCCGCTCCGCTGGTGCGGACTCCGTTGGTGATATGTCTTCAGACGTCAATCGATGCCTCAGTTTCGTCAAGGGTCAACCGCATCGGCTGGTGGAATCGCGGCCAGAAACGGTTCAAACCAATTTGCTCGCCCTGAGAGTTTCCAACCGGCCTCAAGCAGCTTTTTCGCGTGGTCGATTTGGCCATCTAGTTGTAACAATGCACCCGCCAGGAACAAGCGATCGGGATTCTGTTTTTCTTCATCCAACCAATCCAGAACCGCCAGCAACACGCCTTGCTTCGCGAGTTCGTTGTCTGCACCGAATATCGCGTTCAGCGTATCGGCTTCGTCGACAAGGGTTGGATCGGCTTGCAGTCCCTGCTTCAATTGATCGGCCGCCCGGTCGAACTGATTGATCGCCGCCAATGCGATCGTCAGCCGCAAGTGAGCCGCTCCCCGATCGCGAGCATGATTGACGGCATCGCGATAGCGTCGATAGGCAGTGCTGAATTTCTGCTGTCGGAACCAATGATCGCCGCGAATTTGGGCTCGCACGCTCTTCAATTTCGATAGGTGCGTCGAAGGTTCCGGAACGATGGGTTCGCTCGGTCCAATGATGGCATTGACGGGAACGCCAAACGAGTTCGGAACGAACGCGGGCGTGGCTGGAAATTGTTCAGGCGGCCATTGTCCGATAGCGGGAACCGGACCCGAAACTGCGATGGGGGTGTAAATTGGCGTCGGTTCGAACAGCACGCAATCCGTTCGCGTCCAGATCGGCGACGAGACCACGGTAAAACTCTGTAAACCGTATTGACCGCAGACCGGGAGGAATCCGCCGCCGACCGGACCATGGTAATACTGGAAATCGAATGAGTGCACCACTTGGCCGAACACCGGGGCAAGACCGCCCGCCAGCCAAACCGTCATCACGGCGAACACGTTGTTCTTCATCGCTCGACCGCCTTTCCATTCCCGCCATGGCCCGCAATCGCATTATGAGCCGAGTGGAACAGGTGGTCAACAGGCTGCCGGCCGGAGTCTGGTTTTCACGCCGGAAACGACTATGATTCCCTGACCGATGGCCATTCTTCTGCAAGGCGAGTCTTGCGGAATGGCTTGCGACACCTGCATGTGATGGCCATACGGCCTCGAACAATTGAAATTCATTTCCAAGGAGAAGATTGGTGAAAAATTCGACCCGAATCCGCTGGGGATTGGCTCTGTTGGCGGTCATCGGATGCTTGGGATTCGTGCTGCAAATGCCAACCGATGTGGTCGGACAGGAAGACGAATCGAAACCAGCCGAGTCGAGTTCGTCGAAAGGGATGTCGAAAATCGAACGCGGCAAGTACCTTGCCACTCAGGTCGCAATGTGTGTGCAATGTCATTCGCCACGACGATCAAACGGCGATATTGACACCCGCAAGCTTTTCGAAGGCGCTCCGGTGCCGGTGGCCAGTCCCTACCGCACGCAACAGTGGGCCTTCAATGCCCCGTCCATTGCAGGTTTGCCGGGCGGATGGAGTGAAAGCGACCTTGTCATGTTGCTCACCACCGGCAAACGCCCCCGCGGCCCCAAACCCGATGCCCCCATGCCCCCCTACAAAATGACCGTCGAAGATGCCTCGGCAATTGCAGCGTATTTGAATTCGTTGGAGTAGGTGTAGCGAAACGAAACCCACACAGAGAGTGCAGGCCGAACTCCGCGAGACTAGCGCCGTTTGCGTTTTGAGCGGGTTTTGTTTGGCTTTGGCTTGGGTTTCTTGTCTTTGGATTTCGACTTTCGTTTGTTCGTTCTTGGATTGTTATCTGGGGCGACACGGAAGTCGAGTTCTCGGCGATCGACGTCGACTCTGGCAACAATCACGCGGATACGGTCGCCGAGACGGAAGCGAGTGCCAGTGCGGCGGCCGACGAACGCGAAGATTGATTGTTCGTAGTCGTAATAGTCTTGCGGCTCCAGTGCAGTGACGTGAATCATGCCTTCAGCGGGCACATCCACGCCTTGGCAGAAGACTCCGAACCGTTCGACGCCGGTAATGACTGCTTCGAGAGTTTCATCCACCCGGCTTTCCATGTGGGTGAGGAGTTTGACTTTCGTCAATTCTCGTTCTGCAGTTGCAGCGCGACGTTCCCGATCGGAACAGTGTCGGCCTTGCTTCGCGAGATCACTAAAACTATCGAACCGTGCCTTCTTGTGGTGCTTGACGATTTCGTCGAAGAGCCGATGGACGGTTAGGTCTGGGTAGCGGCGGATCGGGCTTGTGAAGTGACAATAGTTTTCTTCCGCGAGCGCATAGTGGCCGATTTCCTCGGGCGAATACGACGCTTGTTTCATGCTGCGAAGCAACGCAAAGTTCACCGCCTGTTCGCCAGGTTTGGCGTGCACAGCGTTGACGAGCGATTGCAAATGCGAACGGCTTTGATATTTCTTGATCGGATACCCAAGAGCCGTTGCGAACTCGGCGAACGCTTTGAGTTTCAGTTCATCCGGTTCCGGGTGGACACGTCGGAGAAATGGATACTCCATGTCATCCATTGCGGTGGCGACGGAGATGTTCGCAGCGAGCATGAACTCTTCGATAATTTGATGACTCTCGTCGTGCTCAACCTTATGTGCACCGCAAACAGCCCCTTCGGAATCAAAGTCTAATTTGACTTCTTTGAGGTGCAATTCCAAGGCACCGTGTTCAAACCGTCGTTTCCGAAGGATCATCGCGAGTTCGTGCATCCACCCGAGCATCTGCCGAACTTTAGCACTAATGCGGCCTTTGTGTTTGTCCGGGTCTTTGATGATCGGCATCACCTCTTCGTAGGCGAACCGGCGGTTCACTTTGATCACCGAATTTGCGAAGTGCACATCGACCGGAATGCCATCTGGGGTGAACTCGATTTGCACCGTCTTTGTGAACCGGACCTTGCCTTGTTGCAGGCTTGCAAGTCCGTTCGAAATCAGCTCCGGCAACATTGGGATCACACGGCCAGGTAAGTAAATGCTGGTTGCGCGATCGTAGGCTTCTTTGTCGAGCGGCGATCCTTTCTGCACGAAGTGAGCGACGTCGGCAATATGCACCATGAGTTGCCAATGCCCGTTCCGTTTTCGTTTGAGCGAAATCGCGTCGTCGAAATCGCGGGCATCGACAGGGTCGATCGTGACGGTGACTTCCTTTGTGAAGTCGTCACGGTCGCCGATGTTCTCTTCATCGAAAAGTGCGGCTTGCTCGCGGGCCTCTTCGAGGGCATCTTCAGGAAAGGCCTGAGGCAAACCGAACTCGTGAATGACGCTTTGCATATCCACGCCAGGTTCACCGACCGCGCCAAGAACCTGTGTAATAACGCCTTCACCAACATACCGCGGCGTTGGAAACCGTAGCATTTCGATCACGACTTTGTCGCCGGGTCTGGCGGACTTCGCACGCGAGTCGCCAACGACAATCGGTTCGGTAAACGTGGTGCCATCGACCCGTACCAGTCCGGTTTCCCCGTCCTCGAAGTATGTGCCGACAAACGTCTGCGTTGCTCGCTGGATGATCGACGTGATGCGTCCGCAGCGTTGTCCGTTGCTGCGTCGGCGGTTGACAAGTCGCACGGTGACTTCATCGCCCGTATGTGCCGCTCCGACATCTTCAGGCGACACGTAAACGTCTTGATCATGCAGGTCGGGGGTGCGTTCGTGCGGGATCACGTATCCCCCACCACTCCCAACGCGTTTAATGATCCCGACGACTTCGCCCGCTAATGCCCGGGGACGGATCCGGCCATTGCGGTTCTCCCGGACCTGCCCATCGGCGATGAGTTGCTCTAACGTATCGTGAAAGGCGGACAGTTTGGACTTCGTAATCCGAAGTTTCTTCGCCAGCGCTGACGCCTTGATCGGCTTATAGTCGGGCTGAGTAATATGATCGAGAATTTGTTGTTCGACTGAGTTCATCAATTTTATCTTATCGTTTCAATGACGCGAGCGTTGGAAAATCATAGCCGATTTGGCAACACTCTCGATATGGCAAGAGGTAATTCCATCCCCTGGGAATCTGTTTTCGCGGGGCGGTAGGTTGTGAACGAAGAAACCATCGACAAGGTCAAACATGGAACCTGTTCGGACGGCTCTCGTAGGTTGTGGCAAGGTCGGCCAGATTCATGCTCAGGCATTGTCGCGGCTGAGCGAATCAAATTTCGTGGCGGTATGTGACGGACAAAAAGATCGAGCCGAACGGTTCGCTGTTGATTATAACGTCAAGGCGTTTGACTCGGTTTCTCAGATGATTCGCGAAACCGGTGCGGAAGCCGTCATGATCTGCACGCCGCATCCGCTTCACGAACAACCGACGATCGAAGCCGCCGCTGCGGGGGCTCATGTTCTCGTCGAAAAGCCGATGGCTTCGTCGCTCGAAGCCTGCGATCGCATGCTCGACGCTTGTGATTCCGCCGGTGTTCAACTGGGAATCGTCAGTCAGCGACGGTTCTTCGAACCCGTACAACGGATGAAAGCCGCGATTGACGCCGGCAAAATCGGGCAACCGATTCTGGGCACATTCTCGATGTTCAGCTGGCGGGACCAGGCATATTACGAATCCGATCCGTGGCGAGGACGCTGGGACACCGAAGGCGGCGGTGTGCTAGTGAATCAATCGCCCCATCAATTAGATATGTTGCAATGGTTCATGGGCGAGATCGACGAGATCTCCGGTTATTGGGCCAATTTGAATCATCCTTATATCGAAGTCGAAGACACATCCGTGGCGATCGTGCGGTTCAAATCCGGCGGATTAGGGAACATCGTTACAAGTTTGTCCCAGAACCCGGGAATTTACACAAAGGTCCATATTCATGGTTCGAATGGAGCTTCGGTCGGCGTTCAAACCGATTCCGGTGCGACATTCGTGGCCGGGATGACGTCCATCGCGGATCCGCCCCTCAACGATCTGTGGACAATCCCGGGTGAAGAACATCGTCTTGCTGAATTCAAAACCGAAGATCGCGATCGCTTCAGCCAGATCGACGCGACTACTTACTACCATGAATTACAAATTCAAGATTTTCTGCAAGGAGTTCGTGCTAACCGACCGCCCTTAGTGAGTGGATTAGAAGGTCGAATTGTCGTGGAAATGTTCACGGCCATCTATCAATCGAACAAGCTCCGACGACCAATTTCGTTTCCTATCTGACGCTGCTGACACGCTATACGGTGCGAGTTCAATCAATTTTCAGGGTTTCCGAAATATTTTGCACGTTGTACTACGGTCGGACGCGGAGACCAACAGTTGGGCAAATCGAATGTCGACGCAGAAATTGACGCCGGGTTGCATGACTCCTTCGACGAACCAGACCCCAAATCAAAATTCCGGTGATTGTGCATAATCTTACTTGAGTCAATTCACGTAAACAGATCAATTTCTTGACGGTTACTCGGCTTTTGGGCTGCGAAATCGGGTCAAGCGACATGAGTGATCCATCCGATACCACTTGACGTGTTATTCGGTTTGTCGTCCTCTCATTGCGGATGCGGAACACTATGCCAACCCATCCGAATTCCTCGCGTTTACCACGTGATGTGTTTGCCGGTCCCGATGGTTTCGGTGCTTCAAAACAGCGGAGGCTTCGTCGACTCGCCAGTGTGCTCGCGATTTGCGGACTTTCTTCGTGCGCGAATTTGGATGTGGCAACATTCTCACGCGAACCGTCTTCGGAGAGTATTCCCGCGTGTCGGCCCGTTTCGGAAACAAACCCGAATACGCAATTGGCTTCCGCAGAAGACATCAGCGACAACGAGACTCCCGAACCGCAAACGGTGATAGCCCCATCGCCTGAGACCATCCAGACAGTTGGCTCAGCCGGGTTGACGCTCGATGTGCTGGAAGCGATGGCTTTGGAGAATAATCCAACACTTCGCCAAGCAGGTTTGCTCGTACAGCAAGCGGAAGGAAACTGGCAGCAAGTGGGACTCTATCCTAACCCGGTTGCCGGTTATATGGGAGAAGAAATTAACGACGAGGGCACCTTGGGGAAGCAAGGCGTCTTCGTTAATCAGACCATCGTGACAGCCGACAAACTGGAACTCAATCAAGTGGCAGCGAGTTGGAACGTCGAGCAAAACCGCTGGCAAGCCAATGCCCAACGATGGGCGGTCGTCAATAGTGTGAGAGATCAGTTCTATCAACTCTTGGCGACTCAGCGAACCGTTGAAGTTGCAGAGGAGTTGCATGCGATCGTTCAAAAAGGGCTTCAAACCGCCCGGGAACTGCAACAAGCCGGTCAAGTTCCTCAGACAGACGTTCTGCAAGCAAAGTTAGAGCTGAATGCGGTCGATGTGATTCTGCAAACGGCCCGTCATCAGGAGAGTGGAGCGAGACGCGAACTGGCGGCTTTAATCGGTGTGGACGAGTTGCCCGCTGAATCGCTGCAAGGTCAACTTGATCGTCCGACAAAGCCACTGAACTTCGAGCAGGAGTGGATACGGCTCCAAGCCGAGAATCCCGTGTTGCAGTCGGCTCATGCCCAAATCGAACAGGCAAGAGCCCAGCTACGTCGTGAACAAGTTCAACCGATTCCGGATGTCCAACTCCAAGCGAATGTCCTCAACGACTTCGCAACCGATAACGCGGTCTTCGGCTTGCAACTTGGTGTGATGCTACCGGTTCACGATAAGAACCAAGGAAACATTTCTGCCGCGTATGCGAAATTTTATGCCGCTTTGGAGAATGTACAGCGTTTGGAATACGCCATTCGTCAGCAACTCGCCCAGGCTGTCCAACGCTACGAAGTTGCCCGCACACAGGTCGATTTGTATCGCGACGAAATCCTGCCAACTGCCCAGGAAGCGCTTGACCTGACCACACGCGGCTATCAGTCGGGTGAGATCGGTTTCCTCCGTTTACTAACGGTTCGTCGAACGTACGTGGAAAATCAGATCAACTCGATCGCTGCCATGCGGGAGTTGAATTCTGCATCTGTGCAGCTACAGGGCCTGCTCATTACTGGGGGGCTCAGCGCTCCCGGCCAAGTCGTGAGCAACTTCGGCGGTTCTTCGAATTCGATGAACCAGAGTGGAATTGGTCGCGAAATTCAACCAGCGATCACAACGCCCAAGGTCGATTGAACCGACACGCTTTCACTCACGAACGGAAGACGGCACAATACGGGCATCGCAACTTGCCCAATCTCAGCCAACTTCGTTCGGAGATGTTCAATGGCTTCCGCGTCTCAGTCTGCCGTAACCCGACGGGAATTCCTGACTCAATCTGCCGCCGCGACTGCCGCTATCGTTGCTGCACCGTCGGTGATCACCGCTGCAAAAACTGATAAGCCGCTCGTGGTCGGTGAAGGCGAGTACCGCTACGAAGTCGAGCACAATTGGCCGGAACTCCCGAGCAAGTATTCCTGGCAAACCACCCATAACGTCGCAGTCGACAAGGCCGGCAATCTGTACGTTATTCATGAGGGGCGGGCGAACCTGAAAGATCATCCGTCGATTTTCGTATTTGACTCAGACGGGAAATTCATTCGGGCTTTCGGAAAGCAATTCCAGGGCGGCGGGCATGGGTTGGAAGTTCGCCAGGAAGGCAGCGAAGAGTTTCTTTATGTCTGTGCCTATCAGCAAGTCAAAGCGTTCGCGAAATTGACTCTCACTGGAGAGACCGTCTGGGAAAAATATGCCCCGATGGAATCCGAAGTGTACGCTGCCAATGAAGACACCGATCGCAAGAAAGTTTGGGGACGTGATCGGTTCCTACCGACCAACTTCGCATTTCTCGATGACGGCGGATTCCTGCTCGCTGACGGTTATGGGTCGTTCTACATTCACCGTTACGACAAAGATGCCAACTGGGTGTCCAAGTTCGGTGGTCCCGGTCAAGGTGAAGGGAAATTCGCCACGCCGCACGGTATTTGGATCGATCGTCGGAGTGATGGCGACCCGGAAGTCGTCATTTGCGACCGAGCCCATCATACGCTGCAGTACCTCACGCTCGATGGCAAATACCTCCGCACACAAACCGGATTTGGTTTGCCCGCCAACATCGACACATGGGAAAACTTACTGCTCGTGCCGGAACTCCATGCCCGCGTGACCCTCCTCAATGAGAAGAATGAAGTCGTCGCCCAACTTGGTGGCGATGTCGAACGGGTCACCACGAAACAGGGGATTCGCAACGATGCCTCCCGTTGGCAAGCCGGCAAGTTCGTGCACCCGCACGATGCCTGTTTCGCCGCCAATGGGGATATCTTCGTCGCCGAGTGGGTCGCCACCGGTCGCGTCAGCCGACTGAAGAAACTGAGCTAGTCGGTGGCCCAATCGACCATTCGGGCACAGATTCGTAGGGTGCATCATGTACGATTACGCATTTGTGAGATGATAACGAACACAAACTATTATCAAGAAAGAAGTTGTGTGCCACTGCTAGCTTGCCTAGCAGTGCGAGTGACCAGCCGACCGGGAGTCGCTAAAAACACTGCTGGGCAAGCCAGCAGTGGCACCCATTGACGCCAGTAGTAGTACCCGTTAACGCTGACAAATGCGAAATCGTGCATGACGCACCGATCACGTTTTCTATTTGCGATGGCGCGTCGTAACGTATCCCACTGACACTTCTACTCGCTGAATACTATCTGAGGACTTCTGTAATATGCCTTCGTTGACTCGCAGGATGGCTCTGAAATTCGTCGCACTTGGAACTAGTGTGGCAGGCGTGTTTTCGTCGCGGCCAGCGCGTGCCCAAACATCAAGTTCATTTGATTTGCCATCGTTCAACAGTCGCTGGGACATCACTCACGACCGCGTGTGGTTGGGGGAAGAGCTATGGGCGAATCCCATGGAGGACTGGCGAATCGTCGATGGTGCGGCCGAGTGCCAGTCGTTCGGTGGGGATCGGAACATTCACCTCATTACCCACCAACTCACAAACCCCGAGGGCAAGTTTCAGATGACGCTGCACGCTACCCGTGCGGAAGTCAAAAAACAGGATGGTGGGTTCGGGTTCCGTGTGGGGGTTCATAGCGAGATCAACGAATACCGCAGCAACTGCTTCGCAAAAAACGGTATCACTTGCGGTGTGGTCGATAACCAACTTGTTCTTGGTCCCCAGAAGTCTGGGATGAACGTCAACGAAATTCCCAGTTCATTCCGGTTGGTACTCACTGGTGAGCCCTCGGAAAAGACCTACAAGCTAACGCTGACCGCACTCGATCCGGAAACCGGGGCACAGCACGGAACCATTGTTCGCAACGTTCCCATCGAGAACATCCTTGGCAACGTCGCGATCGTGAATAATCTCGATGCCAAGATCAAAGGCGGACGCGGTTCTCGCTATCGATTCCACAAGTGGACGGTCACCGGAAATGCGTTCACCGTCAAACCCGAACGCAAATTCGGGCCGATTTTGTGGTCAATGTATTCCCTCAGCGATTCCCGCAGCGACGAGGGGTTCGTAATGAAGATCAGTGCCCTCACCGGGCCACTGGGGAAGCAAGACAATCACACAGTCGAACTGCAAGCAAAGTTCGACGACGAGTGGAAATCGCTTGGTCAAACTGACTTGGACACCGATGCCTGGACCGCGACTTTTCGTGTTCCCAATTGGAATGAAAAACAGAACACGCCCTTCAAACTGATTTACCGCGAGCAGCACAAGAACGGCCTGGAAATCGTTTCCGAGCGGACCGGCATCATCCGTGAGAACCCATCGGGACGACCGTTACGTCTCGCAGCGCTCACCTGCCAGAACGATTACGGTTTTCCATATGAACCGGTCGCGAACAACTTGCTTGCGCTCGATCCGGATATGTTGTATTTCTCGGGCGATCAACTCTACGAGAACCATGGGGGTTACGGGCTCATTCGCGATCCTGCCGAACCTGCGATCCTCAACTACTTGCGGAAATACTACCAACACGGTTGGTCCTTTGGCGAAGCGATGCGGGACCGCCCGACGCTGTGTCTTCCCGACGATCACGACGTCTTCCAAGGAAACATTTGGGGCGAGGGCGGAGCGAAGATGACGTCCGGCAGCACGTCTTCCAAGGGCGGCTATCGTGAACCCGCGCGGATGGTCAATGTCGTCCATAAGACCAACACCGCCCATCACCCCGATCCCTACGATGCGGAACCCTGCAAGCAAGATATCAGTGTTTACTACGGCGAGATGATCTACGGCGGTGTCGGTTTCGCGATCATTGCCGACCGACAGTGGAAGAGTGGTCCGGAACGTGTCGAAACCGGTAGCGGACGGGCAGACCATGTTTCCGATCCCGACTTCGACACCCAAAAGCTCGACAGACCTGGGCTGATCCTACTTGGGGAACGTCAGGAAGAATTCCTCAAAGAATGGGCCAAGAACTGGGATGGTCATGCGCTGAAAGTCCTACTCAGCCAGACAGTGTTCGCAGGCGTCGCGACCCATCACGGCGGCTACAACGGCTATCTGAAAGCGGACTTGGATTGCGGAAGTTGGCCACAGACGCCTCGGAATAATGCCGTTCGCATAATCCGCAAAGCAAAACCATTGCACATCAACGGCGATCAACACTTGACGACACTGACACAATACGGCGTTGATGAGCAACGCGATTCCAACTGGTCGTTCTGCACGCCCGCGATCGCGGCTGGTTATCCGCGTTGGTGGCGACCCGACGAAATCGGTATGCCCCACGAGAATCGCCCCGAACATGGGCTGCCAAACACCGGGGAATTCATCGACGGCTTTGGAAACAAGGCATATGTTTACGCGGTGGGCAATCCCGAGGTCGGCACGAAGCGGAACCGGTACGAGAAAGCCCATCAGAAAGGCAGTGGCTTCGGGTTCGTCACGATCGATCCCAAAGCCAAGACGTATCACATCGAATCGTTCCGCTTCCTCATCGATGCCACTGACGGCAAAGCGACAAACCAGTTCCCAGGCTGGCCCGTGACGATCCATCAACAGGAAAACGAGGGCGACAATCTTCTGGCGTGACCTGGCTGAGGACGTGAAGTCGGCCGGTTAAGGTTCGGTGCGATTTGTTGCCAAATCATCGACCGGCTTCGCTTCCACGCGGGCAATAATCGGAGTGGCGGAGTCCTGACCGACTGACGCGGAAACTTCCGACTGATGCGGACCGGCTTCGCGGGGACGAAGCGTCACATCGAGCATTTGCGTCTGTTGAGGCGGCACCTGAGCGATATTCCATACGATTCGCGCAGAGACTGGATCGTACACGCCGCCCTGCCCGACTTCTACCACTTCCATTCCGCTCGGCACGAACTCCTCGACTCGTATCCGCTGGAGTTCGTGATCGGTCAGGTTTTCCACATGATTGGTAAACGTGACCGCTCTGCCGACCGTTACTTCGCGCCAACCCTTTCGACGCAACCGCATGCCCGGATCATAGACGACCGGCTCCCGACGAGCGACGTCCGCTTCCTCCCCATCGACGAGAATCACAGCGTCGATTGGCAACCGACCTGCGGTTCGTGCCTGCGGTGCTAGGTGAATTTCTTTGGATTCGCCGGCCGACAGTCGCCCCACAATGTATTCCAAGTGTTGGCCGATACGGTGGGTCAGTGTTTCCGGCAAAGACGTTCGCAGCCAAATTCCCTCGACTTGCCGATCGCCGGTATTCGTCACCGTGAACACAATCCCGCAAGGTTGCCCGACGCGGAGTCGATCGGCGACGTCGACGTCCAATCGCAATTTCACAATTTGAGAACGCGGTTCCGAGGGAGTTTGCGGAGGACTTGTGGGGCCGGGAAGTGGCTCCGTTGGTTCGATTCTGAGATTCCCATCGGCCGGCGATTCCACTTTCGTCGACGAGGAAACCGTGATGGTTGCTTTCACGGAAGCGAAGGTTTCGACGGTGCCGGTCTGCGTCGGTACGAGTTCAACAGTCAGCTTCCGAAGTTCATTCGGCTGCAAATCTCGTAACCGCCATCGCAGCGTATCACGATCGAACAGGGCCGGCGGATTGACGGCAATCACGCGGTGCGTCGGCGGGACGTTGTCGTCCACGTCCACACTCAAGACGGGTTTCGCCCCATGATTGCGAACCCAGATTTCGTACTGCGTTGGTAAGTTCGCCGAAACATTGGACGGACTGTGCTTCTCGACGGAAACGTCGAGTTCGTGTGCAACAGCATGATCCGTTCGGTCTCCTGCCGACAATACCGGAACGTTATCGGTCGCGGGGCCATCGCTGAGATCGGCTTCGAGTTGGCGACGAGTTTCGTCCGGAAGTCGGTCCCGATACGACCGAACGGGAGCCGCGATTTCAATCGTGGCCCCCGTGGTTCGTTCCCAACGGTCGCGTGCGATCTGTGTTGGTCGCTGCAGGCGATCCGGTAAGTGAATCCGTGATGACAGCTCGAATGTCGCTGGGTCGCTCGGCGGCAACGCCAAGATCAGGACATCGAATTGATCGGCTGGATCCACCATGGCCCGCTTGGGTTCGGTCACTGGTCGAGGTGGCGGCGGTGTGGCACTCGGCAAATCCGGGTAGAGGGAATCCAAGGGATCATAGGGTTCCCGAGGGGGTGAGGCGTTTCGCTCGACCGGGATACGTTCGACAGGCGGAATGATTGATGGTCGCGGTTCCACGTTGTACGGAAGCGAGGGCTGCTGCATCACGGGAGGTGCCGACTCGTCAGGTCCAGGCGTCGGGACGTTATTGACGTTAGGAACTGAAATCGGCGGGCGTTCGTTGCCAGTGTTCTCTAGTGGCTTCGGACCGAACAAGGCGTCGAGTGGGTCACTAGTCTCAGATTCGGATTCCATCCGCGGCTTCGTTGGAACTGGGGAGAAATCCGGCGGTTCTGGGCCGGCATTCGGTTCCGGGGCAATCGGTTTTGGAGTGAACAATGAGTCCAACGGATCTTGAGACGTCGGGACGTTTCGAGTCGGCACGTTGGAGTTACTCGTGTCCGAGTTCATTGGCGACGTTGCGGGCGACGGCGTTGGGTTTGCAGACGGGCTGAACAATCCATCCAGCGGGTCAACCGACATCGGTGGTGCTTCGGTTTCGACATTGTTCGGAGCCGGTGGATTGGCAAAATCTGGCGTTTCCGGGGCTCGGGGTGGTTCCGTGTTGATCGGCGGCGGATTGAATAGTGAATCCAGCGGATCGGCGGATGGCTGGCTTGCCGGTTCTGCTGGGGTCATCGGCTGAGGTGACGGAACATTGAATTCCGGTTGCTCGATCGTGGGCGTCACGTTCGTTGGCATTGGCGTGCTGCGATTCATCGCCGGGGTTGTTGCAGGCGGCGAGGCACGTGGTCCAAACAACGAATCCAACGGGTCGACTTGTGGTTCCGCGCGGATTTTCTCAGGCGGGGCTGGTTCGGGATTCGTTGGTGTTGCTGGCTTCGGTTTTGGCCCGAACAATGCGTCTAATGGGTCAGACGTTGCGGGACCAGGCGTCACAGGTGGCGGGGTGTAATCCGTCGCTGGTGTTGGCTGAGGACTTGAAGCCGCTGGCCTTGCCGGGCCGAAAAGCTCGTCGAGCGGGTCGGCCGACGGAGTTGGCGTGAGATCACGAGGCGGTTCGCTCGCAAGTTCTACAGGAATCGGTTGCGTCTCTAACACTGATGTTCCCGGCAGGGGGCTTGGCATCACTGGTTCAAAGGCGGCGGAACTTGGTTGCGGATTCACCGGAGTCGGTCGTGCCGGGACATTGGCAAAGGGATCCTCTTGCGAAAACAGGTTGTCTAAAGGATCGCTTGAACCGGCTGGAGTTGGGCCAGGAATCCGTTCTGTGGGGATGGTCTCGATGTTCGCAGGTACCGGAACGGTACTCACGTTGCCCGCGGGCTCGATGTCTTTCGAAGGCTTGGTTCGCGGGCGAATCGGCACGAAACCTTGCTCATCGAGTGGCTTCGTGGGATCGAAAGCTGGTCGGTCCGCTTGCGAAATCTCTCGAATCGCTGGTTGCTCGTCGCGACGATGTTTATCGAAGTTCCCGGTGGGAGCGAAGTCGGGAAGATCGGTCGGAAACGGTACCGGAGAGGCCGAAGTTCCTGTGCTCGTCACCAGCGGCAACAGATCGCGAGCTTCATGTGGACCGACATCGGTTGTCACTGTTTGGGGAGACAATGAAGCCGTCGTCGGGAACACGTACATGAGCTGCACAATCGCCATCAGGACTAACCCGGCGGTCCCGGTGATACTGGCACAGAGCCACGCGGTATCGCGATGGATACGTTGGTTGACCTGTCCCGGCAATTGACGCAGGCGAGTGGCAGCAACTTGACTCTGCTGTCCAAACCAATGACCGACGGCAGCGGCGGACGGCTTGGTGTAATCACTGGCCGTGGTTCGGGTGGTATTCGCTTTCGATTCGACAACCGCATACCGTCCCGAGCGGAACGGAGCCGTCAATGGCGATAACATCCATGCGACTACGGCAAAAACCCAACGCAATACAATGCCCGCGCTTCGCAGCAGGTACTTGGCGAAACGGAACAGTCCGACGGTCATCAACCATCCCAAGCCGGCATCTTCGGGAAGCATCGGCTCCGAAAAATCGGCTGTGGGTACAGGCCGGTTCTGAGGATAGGAGACGGGCGAGTTGGGTCGATCTGGTTGGCCTGTTGATTCGTCCATGCATCCTCTCCGAAACAAGTCGGTGATCCGTCACCTGAAAAGAACCTGTAGCAGATTCGGAGACTTGGCGAAAGGGAAGTTTGCGCGCGAAGAACACACTGCGGTCCCGCATTTTCAGCAGGAAACTTGACGTATGTCTGACCGTCCATCTAACGAACGGTTATTGAGCGCTGGTCACATCTGGGCGAAGACGACGTGCTTCGCGAAGGTAGATGTGTCGCATTTCCGCTTGGCTAAGGTCGGTGTTTACATGCAAAAGTACACGTATGCACATTGGCATACTGCCTGCGACGGGAATTTCACGAGCGCACAAGAGGGGGACCTGAGACATACCCAACCGCCGGGCTGCCTCGGCGGGGAATGTTGAGCAAAGGTCTTCGGTGGTGGTGAAGATGGCCGAGACGATGTCGTCGAAATGGTCGATGTTGTTGGCGGAAAGAATCTCTTCGAGCAACTCACGAGTTGCTGCGAGCACTTCTTCCGGTTCATCAACCGTGACTGATGTTGCCCCTCGAATTCCACGGACTGCCGACATAGGTGAAATCAATTCCCGAGTGATGTTGCGAATGACCGGCAGTATAACAATGCCATCGCAGCGACGCGAACCCGGAATTGCAATTCCTGCACGACTCGCTGGAGATTCTTGCACAACAAGTAGTTGGGGCATTGCAAAACGAATCACCGCTTCGATCGATTTCCACTTGGTTTCTAAGTCAAATTCTCGGGGGAAAACCTGGGTATTGCCGAACCAACATGGCCGCAAGCAATGGCCCTTGAATCCATGAGTTTCGCTAATTGCAGGAAATTTTTCTCTTCGGCTCCGATTTTGCTCAAGGTGCGGATTGCCGATGGATCGGCGTTAATTTGCTCACTCGCTGGAAAGGATGCCATGCGATCTTTGACTCTTCGTTTGCTGACTGCTTTTGCAGCCACTTTGATAACTGGTCAATTCCTCTTCGCTGCTGAATCGGTCCCGATTGATGTCAATTTTACGGTGTCCGGAACTCTGCAGAACATGCAGCAGCAGGTTCAGAAAAACGGTGTGGCGTTCCAGTGTGTGTTCCAGAATCTCTCGTATCGAGGTGAAGTCACCCGAGCTGTTGTTGAACAGAAGTCGAGTGAACAAGCCACTTTGTGGCTCGGATTGAAGAATCTTCAGCTCTCGATCCAAGGAATCTCGTTAGCGGGTTCTGTCGGGCAGGCGAACTGCGGACCGCTGCAACTGATGATGGGGCACCGCAAGGAATTGTGGATCGCTTTCGATTTGGCCCGGGTCGAGCAAAACGGCCAACCTCAGTTGACGGTTCAAGGGACGCGATTTCAATTGCCGCCGGATAACTGGACCTTCGGCGAACCGGCCTGGGTGCGGACTTCGGGGCTTCTGATGAACGAACGCAACGTCCGTGAAGGGCTAAGAAACGGCCTTCGGAACAGTCGTCAACGTGTGGAACACGGGATGATCCAGGGAGCTCCTGGTCTGCTGACCAAAGTGTGTCAGATCGCCGCCGATCCGCAACGGCCCGAACGGAAAATCGTCGAGGCAATGCGAGCCGCGTTGTTATCGCCACCTCAAACGAATGAAGTTGCCACGCGGGAGGAAGTCGCCACGCGAAACGAAGTCGCGACGCAGGCTGAAGTCCGACAACCGACAACTCCCAAACGACTGCCCCGACCACCGATTAATGCGTCGACACAGGCAATGACCGCCAGTCGGAATTAATTCACGAGCGGTTGTTAAGTTGCCGACTGACCGAAGAATCGTTCGGCGATTGCAACGGTGAGTCCTAAGATCAGAGCGGAGATCGCCATCACGGTCGCCAATCGACCCCAATCGAGCGGGTCCAATGCGGCCGTCGTGATTTCCGCCCAGCCGTTCTCGCGGTCCCAAGCCCACATTCCCAAGCCGGCACACAGACCGACCAGCATTCCAAACCATCCGTATCGACGACCACCAATCCAACCACCAACTCGGCGACCGAATGCCTGACCGATCATCAACCCGAGTAATCCGCCGATCGGTGCGGTGGCGATACTGAGAATGCCGCCGGCCCAGCCTTGTTGGAAGGCAAACCACAGACCGACCGTCACTCCGCCGTAAATTCCCAGAATCAGACCAATCGCTTGACCCACACGGCGGCAAGTGAATTCTCGAACCCGACTCAACATTCCTTTCTTGCGGCCGTTGGACGGCAGTTGGGGCGTCGCAGGAGTTGGTTTCAAGGGGACCGGTTCATCAGCGTTGAGTTGGCTGGGGATCGTCAGTTCTTCCCCACAATGAGCGCATGCCAATTCACGTCCCGCGAACTGTTCGGGAAAGAGATTCTCGTTGCCACACAGGGGGCAGCGGACGGAAATTGCACTCATTGGATTCGAATCCTCCTGACGCATTATACGAAGACAACACGCCAAAGGATCTCAATTCGAGCAAATTTCCGTCGGAAGAAGTGGTCGACGTTGGCAGGTGCGAGATTTCACCAGGACCAGACTTCGCGTTTCCGATTGCCTTGGCACTCCGTTGACTTTTGGCAATGGTTTTCCCCGATTAGAGCGTCGGCGACAGGGGCAACCACATATTTCACCGGCCACACACCGTCTTGTTCAGCTCGTCCGCAACGCGAGGAGAAGGATTCATCCGGGTCGCCGCCGAGTATGGCATTGCACATTTGCGACCCCGAGAGGATCACATTGTAGCCGTATTGCCAGAGGCACGGTGCCGTACCTTCTGTCAGTCGAGGATCGGAGAACACGGGTCCGAACAATCCCCAACCGCACTTCCCGCTTTCGGTCCGCGAACTACTTTGACAACATGCGCAGCCATGCTGTTCGGTTCCGCAGGCGGTGTTGGCGTCGGCACAGGTAACCGATGCTCGACCATAATTCGAGCAAGGAACAGGGCCGCAACTTGACTTCGACGAAGACCGTAACACACTTGTGCAACCGGTGCTTAGAACGAGTAGCAAGCTGCAAACGCAGAATCCGATTTGACGCATCTTGCCCCACTCCCTTGGGTCCCGATGGATTTCACTAACCGATGCCGCACATAGTGCGAAGCCATCCTTGGCACAAATCCATTGATCGGTCGGAGCATTCGACATCGCGAGTATTCCCCGAAGGTGTGGCACACTCGGCACAAGTCGTACAACCCGACCACCCTCACTCGAGATCGAAACGCCGCCATCCGATACGTTGGAAGTGACGCCGGGCTGCGTTCTCGTAACATGAGGCAGCCAAGAAGGTTTCAGCGAGTTCAGCCGGATCGCTAGGAAAGCGGATGCCCTCAAAATCGGCTGTCGATGCCGTCGCCGATCGTGCCAAATTGCCGAGCAAACCGGCCGCAGCAGGTTGCTTTTGGATCTCCAACCGCCGAACTTCACGGTTTAACTCTGGTAGACGTCCGGTTGGAAGCGCATGTCGCCCACCGAGCACCAATCCACCAAGCCAACGACGGAGCGATTCCAATCCATCGGTGATGGTCTCCGCCTGGAAATGATGCTGAGCGAACACGGGAGTTCGACTCGCCGACGTCAAATGGCCGCGTTTTAGTTCCTCAATTCCTAGGCTCACCCGGCCACGAAAGTCGTCCGGCAGACTCAGTTCACATGCAGATTTCTCGGCAAGCGGGTCCTGGCCAATTGCCAACACCGCCGCCGATCCGGGCGTCGTCAAGTCGACACGCACGATGCACCGCACAGGCAAGTTTTCGACGCGACTCAGAAGTTCGATGTTCGATCGGTACGCAAGTGACGTGTGTTCTTGGGCGACCATCAGTCGCATTGGGGGCGTTTCGGCGGATGGTTGAAACAGTAATTCATCGCCATTTCCGCCGAGGATGACACCCCGTAGGAATACGAGGTCCCAACCCGCGGGCCGATCGGTTTCCGGCCGCGATTCGTGAGTGAAGCACTGGTCGAGTTGTTCGTGCAGCGGTTTGTTCCACTGATTGGCAATGGTCGGTGTATCCCAGCCGTCGTCATTGGCAATTACCGCGCGGCAATCCTGCCCGCCACCGAGTCGGCCATCATTCGAACGAGTGGCTTTTTGGACCAGGACGGTCGTGCGATTCAACTTTTCATGACTGGTAGAAAGTTGGCCAAAGTCCGCACCGGTTTGCCAAGCTTCGACTACGCGGGATTCGTCGCCGCCACGCACGTTGCTGATCGTTCCCAGACTGCCGTCTTCCGCAACCAGATAGGTAACGACTCCCGCGAAACCGCTGCGAGTGAGAATCGGTTCCGTGAACAATCCCGTGAGTCGCTGATTGGGGATCGGTGCGTACTTTCGCCGAGCGGTGCCAATCCAGAGTGAGTCGATTTCCGAGCCGGCATGCGTGATTGCCCAACCACATCGGAGCAAATCCGTCAGATCGGCCCGGGCGTCGTCGGTGGAGAAAGTGGCATCCGTTTGACGCAATAAGCGGATGTCTTGCATCACCCGCAATCCTGCGGCCGCCAACCGGTGTAATCCCTGACAGCGACATTCGTGGACGGCCCGTAATAATTCCGCTTGTAACAACGCTCCCGCTGCCCGCAAACCAACCGCCAACACTTTCGCCGTCGTTCGCCACAGCCCTGCGGCGGCATTGCGTTGCACTGACGAGATTTCGACCTCAACGCGTGAGGATTCCGGGTTTTCTTCAACGTCCGTTTGGGAAGTCGAATCGGCAAGCGGTGCTTCTTCAATCTCCAAAACCGATAGGACCGCGAGGACGTGAAAACACCGGGGACTCAGCAAACACGAGCAACGTACGTCTTCCGGTGTAAGCACACGGGAGGCAAGCTCAACCGTTTCAGTGCCCGCTACTATTTGCCAACTGTCGGATTTGGAACTCCAATTCCAGTCATCGGCAATGGTCGGTTGTTTGTCGAGTTTGCGACGCAGTCGTGCGGGGGCTGCCGAAACGATTTCCGCAACGACTAATGGGCTAACAACCGGGCGAGCACTCATCGGATTTGCTCCCCCACCCAGCGGGCCAATTCCAACGGACTGAGGGCCGACACCGGCATTCCACACCCCGCCACCTGCCCTGCGACTCCCTTGTTGTAACGCGGTTTTCCGTCGTCGTTCAAGGCTGCGAGTCCGAGACACTTCGCACCGGAATCGGCCAAGGACCGCACTTCGCCAAGCAGCCCACTGACGGGCCAACCTTCCTCGAAGTCGGACACCAACAGTACCAACGATCGCGTCGGTTGCCGAAGTCGCTCGCGTGCCGCCCGCAGTCCTTTTGCAATGTGAGTACCACCTCCGACTTGCACTTCCATCAGCATCGCCAACGGATCATCGACCCGCTCGGTGAGGTCAATCACTTTCGTGCTGAAGGCGAGAAAGGTCACGCTCATCGCTGGCAGGCCCGAGAAGATCGCTGCCATCATTGCACTGTAGATCACCGAAGGTTCCATCGAACCCGAAACGTCGACGACAAACACGACATGCCAATCCATGCTACGTTGCGATCGGCTGCGAAAGATGAGACGTTCAGGTACGATTGTCGTGCCACCATCGGGCGTTCGCTGTGCCCGATGCAAGTTGGCTCGCAAGGTTCGATCGAGATCGAGTCGCCGTGTTCGTCGGTACGTGGGACGGGATGTCGACAGTCCAAATAACGCGGGGCGAAGTCGCGTTGCTAACTCCTTGACCAGCTGATCAATGATACGACGAGCCAATCGACGCAAGGTTGCCAGTTGGGCTTCCGGCACTGCACCTTTAAGTGATAGCACCTGTTCGAGAAGTTCAATCGATGGCGTGACAGATTCGGTATCGAGAATCGACAAAACCGCTGTGCGACCATCCGCGAGTGCGGCGGCAAGCACATCTTCACGCACACTCTCGCCGAAGAGTTCACCGAGATCATCCGACCAAGTTCGCACATTCGGATACGGGGCTTCCTGCCCTGCTCCGCCGCCCGAACGACGTCCCGCTGAACCCTCGCCACACCCTTGCCCGTAAAGTTCGTCCAACGCACGCGCCGCCGCACACCCCATCGGCGGAAGCCGATCAGGTTGGGAACCGAGAACTAATCGCCACCGATCCGCCAGCGACAATTGTTGACCCGGTTTCGGAGTTGGGGACTGCGATTCCGCGGAATCGGGCAGTTGCCAATCGGTGTTCCAAATCAAATCAGGCATGAAACTCTCGACCGCCGCACGGCCGGCTTCATCGGCGGCAAACCGTAACGCGGTGAGTTCGGGGTCGATCGTCACATCGACCGCGTTCGTTTGATCATCCGGCAATCGGTCCAAAAGTGCTCTTAACAACCGATCCCGCGCAGCGGGACTGATAACATGAAACCCACCTCGCAGTGCCGGGAGTTTGGCGAGAAACTCTGCGTCGGTCTCGGCTGCCAACCGCTGTTCCGCGTCGTCCAAGCAAGACACATCCGCTGAGATTCGTGGCAATGCGATGATGACCACCGCACGGATTCGGTCTTGCAGCTGGCGACGACTGTCGGCATCGACGGCGGCATCAATCCAACCGCCGATTCGTTCGCCGAACTGCTGCGATGTCATATGGTCGAGTAACAACAACGCGCCGGTCGCTACTCCTTGCATCAATGCGGAACCTTCCGCCGCGAGTTGTCGCAGTGTCCAGATCAGTCGACCGGCGGCAACACTGACTTGGTCACTCGGTTGCTGTTGAAACCACAGAATCAGATCGAGCAAGCTGGTGACGTCCGTCAAATCTTCCGAACCGCTGATTCCCTCCAATCGGGCGATCGCGGCTTGTAACAACGGAGCGGTCTGCACGTCGTCCGGCAATTCGAATTTTTGCACGATGTGTGGCCAATCGTGTTCGGAATGCGATGGCAACCCGGGGTGATGACCGGCCCGCACTTGCTCGATCAATTCCATGGCCTGCGTGAGTTCCGACAACCCCGCGGTCAACAAGAATGGACCGACCAACCACTGCAACCCGTCAGACACAACGTTCGCCAATCCGCACCGGGCCGCTTGGATCAGGAGTGGCAACTCGGCGGTCGACCATTCTTCGAGCGGTTTGCCCAACCCGGATGTTTGCAATGCTCCGAAAGCCGCTTGGCCAAGTGTCGCCCCACGGGCCGCGGACAGTTCGATCATCGCCGCCGTCGCCGACTGCCATTCAATTTGCCAAACGTCTGTCAGGTTCTCGCGATGTGCCAAGTCCTCGCCGGCTTCGCGGTTCGCGTAAGGAACGCCGCAGGCGATGAGCCGTTCGAATGTCACGACCCGTGCCCGATCCAGACGACTCCGGAGCGGATCCAACCGCACGCGTTTTTGCTCGCCGATCTGTTTGGCTCCGGGGAGTTTCAAATCCTCCAGCAACGACTCCACATGCGGTGCCAGACCCGAACGTGGCAAATCGGATGGCAAACTCCCGAACCGGTTGCCGACGAGTACCTCCTCCATTGCCGCCGCCACCGCACGCCCAATTCCCATTAGTTCCCCGCGAGTCAGGCAAGTTTGCACCGCCTCGATGAACTCGCCTCGTCCTGGTGCCCGCCAACCCCGCAAACGGGCCAAGTCCCTCGCCATGCGAAGCACCTCTTTACCGTCGGCGACATTGATGGGATGTTTCGCGAGTCGCAGGCTTCGACACACCGAGACGACCAAGTCCGCTGCGACCGCATCCAATTCTTCCGCAGACGTCGCCGACCAAGTGCGTTGATGCCAAATCGGATCACGGATACCGGCGGGGTAACCCGATCGTTCGTCAAGTTGGCCGAAGGAATACGGAATAAGTGCCGTTGTGATTTCGTCGGCTTCCTCATCGGCTGCGGATTGTGATTGATCTGGAAGCGACCAGAGCAGTGGCTCGGGCAATAACGCGGGTGCGTGGTAGGCTCCCACGACCACCGCGATTCGGCCGGTTTCATTGGCGATACACTCTTGCATGTGGGCTTCGCGACGACGGTCATAATCGGAAGCTATCCCGTCATTCCGTCGCAATGCATAACCGAACATTAAGCCAGATCGTCGAATCGCCTCCGGTGTGGAACCGACAGCCGGTGTCTCGACCAAACGCTCCCAGAGCGTGCCGACATCGCGTGTTTGCGTCTTCTGAAAGAGTCGTGCGAGCAAGCCGTTTTCCTCGGCGGGAGGATGTTCCCGTTCTCCACTTCGATGCCGACTGATCGGCAAATCACACGGTTTGACCGGAACTTGGTTCTGCAGTGCCCAGCGGACGGCAGCCAACTCGGGCGAAAAATCAGCAAAGGGATAGAAGCACAACCCGAATGCGTTCGTCGCACAGCCGGCGAGCGCGACGGGAGCCGTTGTGTCCTCATGTCCCAACCATGGCAGCCAGTGTGCAAACTCCATTGGCAACTCGATGAGCACACATTCCGGTTGCAACTCATCGAGCAAATTCGGAATTGCACGGGCCAAAGCCGCGGAGTGATGCCGGACACCGATCAGAAACGGCTCGCCACACTCTAACAAAGCGTTGAGTTGTGAGTGATCGTCGCTCATGATCGGTTAGTTTTCCAGTTCTCGACGGAGTTCGAACAGTCGTTTCCACAGTCGGGAACCATCTTCGCTGCGACGTTTGATCACACTGTCCCAATACGCCAGTAGTCGGCCGCGGTCTTGCGCTTCGTCTTTCAATACGACTCCAAGCAACAAGCCCGGCAACAGCGATAACGGATCTTGCTGCGAGGGAAAGTAAGCGGATTGGCGACCCATCGAAGTGGCGATCGCGACGGCTTCGGCGGTACTCATCACTGTGCTCGGTTTTTCGACCGACCAACCTTCCGACGTGCGACCTTCACGTAAATCGCGAAATGTGGTGACAAGAATGTCGAGAACACCGTCATCGACTGAGAGTTCGACGCCGCTGGTTTCCAGGTAATTTGTTGCCTGAGCTTTGACCAACGCGACTTCCCGATCGTGCGATGCAATTGGCGGAATGACTTCGAAATTGAATCGCCGTTTGAGTGCCGCCGACATCTCGGAGACACCCCGGTCACGGAGGTTCGCCGTGGCGATGATGTTGAACCCCGGCTTGGCGAACACGCTGCCGGCTTCACCGGAAAGTTCCGGCACCATGAGTCGCCGTTCCGAGAGCAGCGAAATCAACGCGTCTTGCACTTCCGGTAGGCAACGTGTGACTTCCTCGACCCGCACGAGTCGTCCTTCCCGCATGCCGATCATGATGGGGGACGGCACGAGTGCATCTTCGCTGGGGCCTTTTGCCAGTAACAATGCGTAATTCCAGGCGTAGCGAAAATGATCTTCGGACGCACCCGCGGTGCCTTGGATCGTGAGATCGGCGTTGCCGCTGATTGCCGCGGCCAGTAACTCCGAGAGCATGGATTTCGCAGTGCCGGGCTCGCCAACCAATAATAGGCCGCGTTCACCCGCGAGTGTGACGACGCAACGTTCGATCGTGCTTCGCTCACCCACGAATTTCTCTGTGATCTCCAGCGACTTCGGCACGCCCTTTGGGGTTCGGGTTCCCTTGGGGAGCTTTAATTTCTCGCCGTCGGTTCCACAGATGAATTCCACCACACGCCGTGGCGATAACTGCCAACCAGCGGGTTTAGGAAGACTGTCGGCGGCATCCAAGATGCTGAGAAAGGCCAACTCGTCGGCGAACCGAACTTCGGCGGGCGGTGATTGTCGTTCGTCGGACATCTTGGAGCACACTTCGAGCGAAGGGGAACGGATAGTCGCCGCACATCATACCACCACGCAAGATTCACCCCAACCGGCCGCTCAAGTTTGTTCTGCTGCCGGGCTTCTCTGAATCCGCCGAGCCGCTACTGCCTCCAATGCATGCCGGGCGAGTTCCAAGTCGCCTTCGTGAAACACTTCGTTGATCACCGCTTCCGGATCGTCCGCGACGGCCATCAGGGAATCGACGGCTTGTTCAATGAGGGTTTCCTGCACGCGGACGAGACCCAATTTCAGAACACCGACGACCTTGGGAGCCACATCACTCGCGACGGAACCATAGCGACCAACTGCCCAAGTCGCTGCGTTGACCACGTTCAGATTGTTGTCCTTGAGGAGCATCGACAATTCCGGCAACACCATTTCCGGTTCCCGAGCCGCCCCGCCAACCGTGAACGCAGCTGCTTGTCGAACGGTGGGTTTGGGGTCGTTCAACGCCAAGACGACTTCTTGGAAATGCGTCTCACCCAGGGAACCCAAACGGTCCATCGTCGCTAAGGCATCGGTCCGGACGATGGGATTGTGATGTCGGAGGTTCTCCGCCACCAAATCCGCCAAGCGACGTTTCTCATCGTCATTCGGCCAATCCTGCACCGACCATAACGCCAACATCCGCCGCCCGTCTGTGCCGGATTTCAGATCCGTTTCCAAAGCCGACAGCGATCGGGACGGCTGCGGCGATTCTGGCGAAAACCAGGCGTCGCCAGTTTTGCGGAGGTACTTCAGGCCATCGACAAACGTCGCTTCCGCATCGCGACGCAAGTGGCGACTCCACTCCGGTTGCGTTTCGTCTTTCATCCAACTCGCGAGTGCCAACGCATAGCCAAAGTCGCGAGCTTGCAGCGAACTTCGCGGCGACAGTGAACTGCCCATTCCCAACGCGGAATGTCCCGGCGTTTCCGCAAGCACCGTATTTGCAGTGAAAATTCCCAACCCGAACCAAATCGGCATGAGTTCCACGATATGACGGAAGTCCTCAGCAGTCCGTGGGAGTTTCCGATCTTGGATCATCCGAAAACCGGCAATTCCGCGGGCAAAAAACGCAATGAGGGCTTCCAGGTTTTCGGCGATCGTCTTGCCGACGTACAACCGAGGCGAGTGCGAAGACGAACCGGGATCGCACGCGAGCAATCCATGCTCGGCCGTCCAGAACTCTGGCCCGAACACCAACCGTTCCGACGGATCCGCTTGATCCTCGAACAGTGTCACGGGCAGATCATTGGGGTCTTGTTTCGCATACTGGCACACACGCTCGTAAATCGCTTGAGCTGCGGACTCGGAACCGTCATACGGCAGCGGAAAGAAATCGCCCGTGGGGAGAATTGTTTGGGTTTCCCGCAAGGTGTCCCAACCGAGGTGTTCTCCGAGCCACGCCATCCGCATTTCAATCCAGGCCTGCTCACGGGCATCCACCGGACATTTGGGGCGAAACAATCCGAACATATTCTCTCCAATTCTCAACACGGTCTAATCTTGCAGGTGAAGGAATACCAGGATTATCCATTCGCTGCTACCTTCGTCCCTGGCGACACCGATCGAAGTCCCATGATGCATGAAACTGGCAGGTTTCGCCCGGTCGCTTGACGGTCTGGAAGTGCGCTGTTAGCTTCCACGTCGCGTGACCAACAAATCTGCGCGGAGCGTCCGATTTGCGCCCGCGTTTCGGTTTCGTTTGGTCAATTTTGGCCGAAAACTGGCATCTAACCCGGCACTTGGAACTCGCGAAAAACTTAACGCGACAAGGACTTTTGGAATGGCTGAGAAGCACGTCTACTACTTTGGTAACGGAAAAGCCGACGGCAATGCGACGATGAAGGAAACCCTCGGCGGTAAAGGTGCTAACCTCGCCGAAATGACGAACATCGGCATTCCCGTTCCCGCCGGGTTCACGATCACCACCGACGTCTGCGTCTACTACAACGATACCAACCAACAATACCCACCCGGCTTGAAAGACCAAGTCGAAGACGCCCTGAAAAAAGTCGAAAAGGCGATGGGCGCCAAGTACGGCTGCACCGAAAACCCCTTGCTGGTTTCCTGCCGCTCTGGGGCACGGGAGTCGATGCCGGGGATGATGGACACCGTCCTCAACATCGGGCTCAACGAAGACACCGTGAACGCGCTCGCTAAGCAAGCGAACGACGAACGGTTCGCTTGGGACAGCTATCGTCGCTTCATCCAAATGTATGGCGACGTCGTGATGCAAATGCCCGGCACTGCCGATGGCGAAGACCGCTTCGAACTGATCCTCGAAGAACACCGCGAAAAAGCGGGCGTGCACTACGATCACGAATTGACCGTCGATCAACTGAAGGCCATCGTCGCCGACTATAAGAAAGTCGTCAAAGACACCCTCGGCAAAGAGTTCCCGACCGATCCAATGGATCAACTTTGGGGGGCAATCGGTGCCGTCTTCGGCAGTTGGTCAAATGACCGGGCGGTCGTGTACCGTCGTCAATACAACATCCCTCACGAGTGGGGCACCGCGACCAACGTGCAAGCGATGGCGTTCGGTAACTTGGGCGACGATTGTGCCACCGGTGTGGGTCTGACCCGCGATTGCTCGATGGGCGATCCCGGTTTCTGTGGCGACTACCTCATCAACGCACAAGGCGAAGACGTGGTGGCCGGGATTCGTGTTCCGAAGCGAATCGAAACACAACTCGAAGCCGATCTGCCCGATGCGTACAAACAACTTAACGAAATCGCAACGACACTCGAAAAGCACTACAAAGACGTGCAAGACATCGAGTTCACCGTGCAACGGGGCAAAGTTTGGTTGCTTCAAACACGGAACGCTAAGCGAACCGGTTTCGCCGCTGTTCGGATCGCGGTGGACTTGGTCGAAGAAGGTTTGATCGACGCCAAAGAAGCCGTCGGCAACAAACGTCGGATCCCTGCGGACGACTTGAACCAACTTCTGCAACCGATCTTCGATCCCGCCGTGAAAAAGGCCGCGCAAGATGAAGGCCGTCATATGACGACCGGCATCAACGCGGGTCCAGGGGCAGCGACTGGGAAAATTGTGCTCTCCGCTGAAAAAGCGGAAGCGATGTACAACGAAGACAACGATGTCGCTCTGATGCTGGTTCGTAAAGAAACCAGCCCGGAAGACTTGCGGGGGATGCGAGTTTCCAAAGGGATTCTGACCGCCCAAGGTGGTGCATCCTCACACGCTGCGTTGGTTTCCCGTCAGATGGGGAAAGCCTGCGTCGTGGGTGCCGATGAACTCAGCATCAACTACGCCGACCGAACCGTTTCCGCTGGAGACAAAGTTCTCAAAGAAGGCGATTGGATCACGATCGACGGTTTCACCGGCGAAGTTTTCGAAGGCAAAATCGACACCTCGCCTAGTGAAGTGATGCGAGTGCTCGAAGGCGATATGAAGCCGGAAGAGTCCCCGACTTACCAACGCTACGCTAAGCTGATGGGCTGGGCCGACGAATACCGCAAACTCAAGGTTCGTGCCAACTGCGAACCAGGCGAAGTGGCCGAAGAAGCCGTCGCCTTCGGTTGTGAAGGTGTTGGTCTGTGCCGAACCGAGCACATGTTCTTCGACAAAGTCGAAGCCATGCGGAAGATGATCCTTGCGGAAGATGTGGCGACTCGGAAGAAAGCCGTTGATGAGATTCTTCCTCACCAACGGGAAGACTTCGAGAGCTTGTTCCGCACGATGGCTGGTCGTCCGGTGACGATTCGTCTGCTCGATCCGCCGTTGCACGAGTTCCTCTCGGATCGTCACTTGGAAGAAGAACCCGGGTTGGACGAGAAACTCGCCGAAATGACCGGCAAGTCTGTCGAAGACATTCACCGTCGCGTCGCCGAGTTGGAAGAACTCAACCCGATGCTCGGTCACCGGGGTTGTCGTCTGGGTGTTGTTTACCCGGAAATCACCGCGATGCAAGCTCGGGCGATTTTCGAAGCTGCTTGCAACGTCAAAGCCGATGGCATCGACGTACACCCGGAAGTGATGATTCCGCTCGTCGGTTTCCTCAGCGAATACCGCAACCAAGAAAAGATCGTTCGTCAACAAGCCGACGCTGTCTTCGAAGAGAAGAACTGCGAAATCGAATACATGGTCGGTACGATGATCGAAATTCCACGGGCCGCATTGTGTGCCGATGAGATCGCCCAAGGTGCCGAGTTCTTCAGCTTCGGAACCAACGACCTCACGCAAACCACCCTCGGCATGAGCCGCGACGATTACGGTTCGTTCATTCCTTACTACAAAGAGAACGACATCGTTCCTGCCGACCCATTCCAAACCGTCGATCAAGACGGCGTGGGCAAACTGATGAAAATCGGTGTCGAAGGCGGTCGCAAAACACGGAACGATCTCAAGATCGGTATCTGCGGCGAACATGGTGGTGATCCCGCTTCGGTCATGTTCTGTCACTCGATCGGCTTGGACTACGTTTCCTGTTCTCCACGTCGGATTCCGATTGCTCGTCTTGCTGCTGCTCAAATCGCGTTGTCGAGCAAGTAAGTTTCGTTCAATCGCTTAACGAATCATTCAAAGCAGTCGATGGATTTTCCTCGGCTGCTTTGTTTGTTTCTCAGAAGACGAGTATCGCATTTCCGTGATCTTTTTCGGCTAGTGCACGTATAATTGAAATGTGTCACTCTCGTCAGATCGCGTCTCCTTGGGAAATACCATAATGACTGGGATCGAAGAATTCCTTCGAAGTGGACTACTTGACGAACCCGCCGTTTTGCTCTGCGGAGCGGCGATTATGGTCTTTCTGATTGGCATGCCACCATTCGCGTTGGTGCTTCGAATGAAGCGGATTCACCGCAATCTCCTTCACGAAGAACGAATGCAAGCTCTCGAGAGAATTGCGAACAGTCACGATGCTGACGTGATACAACCATTTCTCACCGAACTCCAGCAGGACGGACAGGCAACCGGGTACGGACGGATCTGGATCGCATTTGCGATGGGGTGTCTGGTTCCGGTTTCCGCATTCGCGGCCGTTTCACTTCAAGACACCACTCATGAAGGTGTTCAGATTGCAAGTTGGATTGCAGCGATCATCGTTAGCGTTGCATGTATCGTATGTGCGACTGTTCTTGCGGCGATCTCTCCACGACGAACCAATCGGCCGTCGAAAGGCAAGACTCCTGGTGTTTCCTCAGTGATCTAGTTTGCGAGTTTTTTTGGCGACTGGTTTCGACTGAGGCAAACGGTTCGGGCGTTGTTGAGGCACTTCATGCAGATCGGGGTTCTGGGGAATGAAGGTAGTTGGTACGTCGCCGATTTGACACGGGCTGCAGACTCACGCGGGCATCGTGCGACACGGATTGATTTCCCGCAAATTGTCGCCAGTGTGGGAATTAACCGACCCAGTGTATGTTCCGAAAACGTTGATCTCACTCAGTTCGATGCAGTCATCGTCCGCACGATGCCGCCGGGAACATTGGAGCAAGTGGTCTTTCGGATGGACGCATTGGCTCAATTGGCAGCCGACGCGTATGTTCTCAATTCTCCGAAAACGATCGAGTGTGCCGTCGACAAATATCTAACAACTTCCCGATTGGCGGAAGCGGGATTGCCCGTGCCTGCAACGATTGTGTGCGAAGACGTCGATGCGGCAATGCTTGCCCTGGAAGCCTTGGGAGGGGATGTCGTCGTCAAACCGATTTTCGGGTCGGAGGGGCGTGGAATTTGCCGGGTGAGCGACCCGGACTTGGCGATTCGTACCTTTCGCACGTTGGCGAGATTGGGAGCCGTCCTGTATCTTCAGCGGTATGTCGACCATCCGGGATATGACGTGCGGGTCATGGTACTCGATGACGCCGTGATCGGCGGTATGATTCGCCGAAACCCAACGGACTTTCGCACGAATGTCGCTCGTCAGGGGACAGTTGAAGGACACGACCCGACCGATCGAGAGTGCGAATGGGCCTTGCGAGCAGCCCAGGCCGTTGGGGCGACTTTCGCTGGCGTGGATATTCTGTATGATCGCACCGGTACCGGGTGGGTCATCGAAGTGAACGCGGTTCCCGGTTGGCGGGCTTTTGCCAAAGCGACCGAGATCGACGTCGCTGCCCGAGTCATCGAATTTCTGGAAACACAAACAGCGAAAAGTAACGAGTCATGAACCTGACCGAACTCACGGACGCACTGTCCACGCATATGCCGCCAGTTCTGCGTTGGGCGGGAGCGGTCGCGAAACGGCTTCGGCAATTCGACATCAGCGTCTCGGGGAAAACCTCCGGAAGTTCCAATACCGACGCCCTCACTCTAGCTGACCTGTCTGTACAGGAATTGATCGTGGCTGCTCTGCGAGACACGTCGCCGTTGTTCCGTGAGTGTCGTCTGGAGGCCGAGGAATTTACGGGTGATCTCGATAAATTCGCCACCAACGCGGAATTTACGATTGCGATCGACCCGATTGACGGCACCAAGCAATACCGCGACAGAAGCGGCGACGGTTGGGCTGTGATGTTGCTGTTGCGATCGGACGAAACGGTTCATTATTCACTCGTCTATATCCCCGAAACCGGCGAGCATGGGACATGGGTCGAAGCGGTCGGCGATCGTGTCGTTTGCGGAGCCGACGATCCGACTCGGCCTGCTTCGGAAGTGTTGCGATCGATGACACCTATTGATCCAGCAACGCGGCCCGACTCGAAAAAGATCTATCTGATTGGCTTCATTGATGACGACCCTGCGAAAGCGCAAGCGGTGACTGACGCCGGTTTGGAAGGTGTGGTCGCCGATGAGATGCCCGGCAGCATTTTCGAGTTATTCGCCCGCGGGGAATTTGGTGGTTCGTTGATTCACACGCCGAATGTGTACGACTTCCCGGTCTCTCTGCACATTGCTCGGATTCTCGGTGGTGATTCCGTCCGTGCCGATACCGGTCAGCCAACCGATTTCCTTGAGCTTTGGAACGATGACCGAGCCGACATGCTACGCATGACCGGCATCATGGCATGCAGTCACAATCCCGAGACACTGAAAACCCTGACGGATTTGGCCAAAGATTGGGACCTCAATCGGTATCACGATTGATCGATTCCTCGCCAGGATATTCGACGTTTACCAGGTAGAGTCCACAGGCCGGTGCCGTTTCACCGGCTTGGCTGCGATCTTGATTTTCGATGATGGTCCGAACTTGTTCTGGCTCCCAGCGACTGCGTCCCACCTTGATCAGGGTCCCGACGATTGCTCGCACCATGTTGTAGAGAAACCCGTCAGCCTCGATTTCGAACCAGAGAAACGCACCGGTGTCTTCGGCTTTGCTCGGCGATTGACTGACCGCGGACGGTTCCCACATGGACCAGGTCGTGGCACGCCCCCAACGGGCGTCGAATACAGTTCGGATACTTGTGGCTTTATTCGGCCAATGCGATTCGAAGCACCGGAAGTCGTATGTGCCAATGAGATGTCGTGATGCCTGTTGTAACCGCTCAAAGTCCAAACGCTGCCGGACCGACCATACGAATCGACCGAGAAACGGGTCATTGATCTGACGATTGAGAATCACGTAACGATAACGTTTGCGAACTGCGGAATAGGTCGCATGAAAATCGGGAGCCACCTCGGCAGCCTCACGGACGACGACATCATCCGGTAAGAAATTCTGAAGACCGCGTCGGAATTGTTCGGCGGGAATTCGTGAGTTTGTAGGGAAATTGACGACCTGCCCCAATGCATGCACACCGGAGTCCGTTCGGCCAGCCGCCAGAACGCGGATCGTTTCCCCCGTCAGTTTGGTGATTGCCGACTCGACGACCGACTGCACACTGACGCCATTCGGCTGAACCTGCCAACCGACGTAGTTTGTGCCGTCGTATGCGAGTGTTAGACGAAGATTCCGCATGCCAATTCCGCTGCCCGATTTTCGGAAACCTGGTGAAACTCAATTGCTGAGCCATGATTCCCGGCGAGATGCGGTTGGTCAAGCCACACGTTGCTGCGAAGAGTGTGACGGCGTGGGAAACGGAATGGTTTGTGGTGGTTCGTCGTCGGTTTCCGTGTTTTTCAGCACGCGGCTTTCATAAACCAATCGCAGAAACTCCGGGAACAAACTCCACTCCCGAGGTTTTCGATTCCAGAGATTCGCCAGTTGCTTGAAGAAACCCATCTCGTAACGGGCGACAACAAGGTCCTGAATTCCGGTCAGGGTATCGATGTCGGTCGGTTCCCAAGGACGTGGGCAGAGACTGTAAGTGGCAGCCGGTTCTGCTGGACGTCCGTTTTCGGGGACGTCGTAGATGACAGCCAACTCACCGGTTTCGTTGAGTTTCGTCGGGAAAACCCGGCAAGCCCCCGGACGAGCAGCGTGAATTCCACAGCGTGCCTGTCCTAACGGGTTCTCGGCGTCTGGCTCGCCTTCCAATAGGAATCGGCATTTCGTGGTGCGTGGGAAAAACTCGCTCGCTGTGTGGCGAAGGCAGATGACAAACGGCGTCTCCGGTTCATCCGCAAAATGGAACTGGGGAGCGTAATTCCGGGCAATGTTCCCGTCCGGATCGGCCCAACGACAAACGAAATCTCCAAAACCCAGTTGGAATTGTCGTTCGATTCGAAGGATGTCCGCGCCGGTTACTGGAACCGCGAAGGCCCGACAACAACCTGCATGACAGGACTCACAAGGACTCATACGCGCTCCGTAGTCGTCTTCAAATTTTGAGACTTCCTTCACTTTATCGGACGGTTCCTCCATGTGATTCAGCCGAAACCGGAATATCCGTTGTAAACGTCAACGTTTCCCTAAACCGAATAGTCACCTCGATTGCGTATTTTCCCTAGTCTTTCTGGGGGCGTCATGTTTGTTATTTGACCAAGTCGATAGAGAGACAGTGTCGAATTGTCGATTCCTCTCTGCGTTCATTTTCCCAACCCACGCATACAGCGAGAGGTTCGCGGGCTTGTTTTGGAAATGGAGTTTTTGATGTCTCAAATTCGCATGATGCGATGCGTCCTCGCGCTGATTGGTTTGGCGGTTCCATCATTGGCCATAGCTGATGGGCTGATTCGCGACGGTGTCGGGGCGATTTCGATTGGTCGTGGTGGTACGAACATCGCCCACTTCGACAACGGTGCCGTCCTCCTCGATAACCCCGCCGGTATTTTGAACATGCCGGGCAACGTGCTGTTGGAAGCCGGGATTGATGTGCTGATCACCGATCAACGCTATTCCGATCCCGAGAACAGCAACGTTGGCGACGAACCCAACGGCCGACCGCTTCCGCATGGAGCCGCGTTATTCAAAAGCGACGACGGACGTTGGGCCGCTGGGATCGGGATTTTCATGCCCGCTGGTTTCGGCACGGATTGGGACCTGGTCAATCCTATCTTTGGCAAGCAACAATACCGGGCGATGGGTGTCGTGACGAAAATCACCCCCGGCCTGGCTTACCGAGTGACCGACGATCTCAGCATCGGTGCCACGCTCGGTGTGGGACTCAATCATCTGGAACTCGAAGGTCCATTCACCGGGCAAACCGGTGTACTCGCGGGCGTGCCGACGTTGTTCGATCTGAAAACCGACGGAGCCGCTTTGGTGTGGTCGCTTGGTGCCCAGTACCACGTCAGTGAAAACACGATGATCGGGGTGAGCTACACCAGCGAAAGTGATTTCTCGATGGACGGCCAATTGGATGCTCGCATCGCGGGTTTGGCTCCAGTGCCGGTGTTCTCGCGGTTTGATGCGGAAGTCGATCAAACCTATCCGCAATCGGTTGGTGCCGGGATCACGCATCTCTTTGCAGAGCGTCACCGCGTGTCGGCTGATGTGATTTGGTACGACTGGTCGTCGGCGTTCAACAGCATCAATTTCAAGTTCACGAATCCCGATAACCCGCTGCTCGCCGCCGCTTTGCCACCGACGATTACGGACTCCGTTCAACAGAACTGGGATGACAACGTTTCCGTGCGGTTGGGTTACGAGTACTTCGCCAAGAGTGGTGATATCTGGCGACTCGGTTATGTCTATCACGACAGCCCCGTGCCGGACAACACCCTCACCCCGTACACCGACGGAATTCTGCAGCACGCCGTTTCGGTAGGGTATTCGACCTGCATCAAGAGTTGGCAACTCAACACCGGCTACCAGTACAGCTTCGGTGACGAGCAAAACATCGGCCAAAGTGCGTTGGTCGGCGGCGACTTCAACAACGGCTCACTCGACGTCAACGCCCACTGGCTCGCAGTCAGTTTGCTGAAGACGTTTTGAGCGAACCGAGTTTCCTGAGACATTTTGAACCGAATCGCATCGGGACTGAGAATGGAGGATGGAAGATCGAGGATGGCAGCCAATTCCAACTCGCTATCCTCTATTCTCCATCTTCTATCCCCAGGTTGCAGTAAGTAGGCTGAGTTAGCGAAGCGTAACCCAGCTTTCGATTGCGTTTGGACATGCGAGAATGCTGGGACTTGTCCCAGCCTACGTTACTGAAGACGTTCTGATTCCAATCCACGTGTGCCACGGCTCTGTGAGCCGTGCTTTATTCGAAGTTCGACGATCGCTCACCACGGCTCACAGCTCACCTTTAGATGACTTTGCAAGATATCAGATTTGACTGCATCCATTGGTAAAATCACCGTCTGTCATCACGCATCACTCTTGACACTTCACGTCGCCAGTTGTTCCAAGACAAGTCTTGCCGTCCGCCCGGACCATTCATGCGATGCACTCGGCAATGTTTGCAGCGTCGAATTTCACGCCAATTCATCTCTGCGTCCGTGGCGTTTAGAGCATCTACGCCCCGCATTGAACTGACGGCACAGATTTCTTTGTATCCGCGTTGGTTACAGATGGGGCATCTTGGCAACCATTCAAGCGTGACGATTCGTGCAACGAGACTGACGAGTCCAAGCCCAATCGAACACCAGATAATCGTCGGTAACCAGTCAAGAAAATCCATTGGTGACATGGAAGTTCATCATCAAAAAGTAGGTAGGCTGGGTTAGCGAAGCGTAACCCAGCTTTCGATTGCGTTTTGACATTCGAGAATGCTGGGACTTGTCCCAGCCTACGTTACTACGTTACTCACCCGCCGTTCACAATGCGTTCGATCAGCATCGAACGCACGACTTTGGGGTCGGCTCCTTTGAGTTCTTTCATGGCTCGACCGATCAGTGGGCCGACGGCTTGTTGTTTGCCGCCGCGGACGTCTTCGGCGATTTGGGGATTGTCCGCGATGAGTTTATCGATCACTCCGCTAAAAGCGCCTGTGTCGGAGACGATCTCCAAACCACGTTCGGCGATTAACTCGTCGACACGTTTGCCGGATTGGTCGGACGGTTCCTCTTCGCGTAGCACTCCGAAGATTTCTCTCGCGCTTGTCGTGGTGATCTTGTTATCGACCACCCGCTTGAGCAGTGTGCCAAGTGTAACAGCATTGATCGGGAATTCCGTGATCGAAATTTGCCGATCGTTGAGTTCGCGTTGCACGTCCTGCGTGCACCAGTTGGCGGCTTGCTTGCTGTCGCCACACTCGCTGAGGACGGCGTCGAAGTAATCCGCAAAGGCCGGTCCCTGGTCGATGATCACGCCGGCATCGTATGGCGAAAGTTCGCAGGTGGTTTCGTAGCGTTGACGACGATCGGCGGGCAACTCGCCAAGGGATTCGCGGGCCGCTTGTGTTTCTTCGGCGGTGATCGTAACCGGCAGCAGGTCGGGATCGGGGAAGTACCGGTAATCGCTGGCGTCTTCTTTGCCGCGTTGCAGATAGGTTTCTCCACGATCGGCGTTCCAACCCCACGTCTCTTTCGTGACGCCAGGATCACCCAACTTCCGTCCGGTGCGTTCGAATTCTTCGAGTTGCCGATATGCTTCGTAATGAATGGCCGCTTCAACGCCACGGAAGGTGTTCAGGTTTTTGATTTCTGTAATCGGCGTGGCGGCGATGTGCCCGTCGGCTTGCGGGATATGCCAGTTGACGTTCGCATCACACCGCAGAGAACCTTCCTGCATGTTGCAATCCGAGACGCCTAAGTACGTCATCAACAATCGCATTTCTTCGAGGAACGCTTTTGCTTCGGCAGCGGAGCGAATGTCGGGTTCTGTAACGATCTCCAACAGCGGTGTGCCACAACGGTTCAAATCGACGCGACTGTCTCCGCCACGTCCCGATTCATCATGCGAGTTCTTCCCGGCATCCTCTTCGAGGTGCGCCCGAATGATCCCAACCCGCGACGATCGGGGTTCGTCATTGAGCGTATAGGTCACGTCCAAGTAGCCGTCGTGACAGATCGGTAAATCGTATTGGCTGATCTGATACGCCTTCGGCAAATCGGGATAGTAATACTGCTTGCGATCCCACTTGGTGAACGCGGAAATCTCACAATGCAGAGCGAGACCGGCTTTCATCGCCAGCTCGACGGCCTTGCGATTCATCACCGGCAACGCTCCCGGTAGACCAAGACAAACCGGGCACGTTTGTGTGTTGGGGTGATCGGGATTGAAGCGATTCAGGCAACCGCAAAACAGCTTCGTTTGCGTGAGCAATTGAACGTGAACTTCCAAACCGATGATTAACGTCTTTTCCATTGCACCTGGTTTCACAATCGAAGAATCGGGATTTTGATAGTTCAACGAACTCGCCGACAGACTTCAAGACCAAAGCCGTCGTGCAACCGGAAATGAAAAAACCACAAATTATTTCACTTTCATTCGCGTTCGCGACCAGTCGACGTATGATAAGTACTCAGCTCGATCTGCCTTTCGATTGGGAATCGGTTCTGTGATGTCAGTGTCATTCAATCTCCATCTGAATCGTCGTGGATTCACATTGATCGAATTGCTCGTTGTCATTTCGATCATTGCGGTGTTGATCTCGTTGATTGCCCCAGCGGTTCAAAGTGCTCGCGCGTCTGCCCGACGACTGAAGTGTTTGAACAATATTCGTAATATCGCCTTGGCAATGATCAACGATGCCAGCGCTCATGGGGACCAACTTCCCCACGCGGTCGAAAATTCGACACACCTTGCGGGGGATGTGACCAGCACATGGCCGATTCACCTTCTCGATGACTTGGACGCGGCCGGTGTCGCTCGGCAAGTTCGCGAAGATGGCGCGATCAACACGTCGACCGACACCGAAGTCTGGCTCGATGTTTTCACTTGTCCCGATGATATCGCACGGGCACGTCAATCGAACGGCCTGACGTATGTCGCTAACGGCGGCATCTTTTATGACAGCGGCAGTTGCAATGTAAATCACCACTCCGCAAGCGTGATCGCCCATTATCTTGATAGCAACGCATCGAGTCGATTGGGTTACGCCACCGGTGTGATTTGGCAGAATGATTCCGGCAATTCGATTTGTGGTTCCGGTGGAAAGGCGTTCGAGGACAAACGGCGGATGGGGTTCAACTTTGTGTCACAGGGTGATGGCATCAGCAATACGCTGTTGCTCGGCGAGAACGCCAGCCCTCGGCAAGGATTGGCATCCACGACCGGCAGCTGGGCTACCGCATCCTTGTACGGGCTGATTTTTGCTGTCGATACCGACGATGTCAAATTCGGTTCCACAGCATTACATAATCGTGGTACCGGAGCCGACACGATTCTTGATTGGACCGGCGTCGATGACCTAGGCGACTCGGCGATCAATGCGGATGTGTCCAGCACCGGTAGCTTCATGCGGCCAGCGTCGAATCATCAAGACATCGTACACTTCGCATTCTGTGACGGTGCCGCCCGACCGATTAGCGATTCCATCGAACCAGATGTTTATCTCAAACTCGTTACTTCCGCCGGTTCGTTGCACGGCGAGGGAATTCTCAACCATCGCGACTACTAGGTGGTTTTTTTCGGCTACGCTTATTTGATAAACCGCAAAATCGGGGCTTCCGGTCGGCGTTGGGTTGTCATTCGGGCCGTGACGCGAGAGAATCGCGGCGAACCAAATTCGAATACCACCGAAGAGGAACCCACCCATGCCTCACGGCTTTGGAATCGTCGGCTGCGGGATGATCTCGAACTTCCACGCCGAAGCCATCGCCCACATCCCGAACGCGGAACTCGTCGCCTGTTTCGACATGCGAGCCGAGGCTGCCGACAAGTTCGCCGAGGAACGTGGCTGCAAAGCATATCACGATCTCAGCGAGATGTTGGCCAATCCGGATGTGCACATCGTCACCATTTGCACGCCTAGCGGTGTCCACTTGGACCCAGCCGTGGCAGCGGCGAATGCCGGCAAACACGTTGTCGTCGAGAAACCATTGGAAATCACACTGGATCGCTGTGATCAAATCATCCAGGCCTGCGAGAAGAACGGCGTCAAACTCGCAACGATCATGCCCAGCCGTTTCAGCCCAGCGAACATGGCGTTGAAGAAGGCGATCACCGATGGTCGCTTCGGCAAACTGACCATGGGCGACACCTACGTCAAATGGTGGCGGTCGCAGGAATATTACGACAGCGGCGGATGGCGGGGCACCTGGAAACTCGACGGCGGCGGTGCTTACATGAACCAGGCAATTCACAACGTGGATTTGCTGTATTGGTTCATGGGTGACGTGGCCCAAGTTTGTGGACTCACCGATACGCTGGCTCACGAACGCATCGAAGTTGAAGACACCGGTGTCGCCTGCGTGAAGTTCAAATCCGGCGCGGTTGGGGTGCTTGAAGCGACGACGAGCGCGTTTCCCGGGCTGCTCAAGAAGACCGAAATCCACGGGACGAAAGGCTCAGTGATCGTCGAGCAAGACAGTATCCTCCTTTGGACCTTCGAAGACGAAACGCCGGAAGACGAGGAAATCCGTCAGAAGTTCGCCGCCCAAGGTGGAACCGGTGGCGCGAGCGATCCGAAAGCGATTAGTTTCGTCGGCCACCAAAAACAGTTCGAAGATTTGCTGCAAGCGATCGACGCCGGTCAAGACCCTGTCGTCGACGGATACGAAGGCCGCAAGAGCGTGGAATTGATCCTGGCGATTTACCAGTCTTCTTGGACGGGTCAACGCGTCGAACTGCCACTCCCTAAAGATCCCGACAATCCGATGAAACCTGCTGAGTAAGACGAATCGTGAACGCCACTGATCGTATTTCAGTGGCGTTCGCGTTTTCATAGCACGCCATATCTTTTCCAGGCTTCGGTAGCTTTCATGCCGTCTTGAATGGCGTCGCGAGTGATGTTCTCTGCGTGCACTTTCTCCCAAGCAGCGCGGACGACTTCGGTCTCGATTTCCTGCGGAATCACAACCACACCATCGACATCCGCCACCACGAGATCACCGGGCGAGAACTTCACACCGTCAATTTCCACCGGCACGTCCACATCAATGACGCGTTGCCGATGCTGACTGTCGTAAATGCACGTTCTCCGCGCAAAAACGGGATATTTCATCGCCCGCATCTTCTGCACGTCCCGCACCGCTCCGTCGATAATCGATCCCACGCAACCCGTGTTCCGAGCCGCTGTCGAAAGCAACTCTCCCCAAATCCCTGAGTGTGTGGAACCACCCGCCGCCGCGATCAACACATCATTCGGTTGGCAACTATCGACGGCTTGCAACTCGAGTGCGTACGGGTCGGGGTCTTCGTGGAACATGTCCGCCCACAGCGTTGTTTTGCAACGCCCGATGAGCACGTCATCCACCGTCCAAGGTGGCAACGGCACACGTGGCGATTGGTTGCGAAACCCATGTGCGTCGAGCGCATCGCAGACCACGGCCGAATAGAAACACTCTCGCATCATATCCAGAGTAATGGTGTCTGGAGTCGCATTCGTCATCAGTTGGGAGCCTCGTCAAAGTTTCTCGGGTGGGAGACATCGCATCAACGTTGGCTTGTGATTATGCTGTAACGCACCGCTCGCTGTCATCCCCATCCGCCAAAAAACGTCCCCGATTTGCGACTCTAACTGAGACCAAGTTTCATGCGCGTTGGCATCATTGCGTTGCTGCACGAGTCGAATACCTTCGTCCCACAACCGACGACGTCGGAGATGTTTGAGATTTGGACATTCCAGACGAGTGAGGCAATGCGAAATGCATGGCAAGAAGCCCATCACGAAGTCGGCGGTTTTTTCGCCGGATTGGACGAGGCGAAGTTCGAAGCCGTGCCGATTTTTGCCGCTCGGGCGTTGCCTTCGGGAACGATTACCGCAGATGCGTTCGAAAACCTCCTCGCGGAAATGACGTCCTCGCTGAGCCAAGCCGGTGAACTCGACGGTTTGCTGGTCGCGCCTCATGGGGCGACGGTAAGTGAGAAATTCTCCGACGCCGATGGGCATTGGCTGGCCATGCTTCGTCAGAAACTCGGCCCAGAACTGCCGATCATCGGCACGATTGATGCCCATGCGAACCTGTCTCGTCAGATGGCCGACAGCGTGAATGCGTTGATCGCGTACCGCAGCAATCCGCATTTGGATCAGCGAGCGCGGGGTCGGGAAGCGGCCAAGTTGATGGTGCGAACACTCCATGGCGAAGTTCAGCCCACGATGGCCG
>NZ_CFHRBF010000022.1:0-165421 GCF_984380535.1 Thalassoroseus sp.
TTGAATGTCCAATCATGCCCACGTAAAACCGTGGGCATGCCACCCACGACGCTAATTCGATGCAATTTCCTGCAGTGGCACCCGCTAACGCTGACAAATGCGAAATCGTACACGACGCACCCTACAAAACCCCTTGAGTCGATGATGCCCGAAACAGAAAAAAATGCGGTTGTGCTGGTTAGTGGCGGGCTCGATTCCGCGACGGTTCTTGCGATGGCGAAGCATGCGGGGTTTCGCTGTTATGCGTTGAGTTTCGACTATGGCCAACGCCACCGGTTTGAGTTGGATGCGGCTCGACGGGTGTGTGAGGCGATCGGCGTCGAGCGGCATGTGATTTTGGATCTCGATTTGCGAGCGTTCGGCGGGTCTGCACTCACGGCGGATATCGATGTGCCGAAAGACCGCACCGACGATGCGATGGCCGAGGGCATTCCAATCACCTACGTCCCGGCTCGGAACACCGTGTTTCTCTCGCTTGCACTCGGTTGGGCCGAAACGCTGGGAGCGACGGATTTGCACATCGGCGTGAACGCGGTGGATTATAGCGGTTATCCCGATTGTCGGCCCGAATTCATCGCCGCCTTCGAAAACCTGGCGAATCTCGCCACCAAAGTTGGCGTCGAAGGAACCGCGAAGTTCGAAATCCACACGCCGCTCATCGACCTCACCAAAGCCGAAATCATCCGTCGCGGCATGGCGCTGGGTGTCGATTACGGCCTCACGCACAGTTGTTACGATCCCGACATCGCCGGCGTCCCATGCGGACACTGTGACAGCTGCCAACTCCGAGCCAAAGGTTTCGCCGACGCAGGTTTCGAAGACCCGGCGAGAGTTCGATAGCAATCTCTTCTAGGCCGGGACAAACACGGATTTCGCATTTGTAAATAGAAAGGGTGGCATATCCACGGTTTTGCGTGGACATGATTCGATCTTCGAGTGTCTCTGGCCCATGCCCACCCAGAGCTGTGGGCATGCCACACACCTCCTATTCAGATCCAATGTTTCGTAAGATTCACTTCAAAAAAAAATCGAAATCGTAGTGGTTCCAGTCAACAAACTTCAGAGTCAAGGCAATCAGCAATGACCAACGACAACTGTCAAATTCGTCTCGGACGACGTGCCTTTCTAAAGAATGGAACGCTTGTGCTGACAGCCGCTTCGCTCGGGGCAACGAACTTGCTTGCCAAGAACGACGCCGCCCGTCTGCGTGTTGGTCTCGTCACCGACTTACACTACGCCGACAAAGCCCCGGCGGGAACTCGCCATTACCGGGAGACGCTGAGCAAACTCGAAGAAGCGGGCCAGCAATTCGAGAAGCAAAGGCCAAACTTCGTCGTGGAACTGGGCGACCTGATTGATGCGGCTGATTCGGTCGATGTCGAACAGGGTTATCTCAAGACGATCAACCGCGAATTCTCGGCGATCTGCAAACAGCGGCATTACGTTCTAGGAAATCACTGTGTCGATACGCTGAAGAAAGAGGAGTTTTTAGGCGGCGTTGAACAGGAAAAGTCGTATTACTCCTTCGATCAGGGCGGCATTCACTTTGTCGTTCTCGACTCCTGCTTCCGAAGTGATGGCCAACCTTACGGTCGGAAAAACTTTCATTGGACGGACGCCAACATCCCAGCCGCGGAAATCGAATGGCTTAAAGGTGATCTCGAAGCGAACAACAAACCGGTGATCGTCTTTGCTCATCAGCGGCTCGACGTGAGCAACAGTCATGGCGTCAAGAACAATGCCGAAGTGCGGAAAGTCCTCGAAACATCCGGCAACGTGTTAGCTGTCTTCCAAGGCCATAGCCACCAAAACGATCTCAAGGAGATCGGTGGGATTCACTACACCACGCTGGTGGCGATGGTCGAAGGGTCCGGTGCCGACAACAACGGCTACTCCCTCATGGAAATCGAGCCGAACGGCACAATTCACCTCACCGGCTTCCGCAAGCAGAGGTCATATGAGTGGGAACTCTGGCGGTGAAAAGATCCCCACAAGGTAATTTCTGATGTCGAGAGATGCTGTTTTGCTTGTCCGAGTTGGGAACAGCCCTTGTCAGGGCGTGGGTGGCCTCCGTGAAATCAATCACTGGCGATGCGACCTACTTTCACAGTTCGAACCGGGAAAATTTTGGGTACACGGTCCACTAACTGTCATACCGAATGAAAGGATCGACTTTATCAGCAATAGTCATCCCGGGTACTGGCTGGATGTCGGGATCCTCGAAACGTATTACGGAAGGTGGTATCAACGCGGTGACATCGAGTATATTGTGACATTGTCACGATGGTTAGAACACCGAATTCCTGAGAGTCAGATTTGGTACGGTCATGATATGACTTTGGAAGCGTTGCTCCTTTTCAATGAGGAGGAGCGAACGTCAATTTTGGAGTACCACTACGACTTCGAGCGTACTCAAATCCAAGATCGAAGTCTCGCAACCGACTCCTCGCCCCCGCAGAATCCGTAGAAAACTCCTGGTGACCGTGGAATTCGGAATTCGCTATAATACGCTGTCGGAAAATCTTGCGGGCTGGCCATTCGCTGGACGAAACCTCTGTTGAGTCCAGCGAGTCACAACAGTTTGTGGAATTGATTTAGGGAGCGGCTTGGTCGATGGATCGTCGGCCAAACCAAGAAAACGGAGTTTTCGAAATGCAGTTCGACCGCAGTTTATTTCCGCGCCGCCTGCGTGTTCGGGCAGCGGGAGCCTTTGCGTTAGCAGTTTCTTCGTTCACGATGGCATCGGCAGCCGATCCGCCATCTGCGAAACTGGCGTTGTCGTTTAAGCCATCCCAGCAAGACGTCGAAATCGACACCCCCACCGGGAATGAGGTCGACGAGTGCAAAGTCAAAGTCGAGCGGAAAGGGAAACGCTCGGGTTGGGTCGTCTACGGGCCGCAAGGTCAAGTGCTTCGGCGGTTTATGGATACCGATGGCGACAACGTCGTCGATCAATGGCAGTACTTCCATCAAGGACTGGAAGTCTACCGCGACATCGACAACAACAATAACAACAAGGTCGATCAGTGTCGTTGGCTCAACACCGGCGGCACACGCTGGGGCCTCGACACCAACGAGGACGGACGAATCGACGAGTGGAAAATCCTTTCCGCCGAAGAAGCCGCTCGTATCGCAGTGACAGCCATGATCGATGGCGATGCCACTCGTCTGCAAAGCGTGTTGATTACGCAAAACGAACTGCAACGGCTCGGCGTTCAACAGAACCTTGCGGATGCCATCCTGAAGTTGGTTGCCAATCCTGCGGAGACCATGCAGCAGATTCGCTCGCGAAGTAAGTTGCTCACGCCGCAAACCCAGTGGATGCGGTTCGACAGTGCCAACCCGGGTTTGATTCCGGCGGACGAAGAAAAGGCCAAGGATGATTTGGTCGTCTACGAAAACGCGATGGGAATCGTTGAAGCGGGTGAACGGGCAGGACTCGTCCAGATCGGTGAGATGGTCCGTATCGGCGATGTCTGGAAATTGACCCAGGTACCCGAACCGATCGAAGGCGACTCGGCACAGGTCGCAGCGGGTGGCGTGTTGATGCAGCCGGCATCCGTCATTCCCGGTGGTGGCGCTCCGATTGATGGTTACAACGAGCGAACGCGAGAACTGCTCGTCAAATTGCAGGAGATCGACTCGAAAGCGCCGGCTCCCAACGACGGTGCGAAAGCCGTCGCCGAGTATAATCGGCGTCGGGCGGATGTGCTCGATCAGCTTGTCGAAGCCGCCGATTCGCCTCAGGAACGTGAGCAATGGCAACGCCAGTTGGTCGATGGTCTGGCTGCCGCCGTTCAGACCGGTCAATTCGAAGAGGGGTTGCAACGGCTCCAAAAAATCAATGCCGGTTTGCAGCAGCAAAAGGCCTCGGATGAGTTGATGGCCTACGTCGGCTACCGCACGTTGCTCTCCCGTTATGCGATGGACCTGCAATCCGCGATCACAAACGAAGATCAGCGTGCAGATGTCCAAAAGTGGTGGCTCGAGCAGTTGCAAACCTTCGCCAAACGGTTCCCCCAAGCGGAGGAAACTGCCGAAGCGATGCTGCAATTAGCGGTCTCGAACGAGTTCGCAGGTGATATCGATGCCGCGAAGCAATGGTACGAACGCACCGCGAATCAGCACCCCAAGACGGACCCGGGTCAACGATCTGCAGGGGCGCTGCGTCGATTGAACCTCGAAGGTCAACGGCTGGATCTCAGTGGACCGGGACTCACCGGCGGGACCGTCGACATCGCCAACTATCGAGGCAAACCGGTGCTCGTCATTTTCTGGTCCACCTGGGCGAAACTCGCCGAGGAAGATTTGCCGCAGATTCAAAGTCTGTACCAACAATACCACCAACGCGGGTTTGAAGTCGTCGGGGTCAATCTCGATGCCACCGCTGCTCCGGTTGGGCCGTTCGTTCAATCGAACCGCATGGTGTGGCCGCAAATCTTCGAACCTGGCGGGTTAGAAAGTCGGCTTGCCAAAAACTACGGGATTATCTCGCTGCCGACGATGTTCCTCGTTAACAAAAGCGGCGAAGTTGTAAGCCGAAACATCGGTGTCGACCAACTGAAGAACGAAGTTCCGAAGTTGTTGCTACAATAATTTTTCGGCGGGCGACGGACTTCGATCCGTCGCTTGCTTTTTGGATGTCATGTTGTTTGACGTAGGATTTCCGAGTGACCGCACGACGGAGTTGGTGGAAACGACCGATCTGGAAGCTCGCCGAGATTGCGACGCACACCGTTGTGAAACATCATCGGCGGTCCGACAAAATTCTATTCAGCGACACCACGCTACGTGATGGCGAGCAAATGCCGGGGGCAACACTCGATCCACACGAAAAACTTCAGATCGCGTTGGCACTCGAAAAGGCTGGTGTGCATTCACTAGATGCCGGTTTTCCGGCTTCGAGTGAGTCGGATCGAGAAGCCATTCGCAAAATGGTTGGTGTCGTGCGTGGTCCTGTGTTGACCGCGTTGTGCCGAACGATGCCTGCGGACATTGACGCGGCTGCGGAGGTATTGGCTGGCAATCCGGCACACAAACGCGGCGTGAGTTTGTTCTGTGGCAGCAGTCCGCTCCACCGCGAGCAGAAGTTAAATAAGTCGAAGTCGGAAATCATCCAGTTGGTGACGGATGCGGTCGCATACGCGGCTGAGAAGTTCTTGATCGTTTCATTCGCCCCTGAAGATGCAAGCCGTACGGAGCCGGAGTTTCTATGTAAACTCTATAAGGAAGCGATTGACGCAGGTGCGACAACAGTCGGTTTTCCCGATACCGTCGGGGTGATGACCCCGCACAAAGTCCGCGAGTTACTCAGCCGGATTCGCGACAATGTGCCGAACTTCGATCAAGTGCTATTGGCAGTCCATTTCCATAATGACCTTGGACTGGCCGTCGCGAACACGTTGGCAGGAATTGAAGTTGGTGCGAATGTCGTGCAATGCACGGTCAACGGGATCGGCGAACGGGCTGGTAATGCCGCTCTCGAAGAAGTCGCGATGGCACTCGCGATGAACCAACAAGAATTCGGCCAGAGCATGGGAATCAAGACGGAGCAACTGCAGCCGCTCTGTGAGTTAGTCGCCGAACTCACAGGCATTCCGTTGCCGCCACATAAACCGATTGTTGGCGCAAATGTGTTCGCGACCGAAGCCGGGATTCACCAGGACGGCATCCTAAAACATCCTGACACATACCTCCCCTTCCGGCCGGAGAAAGTCGGCGCGAAGGGAATTCGACTCGTTCTCGGTCGACACAGCGGAAGCACCGCCGTCGCACACGAGTTAGAACGTCTCGGCGTGGCCCGTGACGACACTACCATCGCCAGCGTACTCGACCGAATCAAGCAACTCCCCAAGGGCACCGAAGTCACAGACGAGTTGCTACGCGAACTCGCGACGTGGTGAGAGGTGTGCCAAAACGCTGTGGCTATGCGACTTCCGAATCTCTTTTGAAGCCGAGCCATAATTGAACCGCTGATTCGACGTTGGCCATTTGATCGCTTGGTAGAGTACCAATGCGTCGAACCAACTTCACAGTAGGTATCGTGACGATATTCTGAGCGTCAAACGCACCCGGCTTCAAAAATTTGACATTGGAGCGAACCTCAAAACGAGAATCACGTGTGCTCGTCGTGTGCGGGACAATCGTCGTAAGAACTCGGTCGGAGTCTTGATCTGCAGCAATACTGAGAACTAAGCATGGTCGAACTTTAGCAACCATGCCAAGATCCACGATCCACACCTCACCGCGAGTCGGACTTGCTGCCATTTGATTCCTCCGCATCGAGCGATTGAAACAACTCTTCAGCAACATTCACCAATTGGTCGTCGGTAACTGAATATTCTGGCAAATCGCCGATTCGCCGAAGAATCGCAATCGCGACCTCGTGCTGTTCGCTTGCGGGGAGTGATTCAAACGTCTCCAACAGTTTCGCTGCGGTATCGGTCATGTGGGAGACTCCGAGGTCCCAATAGTACGTCGATGGGTTGGCGAGGGTGCGTTTTGCTATGCTCCACGCACCCTACGCAATGACGGTCTCAACGGCTTTTGAAGATGCGTTGCAGTTCATCCAGTGACGTTACGCCTTCGGCGACTAATCTCAGCCCTTCGGCTTGGATGTTCTGCATACCGAGTTTCTTGGCGGCTGCTCGGACATGTTCGGGTGACGGTTTCTTCGCGACGAGTTGCTTCATCTGATCATTGAGTTCGATCACTTCGTACAACCCGGTCTGTCCGTAGTAGCCCAATCCGCCGCATTTGGGACACGGTTCGTATTCGTCGAAATCCTCATCCTCTTCGTGCGGTGGTTCCGGTGCACGGTAGAGGCGTTTGGTTTCGGGCGGAAGTCCGAGTTTCGCCAGCAATTTGGGGTGCGGTCGGTAGGCCTGTCGGCATTTCTCGCAGAGTTTGCGGATGAGTTTCGGCGAAATCACCAAGTCAATTTTCTCGTTGACCAACTCGGGACTTTCCAGCCACGCGATGAGTTGACACAGCCCATGAGCGGCGTCTTTCGCGGGCATTTCGGAAATCAAAGCAAACTTCTCCGCCTGGGCAACGATGTCCTTCGCGCCTTCGGAATTTTCGATCGGTCCAAGATACAGCACATCACAGTCGACACGTTCCAAGCGGGTGGTCAGTGTGTCGAGGTCGTCGTCTTCGCGGTATTTTTGCGGCGTGATATTGGTGATATCACGGCCTTCCATGTCGGCGATGGTAAAGACCGTGTAGATGAAGGAGTCCACCGAACGCGCGACGCCTACAGTCGTCGTCGTGACCCCACTACCAGGTGGACCACAGACCACAATCAGACCGCGTTTGTTGGCGGATTTCTCGCGGATCTTGTCCCGCATACTGTCGCTGATGCCCAGGTCTCGCGGGGCATCGGAATCTTCTTTGGTATTGCGGACACCGATCGTCAGCCGTTCCGCTCCACCTTGGATCGGCTCTGAAGTCACAAGTAGCTCGTACTTGATATCCTCAAGCTCCGCCTTCACACCGCCCTTTTGTTTTTTGTTGCGGACGTTGATATCCAAGCCGGAAAGCAGCTTCATCATCTGCGTGATGGCGTTGGCCTGCTGTTTCGGCAACCGTCCACCAGGGTAGGCGACGCCATCGATGTACAGGATGACCTGGGCTCGTGGGCCTTTCGGTTCGATTCGGACGCGGTTGGCACGACGCATTAGTGCATCGGTGACCAACTCTTTGGCAGGCATCAGACCGGCGTGCGTCAGGCGACGGTTTTCCTCCAAATCGACGGGCGCGTCGTTCATAGCCCCTTGGAAGAGGACATAATCGATTTCTTCCTCTTCATCATCGTAATCATCTTCGTAGTCGCCACGCCGTGCCATTCGAATGGACTCCCCTCGATGCTGATCTCACTAACCAATTGGCCCGAACTGGTTAGAAACTTACCTTGCCAACAGCCGATCCGAAACTAACCGGCCCAGATTTTTTTCATTTGGCCGTAAATCGCCTGTTTGAACCAGTTTCCCACATTCCGACGAGGTTGCCAACGGTTTGGGTAGAAAATCTCGTCCCCGAGAGAACTGGTCAGCGATCGCAAAATTCGATATCCTGGCCGGATGCGCTGCCGAGTTGACCGGAAACCCCAGCCGATATCTACGGTTGACCTTTCCGATTCGGCAGACACAATACTGACGAGACGAGACACACCGAATTGTCCCGCCTTGAGAACCCCACCAGCAGCGAAAACGCTGCGTTTGAACATCGACGACAACCCGCAACTGGCAGGGAGCCACTGTGACGCTGAGTGAGCTGTTGGAAGGCAAATTTCGAGCCGACTTACGTTTTCGCGGTGCGGCATATTTGGAGGCCGAACGCGTCTCGCTGGTGCGAGTTACGCCCGAACAAGTCTTCGGTGTCGTCCGCGACAGTGGCGAGGAAAATCAGACGCAACTGAGTCGGGTCGAGGGCGATCTGAAAATGTATTGCACCTGCGATGCATTTCAGCGGTCCGGCGCGTGCAAACATCTCTGGGCGACGGTCTTGTGCGTCGAGCAAGGGAATTTGCTCACCGGTCCCGCTCGGCCTGGGAATTGCCCGCCTTTCGTTGCGGAAATCGAACCGGATTTGTTCGACGACGATTGGGAAGACGAAGACGACGACGGTGATGTCTTTCAGCCAACCGCTGCACCGCGGACAAACGGCGCAAAGCCGACACAAACCGCAGTCGAAACGAAGCCACGTCTTCGCCCCTGGGAAAGCCGGCTACAGGACCTTCGCAAGGACATGCGGTCTAGTGAACCGCCGGCACCATCCGCAGGACGCGAACGCGAGATTTTCTACGAGATCGACATCACCGAAAGTCGGAACGTCGGTCAACTTGTCGTGCAAACTTCACAGCGTCAACGACGCGCAAACGGTCAGTGGGGCAAGCTGAAGCCGCTGAAATTACGTCCCGGCAAACTCGACGAAGTCGAACACGAGGACGACAGCAAGATTCTTGCGTACCTCACCGGTGGCACGCCTGAGCGTTCGAATTGGTACGCTCAGCAAGCGGAAGTCCAGTCGACGACGTTCCGTTATCGCATCCCATTCGCATTGTGCGAATTGATTTTGCCGTTGATGTGCCGAACAGGACGTGTTCGCTTCATGGACTCCGAAGAAAGCGAACAAACGCCGCTTGCATGGGACGACGGCACACCGTGGGATCTCACGCTGCACGTCAGTCACGATGGCAAAGAGGGTGAGTGGAGCGTCGATGGGCTTTTGCGTCGTGATGACGAGTCCATCGAACTGTCCGCCACAGAATTACTTGTCCCTGGCGGTCTGGTGCTTACAAACACGCACATCGCTCGCCTTCGCGATTTTGACGCTTTCAATTGGGTCAATTTGTTCAATGGGGAATCGCGGCTGACCGCACCGGAAGGTGAAGAGCATGACCTCGTCGATCAACTGCTCGACATGCCGACGCTACCCCGGTTGGACTTGCCGAAGGAATTAGACCTCGAGGAAATCACCTGCCAACCAATTCCACATCTGACGATTCGCTCGCCACGCGGCAAACGCTGGCATTGGGAGCGATTGCAGGGGGACGTCCGGTTCGACTACCTCGGCACTCAAGTTTCAGCATCGAGTACGCAGTGGGCGATCGTGCAACGGGAACAAGGCCGGTGTATCCTGCGAAATCGTGAAGCCGAAGAAACGGCTTGGACACAGCTTCAAGAGAACGGTTTCCGCCGATTATTGGACCAACGACGCAGCGGTTTCGATGTCGAGATCGCAGCACGGTCGCTCGGCCCCGCTGTGCGGACGATGATCGAACAGGGTTGGATCATTAAAGCCGATGGCCAGGAAGTTCGCCAACCTGGGAAAGTGCAATTCCGCGTTGAATCGGGAATCGACTGGTTCGAGCTTCATGCTAAGGTCGATTTCGGCGGCGGCAGTGTTTCGTTTCCAGAACTTCTCTCCGCACTTTCACGAGGCGACACCACGATCCGGCTCGATGACGGTTCCTGGGGGATTTTGCCGGAAGAATGGCAACGCCAATTCGGTTTGCTCTCTGGTCTCGGCATTCCCGAAGACGAACACGTTCGGTTTTCTCACAACCAAGTCGCGTTGTTGGACGCCTTGCTGGCTTCCCAAGAGTTGGTCGAACGGGACGAGCAATTCGAACATTTACGGACCCGATTCCGCGAATTCGGCGGCGTCCATGAAGACAAAGAACCAACCGGCTTCAAGGGCGAATTGCGGGGGTATCAACGCGAAGGGCTCGGCTGGTTGTCGTTCCTGCAAGACTTCCGACTCGGCGGTTGCTTGGCCGACGACATGGGTTTAGGGAAGACGATTCAAGTCCTCGCCTTGTTGATGCGTCGTCGCCAAAACCGGGACAAAAAGTTGCCGTCGTTGATCGTGGTGCCCAAATCGCTGCTGTTCAACTGGCATCAGGAAGCGACTCGGTTCACCCCCGAACAAGCCGTGCTCGACTACTCTGGCTTGGATCGCGAAGCGCTGCGTGAAGATTTCAAAGATTACGATATTATTCTCACGACCTACGGTACGTTGCGGCGTGATATCGTTTCGCTCAAAGACGTGCAGTTCGATTACGTAATTCTCGACGAAGCCCAAACGATTAAGAATCCGTCCTCGCAAATTGCGAAAGCATCGCGATTGTTGCGGGCGAATCATCGCGTGGCGCTCAGTGGGACGCCAATCGAGAACCATCTCGGCGACTTGTGGTCGATCTTTGAGTTCCTCAACCCGGGAATGCTCGGCCGCAGTTCCATCTTCAAGAGCTACACGACCGATACCAAAGACGAAGACTCGCGGCAGTTGCTGACCGCCGGTTTGCGACCGTTTATTTTACGACGGACAAAATCGCAAGTGGCGGGTGAACTGCCAGAGAAAGTCGAACAGACGCTGTACTGCGACATGGGCACCGAACAACGTCGGCTTTACGACGAACTTCGCGACCACTATCGCAGTTCGTTGCTCGGCATGGTCGAGAAACAAGGGCTGGGCAAATCGAAGATGCACGTCCTCGAAGCCTTGCTGCGACTCCGGCAAGCCGCGTGTCACCCGGGATTGCTGCGAGAGGATTCGAAAGAAGAGCAAGGCGCCAAACTCGAAGTCTTGGTGCCCCACCTCGAAGAACTCATCCAGGAAGGCCACAAATCGCTGGTGTTCTCTCAGTTTACGAGCATGCTGAGCATCGTTCGCGACCACCTCGATGAAGCTGGTCTGAAATATGAATACCTCGATGGTCAAACTCGCGACCGAGCCGAGCGGGTGGAATCGTTCCAGAACGATCCAGAGAAAGGCATCTTCCTGATCAGCCTGAAAGCCGGGGGATTGGGTCTGAACCTGACCGCGGCTGACTACGTATTTCTACTTGATCCATGGTGGAATCCGGCCGTCGAGGCCCAAGCAATCGACCGGGCACACCGTGTTGGGCAAACGCGTCGAGTGTTTGCATACCGCTTGATCTGCCGGGGAACTGTGGAAGAGAAGATTGCCGAATTGCAGCAGAAAAAACGTGGTTTGGCCGAAGCGATTCTCGAAGCCGATAACAACCTGCTGCGAGATCTCTCGACGGACGACCTCGAACTGTTGCTCTCGTAAATCCGAAAATGTGTCTTTTGGAGATATTCTGCTCGGTGTTTGTACCGGGCAGGCTTGCAGTCCCCTGATGGGAATGGGATTATCAGTTCAGAATTCGATGCGCGCAGGTGATGCGGCGTCTTTTCGGGACTGGATGGTGCCCAATTTCAGAGATAGTGGGAATGTCAAGCCGGCTGATTGAGGATCAACAATCCTTCGAAACCTTGTGTCAACAGATTGCCGAGGAAGGCCAAGTGGCCTTCGACACGGAATTCGTGTCTGAGTATAGTTACCGACCGGAATTGTGCTTACTGCAGTTTGCCACGACCAAAGAATGTGTTGCCGTTGATCCGTTTCAAGTTGCCGACTTGCAGCCCTGGTGGAACTTGATGGCCGACGACCGTGTGCAAGTTGTCGTGCACGGCGGACAAGCAGAAATCAAGTTTTGTCTCGAACTAGGCGGGCAACGACCGACCAATCTCATCGATGTGCAACTTGCGGAAGGGCTTCGCAGTCGCAGTTATCCGTTAGCGTACAATACGCTCGTCTCACGGGTTCTCAAAAAGAAAGTCCATGGCAAAGAGACCCGTACCGATTGGCGACGTCGACCGTTGTCGGATCGGCAGATCACCTATGCTCTGGAAGACGTGAGCTTCGTTCTCGCGGTTTGGCAGAAACAACAAACGTGGCTGAAACGGCATCACCGGTTGTCTTGGGCAAACGCCGAGTTTGAACGGATGGTGACAGAGTTGACCGAAGATTGCGAACGCCCGCCGTGGGATCGCATCAACGGTTTACACCGGCTATCCCGTCGGGAATTGGCGGTTTTGCAGTCGCTGGCCGAGTGGCGGGATGCGGAAGCCGCTGAACGTAACCGCCCTGTCCGTCGCATCTTACGTGATGATCTCTTGGTGGAGCTTGCACGTCGTCAACCGAAATCTGAAAAAGATTTGCTCGCCACACGCGACATGAATCGCGGCGAGTATCGACGAAGTTTCCCGGCGATGCTTCAAGCCATTCAAAAGGGCTTGGACGTTCCGGACCCCGACTTGCCGCCTGTCGTGAGACGGACGGATTCGGATAACAATCCCGATGAACAAGTCATTGGGCAGTTGCTAGGAATTGCCCTGGCGAATCGATGTGCGGAGATGAACGTCGCACGGTCGCTCGTTGGGACATCGGCGGATTTGCGTCATTTGGTGCGTTGGCATGTCTACAACGACCGGCAAGGCGATCCTCCGAAACTAACGCTCGGTTGGCGGGCCGAAGTGTGTGGCGAACTTCTCGAAGACGTTTTGGACGGCAAAATTTCGATGCGAGTCGCCGATGTGAATTCCGATCACCCGCTGATTTTTGAGCGTATCCCCGACGAACTGTAAGTTCGAGGCGTGAAGCGATCTTTCATTGGCGGTCTCAATGCCGTCGGAAGTTGGCTTGCGACCAAGTAGCCGACGACACCGGCTTGCCTCTGTGCCCAGACACCGTATGATTCGCTCAGGAGCTTTGTTTCCGCTGTGAATCCCAAAGAGTTTGGAACACGTGAATGTCAAAACCCGAATTGCCCCCCGGAGAAGATCGGCCGCAACGCCCACCACGGGACGGTGGTAAACCAACGGACAAGCAACCGCCGACCAATCTGTTGTGGTATTTGGTCATTGGAGCCATCTTACTTGCTGGTTGTATGGTATGGCTGGGCACCCAAACACGAGGCAAGGTGATTTCGCTCGGCGAGTTCGAGCGTGGTTTGGAACCTGCTGAGACCGGCAAAGCACCGCGGTTCAACAAGAACAACGTCTTCAACTTGAAGATCGGTTCCAAAGAAATCACCTTCCAAGACCAGCCGGTTGATCAGGTTTCGCAAGAGGAATTCGATAAAGGTAACATCGAGCTCCCTAAAGACGACGTCAACACGTACCGCATCCCCGCGTTCGAGATCGGCGATGTCAAAAAGAACGATCTTACGCGAAAACTCAATGAAAAAGGCATCGAATGGGGTTTCGCGAGCGGGCCGTCTGAATGGTATCAGGTCGCGTATTTGCTGCTGATCCCGATGATGTTTCTGATATTTTTTATCATCCTGTTCCGACGGATGAATGGGCCGGGTTCGGCGTTGTCGTTCGGTCGTAGTCGCGGACGGATGCACGCTCAGGAAGATATCGCAATCACCTTTGACGATGTGGCGGGCATCGACGAAGCGGTCGATGAACTGCGAGAAGTCGTCGAATTTCTCCGCACGCCTGGCAAGTATCAAGCGCTCGGCGGTCGGATTCCGCGTGGTGTTTTGCTCGTTGGCCCTCCAGGGACGGGGAAAACCCTGCTCGCAAAGGCCGTGGCCGGTGAAGCGGGTGTGCCGTTCTTCAGTTTGTCCGGCTCCGACTTTGTGGAAATGTATGTCGGCGTGGGTGCGGCTCGTGTGCGGGATATGTTCCAACAGGCCGGCGCGAAGTCGCCTGCAATTATCTTCATTGACGAACTCGACGCCCTCGGCAAAACCCGAGGCAGCGGCTTGCCAGGCGGTCACGACGAACGCGAACAAACCCTCAACGCGTTACTCGTGGAGATGGATGGCTTTTCGTCCGATCAAAGCGTGATCGTGATGGGTGCCACCAACCGACCGGAAACCCTCGATCCCGCTTTGCTTCGTCCAGGGCGTTTCGATCGGCATGTGGTTGTCGATCGCCCGGATGTGCGTGGTCGCGAAGCGATTCTCAAAGTACATGCTGCGAAAGTGAAGATGGACGACTCCGTCGATCTCAGTCGCATCGCCCGAATTACCGGTGGTTTCGTGGGGGCGGATCTTGCGAACCTCGTCAACGAAGCTGCTCTACTCGCGGCTCGTTCCAACAAATCCAAAGTGTCGCAGATCGAATTCGAAGAAGGCATCGAGCGGGTCGTCGCCGGTCTCGAAAAGCAAACCCGCATCATTCACGAAGACGAGAAACTCCGCGTTTCTTATCACGAATGTGGACACGCTTTGGTCGCATGTAGTCTGCCGCATACCGATCCGGTGCATAAAATCTCGATCATTCCGCGTGGGATGGGTCTGGGCTACACCCTGCACTTCCCCGAGGAGGAACGCCAGCTCAATACCCGAACCGAATTATTTAACCGAGTTTGCGGGCTACTCGGCGGGATTGCGGCGGAACAGATCGTGTTTAATGATTCCTCGACCGGTGGGCAGAATGACTTGCAACGGGCGACGAGCATTGCACGGCGGATGGTAACGGAATTCGGGATGAGTCCCAAACTCGGCCGAATGTTCTACAGTGAATCGGCTCGTTCGCAGTACCTTGGTGCCCAGTCGGGACCGGGCGAAGTCTTGCACGCCGAACAGACGATTCGTGAGATCGACATGGAAGTGAAAGCAATTCTAGACGAGGCTTTTCACACTTCGATGGAAATCCTGACGGATCGTCGTGAGGCCCTTGAGCATATGACACGCGAACTCCTCGAACACGAAACGATGGACGCGGCACAGCTGAAGACGATTCTCGACGAACACAAAACGAGCCCGCAGATCAGTCCGGGCACGAACAAGTCCGATACCGATGACACTCCACGAAATTCGCCGACGACCGAAAACGACGACGAATCCACTTCGGGAACTGCGTAGAAACTCACAGTCTTAGTCGAGAATTCGCACGCGTTGGCCAACGATTTCTAGCAGCCCTTCTGCGTAGAGGCTGATGGCTTCGGGGAATGCTTTGCATTCAGCGTCGAAGATCCGGGCGGCGAGTGTGTCGGGGGTGTCGTCATCAAGGACGGCCACCGGTCGCTGCAGGATGATTGGACCGTGATCGTATTGGTCGTCAGCGAAGTGGACCGTGCATCCCGATACTTTCACGCCACGTGCCAAAGCGGCTTCGTGCACATGATGTCCGTAATAGCCGGGGCCGCTGAACGATGGAATCAAAGACGGATGAATGTTTAACACCCGCCAGCGAAAATCGTCAGGAATTGTCACGCGGGACAAAAACCCGCCGAGGATCACCAAATCTACATTCGCAGACCGAAGCGATGCGAACAACGCATCGCTCATGTCATCGCTAGTCTCGAATGTATTGCGATCGACGACATCCGTCGGAATCCCTGCCGCCTTCGCACGCTCGATCCCGCGACAATCCGGGCGACTCGCCAAGACCGTCACGACTTCTGCGTCGAGATTCCCGGTTTCGATGTGCTGTAGCAGGTTCAGCAACGTCGTCCCCCCGCCGGAGATAAGTACTCCGAGACGAATCGGTCGATTCATCGCTTCGGGGACGGGACGAAATGGATTTTCCGGGATGTAGGTCATTGAGGTGCAATGTTGAACAACGTAGGGGGACAATTTTGCCCCGATGATACGTTGATTCTCATCGCACGCCAACGGAACCTATCGCGTTCGAGCAAGAAAGTTCGCAGTTCGGTAATTACTTGGCCGTCTCGGTTGCCGGTGCAATTTTCTTCTGAAGATCGGAGTAAATCGACACGGCCTTCTGATACGCCAAAACGAGTGCGACCAATAAGCTGACTACGGCCACGATCTTCAACCAAACCGGAACACCGCCGCGTTCCGGGACGTCGGGTTGGAAGCACAGCCAGAGGAGTAATCCCGCGAGAATCGGTCCACCGAGTACAGTCATTGCTTGGGCGAAGATGATGAGGTTCACCGGCTTTTGCCCAGTGAGTTGCACATACAATGCGACTCCCATGCCACACAGTAAAGCTAGCACGGTTAACGCTTTAGGGCCTTTACGGTCGATCGACCCGCCCCACCCCAAGCTATCGGCCATCATGCAACCGCCGATCATGGCATTGACCAAGAACGAGCTAAACGCACCGGCAAAGATACCCAGGCAGAACAAGCCCATCGCCCAGGGACCGAACAACGGTTCCAGGGCTTTCGCGACGTCGGCCGCCGACTTCAGTTCAATGTCTCCACGGCCAGACAAGACTGCGGCTGCGGTCGTCATGACCATTAAAGTAATAAAGCCAAGTGTGCAGATGCCGACTGTGGAATCGATCAAACCCGGTTTCAAGTCCGCTCGGGTCCACCCTTTCTCACGAACGAGATAGGACTGATAGAATGCACCTGCGACAGAAAAAGTCGTTGCAAATAACGCGATCAGCGGAGTCAGATTGATCGACTTGGCCGCTCCGGGATCGGTCGGCAGGACTGGTTTCAAACCGGCTGCAACCGCACCGATATCGGGTTTGGCCATCACCAGATTGGCAGCGAATCCCAGGATCATGAGTCCGATCAGGACCTTCATCAGACGTTCGATCGGTTTGTACAAATGATCCGAACCGGCCAACGCACCGACGGCAAACACATTCAAACCGACGATGACAGCCACTGGAATCCAACTCGCCTCGCCCTGGCTAAACGGTTCCAACGCGGCGAGGACACCAAGGTTGTTGCTGAACTGAAAACAGGCCACGATCAGGAAGATCGTTGTGCCTGCAAGCAAAGCCAACCAACGACCGGCCCTCTGGGCCATTTCTTCGCAAAGCGTGTGGTCGAACAACACACCTAATCGCGCCGATAACGCCGTCATTCCCAACATCAGGCCGACAGCCAGGCACAGCACCCAGCTCATTGAGTAGCCGTACTGCTGCCCGATCTTTGAAGCACTCAGAATGCTACCGGGGCCTAGAACCACCGAAGCAGTAATAATCGCAGGACCAAGACTCCCCCAAAACCCATCACGTTTGGTTTGAGGAGGTTGCGCTGAATCGTTTTCCATAAATACCCTTGTGGCAGAAATCATGAGCGGCAATGGCACCATAACGGGACCGCGTTGACGTCGCAACACTGAATGTTGATATGACAGATTTTCCAGAATTTCCGAATCAGACCATTTGGTCCGATTTCAGCGGTTGATCCGTCATTCAGCGAAGCAATCATGAACATATCGTGTGTTGTCCGATGTTTCTTACACACACTCATCACAAACGGCAGCGAAAAATTCGCAATTTTCAGCAAGCGAGGAAGGAGCCTTGGCTGCGAGGAACGAACAAGCTTCATGTCGCTGTGTAGTATTGAAGAATATTCCGAAAACGTCAGCCGAGCGGCTGTCCGCGTGCTCGATATGCTCGATCGACTCGAATCTCGGACGGCACCGCTTTACGAAAAGCAACGCGGGCACGCACGTTCCCAGTATCGGGGGATCGTGCGAATTCGCGAAGTCACTGATGATGTCGAAGTTACCGACTTCGATGAAATCGAAGAATGCATGGTTTGGGGCCGGTCGGTCTCTCAAAGTGGTATTTCATTTATCTACCCGGGTTCGCACGAGTGGCAAAAAATTTTTGTGGGTATCGAAGTTCCCGGGCGCGGACTCACTTGGATGCGAGCAGAAGCGGTTCGCGGTCGGCAAGTCTCTGATGAAGATTTCTGGGAGTATGGCGTCCGGTTTCTAGGGCGAGCGGATTCATGGTCCGACTCTTCCGATGCAAACGATTGATCGAGTTCTACTGATCAAACTTTCTGATTTTGACACAAACGTGAGCTATACTTTTACATCCGATCATTTCTAAGTATCACCACTCTGTTTCTCCCGAATCCTCCGTTCTTTCTTCTCAATCGAGATAAAGGCTTCGACCGTTTGCGTTTAGGAGCGATTGGCCACCATGCAATTGCGCAGTATCGAAGAGTATTCCGAAACCGACAGCCGAGCAGCCGTCCGCGTGCTCGATATGCTCGATCGGTTGGAATCTCGAACAGCATTGGTTTATGAAAAGCAACGTGGACATTCGCGTTCCTGTTATCGTGGCATCGTCAGAATCCGTGAAGCCTACGAAGGGGTCGAAATTACGGATTTCAATGAACTTGACGAATGCATGGTTTGGGGCCGATCAGTTTCTCAAAGCGGCCTTTCGTTCATATACCCAGGCCAGCGTGAATGGCAAAAAATCTTCGTCGGTATTGAAGTCCCGGGACGTGGACCGACATGGCTGCGGGCGGAAACCGTACGATCTCGCCAAGTCACCGATGAGGAATTTTGGGAGTACGGCGTTCGTTTTCTCGGCCGGGCAGACTTTGGTTGACGTCGTCTTGTCGCTCGATCGACGTCCGCTAGAATGAGGCCAACGTCTCTCGCGGAAATTGGTCTGTGTGATCGCTCAACTTACACGATCACACGCTGTGACGTTGTGTTCTCTCGATCGTAAGCATTTATGTCGGCAACTTCGGCCACGTTGAAGAGGAACCTGGAAGATATCTCACAGCGGATCGACGCCGCGTGTGAACGTGCCGGTCGTGCTCGTTCCGAAGTACGTGCGATCGCTGTTACAAAGTACGCAGAATTGGAATGGGTTCGCGAGTTGATTCAACTCGGGTGGACAACACTCGGTGAAGCCAGACCCCAGCAACTCGTCGAGCGAGCCAAACACTTTCAGACCGAACTCGATTCCCCGTCCGTGAACTGGCACCTCATCGGCCATCTGCAACGCAATAAGGTGCGGTCAATTCTACCGAAGGTCGAAGTCATTCACTCGGTGGACTCCCTCCGGTTGTTGGAACGGATCGAATTTTTGGCCGCCGATACCGGCACGCGACCACGCGTGTTGTTGGAGGTCAATATTGTCGAGGATGCCGACAAAGATGGGTTTTCCGTCGCCAATCTCCTCGAGGAATGGCCAAAACTGGCGGACCGCTCTCGGGTGCAGATCGATGGTCTGATGACGATGGCCCCTCATACGAACGATGAAAGTCTGATCCGCCAAACGTTCTCGACCCTCCGGGAACTGCGAGATCGCCTCCGGGACCAATCCTCCCCCACGCATCCATTGCCCGAACTTTCAATGGGCATGAGCGGGGATTTCGAATATGCCATCGAAGAGGGCTCGACGATGGTGCGCATCGGCAGCGCGTTGTTCGAAGGTCTCGGGTCGTAAAGATTCGGCTTGTCGGCTTGGCGGAATTCTGCAACACTTCGACGCGATTCTGGCCTATTGCTGATACGAAACACTGAACTGTAGCGTCCCGACGCATGACCGAGGTTCACACTCCACCCTCATCTCCGACGCAAACCGTCAGCCGATTGTCTCGGTCCGCAACCCGTTGGACGATCACATCCGACTTCAAAGCGACTGTGGGAAGTGGGGAGTCGTTGCCGATCGACGAGTGGATTCATTCGCCTTCGACGGAGGTCATCAAGTCCGGCGAGCACCGCGTCGTCTACCGGATTCAGCTTGAGACTGGCGAATACTTTCTGAAGCACTTCCGAGTTCCGGATTTACGGACGTTCGGCCAAAACGTGATTCGCCCTTCTCGTGCACAACTTGAGTGGCGTGCCGCTCAGCTCGTCCGAGAAACAGGCATCCCGACCATCGAGTGTGTCGCGATGGGTGAACGTCGGGTTTCAGGATTTGTCTTCGACAATTATCTGCTAACCAAAGCTATTCCCGAGGTCATCCCATTGGATGAATTCCTTCGGGAATTGTTGCTCGAGAGTCATTCACCGTCGCACGCGAAACTCCGACAACGAATCACTCAGCAGACCGGTGACATTCTCGGCCGACTTCACCAAAACGGTTTGTATCACCCGGACTTACATCCCGGAAACATTCTCGTTTCCCGGGACGACCTAAGTGCATTTCCGGCGAACACCGACACGCTTCGCATGTGGTTGATCGATTTGCATTCCATGCAGCATCGAAAGAACCATTCACCGCAGATGGCGTGTCGAGACTTGGCGTTGTGGCATAATTTCTTTGCCCGGAATTGCACGAAAGCCGATCGAACTCGGTTCTACCGCGTTTACACCCAAAGATATCCCGACCATCAATTGACACCGACCGCCATCGCGAGCCGATGTTCTCTTGAACTCGCCCGAGCCGACTCTCATGGGGATCGCAAGTGGCACCGGGCAAACAGTCGACAGGTGATCGCAGATGGTTGGCGATTGTATTGCCGAGGACTAGCACGCTTGGGTCGCGACTGGCTCAAATCCTTTCGGGCTCAACCGTCATCGGTTTCGGCGTCCACAAGCGAAACCGAATCTCCTGAGTTAATCTCCTGGCCCATGACACCGTCGGAACCGAGACCGAAACACTCGGCTGCTCATGCATGGCGAATGGGACATGCCTTGCTGCGACGCAGCTTGCCGACGATCGAACCGTGGGCGGTCGTTGAACCTGCGTCGCGGAAGTGCAAATCATACTTGCTATTGGCTCCCCACTCGTCCCACCGACCACTTCCTGATGTCCTCAGTTCCACGCATCATTGGGACATGATCGACAAGCTTGCCACACTCTTGGGACGGGAATTGAATCGGCTCCACGAATGCGGGTTCCACTATGCGGAATGGGACGGCTCCAATGTGTTATTCGACGAGTCCACGTTCGCTTTAGCATGGTCACATCTGCATCGACTCCGCCAACAACGTCGACCGCTGGCCATGCGACAACGTCGGGAACGACTGCAGGAAATTCTGAACGAGTTTGCCAACCGGCCACGTTTCCAACAACACGTCGCCCGCAGTTACACGCGGCATTGGTCGCCGAGTGATCGCCAACGGTTCCTGAGTGAATTTCTCGAACAGACCACGGAACAAGAGACATCGGTGGATTGCCCTCCAACTTCCTTGCGAGCGGCATAATGACGGCGCGTCAACTTCCGAAGAAGTCCGTGCTCAATGGTGGGCGTGTGGGAATATTGCTGGCAGCGTTTTTCGTAGGATGCCAAGCAACCCAACTGCAATCGGTTGGTCCTCCAAGTCGCCACTCTGTGCGATCGGATCGCTTGCTGGTTCTCAGCAACTTCCAATTGCCGGAAGACCACTCGCTGATTGTCGACCTCAAGGAACTTCGCGAGCAAATCACGTCCGACTTGCAACTTCCGCCGCAAAATCGAGAAGTTGTCGTCTACCTCTTTAGCGGGCAACTCGAGTACACGCAGTATCTGAACCGCACTTACCCTGGGTTGCCTCAACGCCGCGCCTACTTTGTGGGAACACCGACGGAGTTAGCAGTCTTCACGTTCTGGGGAAAGCGTGTCCAAGAAGACCTTCGCCACGAATATACACACGGGGTCTTGCACGCGAGCTTGGGTCATGTGCCGTTGTGGATCGACGAAGGTCTAGCGGAATACTTTGAAATCAGAGGGGCGATGAATTCGCGGACGGTGGAGTCTTTAACACGCCGACTCGCGGACGGTTGGAAACCGAATTTGAAGGCCCTGGAGTCGCTCACCGAATTCTCCGCTATGCAGCAACCGCACTACGAAGAAGCATGGGCTTGGGTCCATTTCTGCTTGCATGCCTCGCCGGAAACGAGAACGGCCCTACTCTCTTACCTCGCCGATCTCGACAACGGAACTAATATCGAACCCCTGAGCAAACGCCTCGCCGACGCCGTGCCACACGTCCAAGACCGCTTCCTGGTTTACCTGTCGTCATTGCCAAAGTCGTAACGTAAGAAAGCCTGCCGCACATCCGATTGCGACAGGCTTCGCGGAATGATCCGTCATTCGACGTCTGGGGCGAATCGTTACTGAAGCACGATGAACCGCGACGTACTGCCACTACGAACCAACATCAGAATTCCGTCTTCCAAGTTCGCATCCTTCATGGCAGCTTCAAAATCTTCCTTCGTGCGGATGCGTTGGTTCCCGACTTTCGTGATGACATCGCCGACACCAATCCCGACCTCACCCGCCGGGCTATCTTCATTGACCGAAGACACGACCACACCATCGGTACCATCGAGCTTCAGTCGACGGGCAATATCAGGAGTAATTTCCTGAACGCTTAACCCAATCTCTTCATAGTCTTGGGCACGATCGCTTGTCGATTGTTGGCTCAGATTCTCCCGGGAATAGTCCGCGGGCATTTCTTGGGCATTGACCGTGAGCGTTTTCGTCTCACCATCACGCAACACGACGAGCGGGTACTTTTTACCGAGTTCCAACCGTTCGACCGCATCTTGCAAACCACTTGGTCCGCTGACGGTCTTACCATCTAACTTGAGAATCAAGTCGCCAGGTTCAACACCAGCTTCCGCAGCCGGGGAGTTCTTGAAGACCTGACCGACCAATGCTCCTTTACCAAGTTCCACGCCGAGTTGCTTCGCAATCGGGCTGCTGACTTCTTGGATCGTCACGCCCAGATAGGCCCGATCGACTTCGCCTTTGTCGATCAACTGCGTCGCAACCCACTTCGCCATGTTGATCGGGATGGCAAACCCGATCCCGTCGTATCCACCACTTTTCGAAGAGATCGCGGTATTGATACCGATGACTTCTCCATCGAGATTCACCAAAGGCCCACCGCTGTTGCCGGGATTGATGGCGGCGTCGGTCTGCAGATAGTTTTCCCGTTCATTGATACCTGGCACACGTCCCTTCGCACTGATGATCCCCTGCGTGACGGTGGTCGCCAGTCCGAACGGGCTACCAACCGCGAGCACCCAATCCGCGACTTGCACGTCGTTGCTGTCACCCATCGGCAACACTTCAAGCGAGCCCTTGGGAACATCGATTCGCACGACCGCGACGTCAGTCCGTGGGTCGGTCCGCACGTCGGTAGCGATGTACTCTCGGCCGTCGGAAAATCGCACTTTGACTTCATCCGCGTCCTGCACGACGTGGTTGTTCGTCAGAATGATGCCGTCAGCATCGATCACAAACCCCGACCCCATCCCCTTTTTCTCAGGAGTGGGCCGTTGCTGTTGGAAACGACGTTGTTGTTCGAAGAACCGCCGCAACTGAGGGTCACGTTGGAAGAACTCTTCTAAACCGCTATCACCGCCGAACGGTGATCGCAGTTGAGCTTCTTCCATGACTTTCGGCTTAGAGGTGGTTTCGATCGACACCACTGCGGGGGTGGCCTGTTTGGCGACAATCCGAAACGCAGTCGATAGATCACGCGCTTGGCGAATTGCCTGCTGATCGGCCGGTTTCCGATCTGCCAAACCGACGGCAGCTCCGACAAGCAACATACTCCCTGTCAATGCAACCAGCCAATGCCGGTTTGCGTGAAGCGTTTTCATAGTTCATCCCTTCCATTGAGAAACAGAGACGACGCATAACCGCGTCTAAGAGTCATTAGGTATCCGCACATGAAGCATCACTGGTCACACGGGTTGACATAAAGCAGGACGATAACGTGTTTTAGGATTTCGTCAGATGTCAGTACACCGGTGTCGCGGTCCACGTCTTTACTACGAGGATCGGGGGGAAAGCGTTGGAGATGTTGTCAAAAACCGAAAAATTTTGGGAGATTTGTTTTCGTAGCACGATGCTCTTGACGATGAATCTCACACGCGTTACTTTTGAGACTGAATCTCAGTTTCACACTTTGCCTGCCTCGTCGAGCAAGCCATCATTCACTGCCAGCCCGATGATCCACCGCGAAAAACGCGTCTAAAAACGTCATTGGCTGCGGAACGAAACTGTTCCTCCCCGCGATTCCGCAGCCAGTGACGAGTTCTTACGGTGACAGCAGCTATGGAAACGCGGGTGTCATTGATTCCCATGTGAAGGTCCAAAATCATCATGACGGAATATCTCTCAGCGGCCGAAGCAGCCTATGAACGCGGTGAACTCGAAGATGCCCTTCGCGTCATCAAACTGCACCTGAAGGAAGCCGGCGACTGCGGCCGAGGTTGGGAACAGTTGGGTCTGATTCAGGGCACACGGGGCCGGTTCGCAATCTCCGTGTCGGCTTTGGAACGGGCGTCATTGTTTGTGCCGCTGAAACCCATTTCTCGCGTTTGCCTCGGTTACGGGTATGGCAAGATCGGACGGACGGAACTCGCTCGCGACCTACTCAGCGACTTGATCGACAACGACCAAATGACGACCGAGTTGCTCCTGCAGATCGCAACCGCCCTCGATTCGATCGATCAACCAGGCGATGCCATGCGTGCATGTCGTAAAGCCACGGAGCGAGATCCGTCCACCGCCCAGTCATACTATGATATGGGTCATTACGCCGCCCGTTGTGGTTACCCCGCCCACCTGATCGAGGGCCTTGCTCGCAAAGCGATTTCGCTCGATCCTCAGAATGTCTGCTACCGAATCGGTATCGCGGGAATGCTCATCAAGCAAGATCGAAAGGACGAGGCCTACCAATTCGTCTCTGGTCTTACACTAGAGCAGATTCAGGAGATCACGTGTGAGTGCTGTCTTCGCAAAGTCGTGAAACTCTATGAAGCACAACACGACTATCGCAGAGTCGTTCTCTGCCAACAACGTTTGCTGGAACTTGAACTCAGCAATACAGCCGGCGAATGATCGGTCCGATCCAATGGTGACCCGGGGCATGTTTCGGTAGTATGGCTCGCGTTGTGTTGTCAGCTGTGCGTTCGGCGGACAATTTCTCGAGTACAAACGAGTCATTCCGAAGAAAAGCCCCACCATGAGAATTCACCATCGAATTGTCCTTGCAGCTTTGGCTCTGCTAGGAACCAGTCCTGCCATCACGTTTGCCCAAGCGAGTGCCAAACCGGAAATCACTTGGCACGATGTCCAGGACTGGGGAATCGAAGGACGCATCTTGCCTGACCAAAAGCGTGAACGTTGGTTCGATCGTTTTCCCGCATCCGCCGATGGAAAAGTCACGTCCAACGTGTGGAACCTCAGTCGTGACAGTGCCGGGATGATGGTTCGGTTCGAAACCGATGCCCAGGAAATTCACGTCCACTATCGATTGAAAGACAGTGGAATTGCCATGCCCCATATGCCGGCGACTGGCGTGAGTGGCGTTGATTTCTACGCGAAAGATGAGGACAACACTTGGAAGTGGGTTCAAGTCACTCGCCCGACTCAGCAAGAAGTGAGAACGCGAGTCATCTCGGGATTGTTGCCCGGAAAACGAGAATACGCCGCTTATCTGCCGCTCTACAATGGCGTTGAATTCCTGAAAATCGGTGTGCCCGAGTCGGCTTCGTTCCAAGGTTTGGCTCCACGAGAAACCAAGCCGATTGTGTTTTACGGAACGAGCATCACTCACGGGGCGTGTGCAAGTCGACCCGGCATGGTTCATACCGCCATTCTCGGTCGCTGGCTGGACCGCCCGGTGGTCAACTTGGGATTCTCGGGCAATGGCAAGATGCACGCGGAAGTCGCGGAATACTTAGTTCAAGTGGACGCCGCCGCTTATGTGATCGACTGTCTTCCGAACATGTCCGCACCAGATGTCGAGAAGCGATGCGTTCCGCTGGTTGAACAAATTCGGTCCACACGCCCTGATACGCCGATTATCCTCGTCGAAGATCGCCGCAACACCAATGACTGGATTCTACCACAACGGCGTACCCATCATGATCACAATCATGCTGCTCTCAAAGCTGCCTATGAGAAGCTTAAAGAAGCGAACGTCAAGAATCTTTACTATATTCCCGGCGACTCCCTGTATGGCGATGATACCGACGGAGCCACCGATGGTTCACATGCAAGCGATCTAGGATTCATGCGTCAGGCGAAAATCTTTCGCCCAGTCATTGAAGATGCGCTTTCGTCAAACCGCTAGAGCGATCTAGCACATGCCGAAAATCAATGTTAGTTTTGCCTAGTTGATGATGCGGAAAATCGCAACTCGGGTTAGGGGTCAACGACCTGAAGCCATTCCGTGTTGTGTAGAGTTGCATCGTGATTGTTGCCGGAGGCATCGTGCGTGATCGTGCCGGTGCCTTCGTCAAATTGATACAGCGCCAACGTCGTGCTCTCATTCGTGAGCTGCGTTGGTGGCTCAAAGGCCTTCGTATACTGTTCCCCCCGTGAAATACGAACCGCTTGCAGAGAACCAGCAAAGAAGCGGTCGTTCTCCTGCGGGGGAAGCAGGTCGAGACGCACGCCGCCCATGTAGAGACCGCCCTGCGTGTCCGGCATGGTATAACCCATGGGTTCCGTCTCGACCGATTCACCGTTCACGAACAATCGCAGTTGTTGCCCGTCCCATACTCCCGCAACGTGATGCCATTGCCCAGTCTCGACAGGTTCCGTGGTGACAATCAATTGCGAATCACTTCCGACTTGTTTTGCCACTCCGAGACATCCGTCGGGCCTCAAGAAAAGTGCCATCCATTCCGGGCCGAGACAGGATACCAGATTCGACAGGCGCAACTGATCGATCCTGCAAACGACTTCCAACGTGATGGGACCGCTCATCTCGAACGTTGCAGTCCGAGCCGAAGCATAACTGTTCTGACCATCAAATCGGAGCGCGTACGATGATGACACTGCAGTTGAACTCGGCGAAAAGAAAATCAGCAAGACGGCGAAAATCCCGACAACCCCCAAACCGATGATGTATCGTTTCCACGAATCGACACCAGTTGGAGTTTGTGTTCTCAATGTGGGGCGTTGAGAAGGCTGTGGGGCCCGCGATCGGTTTGAACGGTCGGCCGGTTGACTAAGTAACTTCTCCTGCACTGAACTTAGGGCTGCGATAAGTTCTGACGAGGACTGAAAGCGATCGTCAGGTTTCTTCGCAACCATTCTCTGGAAGACACCGTCCAAAATTGACAGCGAATCACCTTTCGCATGCTTCGGGAGCGATGGTATCGGTTGAGCTCCATGTGCCAGAATTGTGTCAATCGCCGACTCGCCACGGTAAACCGGCCGCCCGGTCAACAAGAAGTACAATGTGCACCCCAGGCTATACAAATCCGACCGGGCATCCGCGTTTTTAGTATTGCGAGCTTGCTCAGGCGACATGTACTCGGCGGTGCCCATCATCATGCCGCTAGCGGTAAGTTCGGTGCTATCGTGATCGGCGACGCTGTGCTCAATTCGTGCCAGTCCCATATCCAATATCTTCACGACGCCAGAGGTATCACGTAACAAATTGGCAGGCTTGATGTCCCGATGAATCACTCCCTGACTGTGTGCGTACTCAAGACCGCGAGCGACTTGCAGAACGACTTCGATCGCCGCACTTGGGGAAAGCGGCCCCTTGTTGCGAACTTGCGTTCGTAAGTCATCACCTTCAATGAATTCGGTAATGAGACAATAAACCCCGTCCTCCTCACGGGCATCTAATGCGGCCACGATGTTCGGATGTGACAATCGTGCGACGGCTCTTACTTCCCGTTCAAATCGTTGTCTCAAACTAGGATCACGACTAATCTCCGGACGCAATACTTTCAGAGCGACCGTACGGTCCATGCGGCGATGGATCGCACGATACACGGTTCCCATACCGCCTTTGCCTAACACGTCGACGATTTCATAGTCGCCGATCGTTTTCGGCATCACACGAGTACTCTCGTTGTCGGAACCTAATCGTGTTGGCTCCGCCGTTGTGCGATTCGCGAGATCGATTACATCGTCGACATGGGTGTCTGTCTGCAAGCAGGCTGCGAGTTGCTCGGGATTGAGTTTCGGAAACCGCTGGCGATAGTCCGCCAGATCGCAAGACTCATTCCGTTGACGACGATAGGCAACTTCGACCGGAAGCAATTCCCAGATCCCTGCCATGCGGTAGTCGTCGGGCAGTTCGGTCAACCAATCTTCGAGGAGTGGTGTGACATCCGAACTTGTTCGACATGCGGATTCATACGCGTTGCACAGCCGATTGACTTGCAACAACACATTTTCCGGAAGATCGTCGAATTGGTAGACAGTCATCGGCTATCTTCTTCCCAAAGCCGCCGGATGAGTGTGACTTTGCGTTCGATTGTCCGTTTCACGCAACCGAGATCGTTGGCAATCTCGCTCGCTGATTCCCCCTGCATGCGGCGGATGGCAATCAATTTCAAGTCTGGATCGTCAGCGGCGTCGAGTTTCTTCATCAGTCGTTCGAAGAGTTCCGCGAACTCGCCGGCCAGATCGGGTGTGGGTTCTCGACTGAGAATCTGACTCAACGATTCCCGTTCTCTTGCATTCTCGTTCTCACTGCCAACACCGCCACGTTTTTGGCGATTCTCGTGTCGAATCAAATCGACCGACTTATTCGCGGTGATGGCCACCAACAACGGCCACAGACTATCACGGTCGGTCAACTGAGGAAACCGCCCATTTTGCACGCCCAGACAGAAACTTTTGAACGCACTGAGAGCCACGTCTTCTTCATCGGCGGCCGATCGCCGCGTGGTTTCCAAGCGACGACGGGCAAGTCGCACCATGCGTCCGAAGTACTGCTCCCATAACCGCTGCGCTGCCGCCTCTTCGCCTTGCCGCAGTTGAGCGATCCACATCGTGACGGTTTCTTCTGCGTTCACAGCCTGTCTCGCTTCAGCGGTGGCTTGTTCGTTCTGTGGCAATCGTTCCCAGACGTTGGGACAGCGACCCGAAGTGATTCAAGGTGCGGGAAACCGAAAACCTGCATGGATTTTGCAATTTATCCCAAATTCCATGTCGCGGCAACTCCCCGATGGCGAGTCCCTTGGCGTGGGCCTTTTCGAATGTGTCGCAGTCGCAATCTTCACAAAGCCAGGACTCCATCATGCTACCACACCGCTCCGCTACGAATTTGTTTTCAACGAAACGCCCACAAGCACGCCGCCGCAATATGCCAAGTTTCCAGGCCTCAGCAGGCGAGGTATTGGAGGCTCGTCAAATGCTTTCGGGTAACCCGGTGGCAGATATCAGCGGACTTTCCGACGAGTTCGACGACGCTGCCTCAATGGCCGATTGGCAACGCGTCAACGAAACCGAAGGCTGGAACGCGGATCAATTGCAGGTTTGGGATGTCGATCAGACGCAACCCGGCCGCATGGTGATGCAGCCGCACACCGTGGTTTGGTACGAAAACTGGCGGGGGCCAATGGTGTTCAAGGAAGTCGCCGGCGATTTTGTGTTTACCACGCAGGTGAACATTGGCGATCGCGACGACCTTGGCGACAGCGATGCCGACAACATTCCAGACGATGCGGCTTACTCGCTTGGCGGGATCATGATTCGCACGCCGCGAGACATCACCGACCCAGCCGTCGACTGGCAACCGGGCAGTCAACTCGACGACGGCACCAACAACGGCGAGAACTACGTCTTCCTCTCGATGGGGCATGGGACCGATGGACAATTCTCGTTCGAAGTGAAGTCCACACGCAACAGCAGTTCTCAATTGGAACTCACACCACTCGGGCAGGAGGCGAATACCGCCACCCTGCGAATCGCTCGCATTGGCAATTCAGTGATTACGATGTACCAACTTCCCGGACAGGACTGGGTCGTGCATCGTCGTTTCTCCCGGCCGGATATGCCGGAGACAATGCAGCTCGGCCTCGTCACTTACTCCGACTGGAACAAAGCGAGCGACTTCGATCCGTTCATGCATAATTCGAGCGTGTTGCAGTCGGGCATCACCGACCCGACTCCCGGTGAAGCGTTCAATCCCGATTTGGTCGTCGGCTTTGATTACGCCCGATTCGCACGTCCGGAAGTTCCGACAGAACTTGAAGGAGTGGACTTGGTCAACGTGGCGACCGCCGAACAACTTCTCAGTTTCCTGGGTGATCCGACGGAACCGGTGGACGATATCGAAGCCTTGTCCGACGAGTTCGACGACACCGCCTCGATCAGCGATTGGCAACGGATCAACGAAACCGAAGGCTGGAACGCCGACCAATTGCAAGCTTGGGATGTCGACCAGACTCAACCCGGACGCATGGTGATGCAACCGCATACCGTGGTTTGGTACGAAAACTATCGCGGGCCAATGGTCTACAAAGACGTCAGCGGCGACTTTGTCTTTACATCCCAAGTCCACATTGGCGACCGAGACGATCTGGGTGACAGTGATGCCGACGATGTGCCGGACGATGCGACTTTCTCTCTCGGTGGCATCATGATCCGGACGCCACGCAATATCACCGACCCGGCAGTGGATTGGCAACCGGGCAGCCAACTTGATGACGGTACCAACAACGGTGAGAACTACGTCTTCCTTTCGATAGGACATGCAACCGATGGCCAGTTTTCGTTCGAAGTCAAGTCGACTCGAAACAGTGCCTCACAACTCTCGCTGACGTCATTAGGTCAAGACGCGAACACGGCGACGCTGCGAATAGCGCGTATCGGCAACTCGGTGATCACGATGTACCAACTGCCCGGTCAAGAGTGGGTCGTCCTGCAACGTTACTCCCGGCCCGATATGCCGGAGACAATGCAACTCGGACTCGTCACCTACTCCGACTGGGATAAGGCCAGTGACTTCGACCCATTCACGCATAACTCGACCGTCTTAGAGCCCGGCATCTCAGACCCGACTCCCGCAGAGCCGTTCAATCCCGATTTGGTCGTCGGCTTTGATTACGCCCGCTTCGCCCGTCCCGAAGTGCCCGCTGCACTTGTCGGTGTGGACCTCGTCAATACCGCAACCGACGAGCAACTGCTGAACTTCCTGGGAGACCCGGCAACGCCAATCGAAAACAACGCCCCCGTCATCACACCGATTCCGAACCCCACGCTGACCGTTGACGAAGCTCCACTCATTCTTGATCTGTTAGCAACAGATGCCGATGCTGACCCGCTGAGCTTCTCGGTGGAACTCCAAACTCCGCTCGCCGTCCAACTGACGACTGATCACAACCTTCATGAAAGCCCTAACGTCGACAACTTTGCCTTGAATTGGGGCGGGCATGACGAAAAGTGGATCCGTGGTAATCAAGGATGGTACTTCCTACTCCCCGATGGATCGCTCAATGTGTGGGGTGGAAGTTTTGAATCGAGCACCACGCTCGCGCAACTGTCGTCAGCCGAATACGAAGATCCGTATCAATTGCTCAATGCCAGTGAGCCCGATCTCACAGTGGAAGTTGTCGACGGACAACTCGTCATCACGCCGGGAACGCAGACCGGGATCTTCACCGCGGAAGTGACCGTCTCCGATGGTATCGCAACCGACAGCACGACGCTGCAAATCGAGATCGTCAACAACACACCGCAGATTCAAATTGCCAATCAGGAAACAACACTGGGCGGCGAACTGAGTATCTTACTTCCTACGACAGATGCCGACGGTCATAGCGTGAGCTACTCTGTGCAGGTGCTCGGCGATCAATTAACGATCCTCGATAATGAACACGGATTCTGGCACGACGGAAACTTCTACACCGACTATTTGGGACAAAACGAACGATGGATTCGCGATGCGAACAACAGTTGGCACTATCTTCTTCCGACGGGCGAACTCTACCGCTGGGGCGGGAGTTTCGAAACTAGCACACTGATTGCACAACTCGATCACGAGGTCTACAACAATCCCGAGTTACTGACTGATGCGGAGCCGGTTGAGGTGTTTGCCTCAGTCAACGAAGGTGTTCTCACAATCAATGTTGGTTCAGAATATTTAGGCAGTGTCGACTTCAAATTGACCGCGTTCGATGGGTACGAAACGGTCGCCATCACGTTCCAAGTCAATATCGTTTCCAATGACCTCATTGACGCAGTCTTTGCCGATTTCGAGAACAGCGAAGACTACTAAACTGCAGAAACCACTTGCAGTTCTTCTGAGTCTATCAAATTACCGGCGAGGCAATCGGCAACCGAACGGTGAAGATAGCCCCGCCGGTGTCATTGTTCTTGCCGACAAATTCACCGTCGTGGCTATCGACAATGGATCGCCAAATTGCAAGCCCCATTCCCGCACCGTTCGACTATGTCGTGTAGTACATTGGAAGTAACTTTTCATCCTCGCCATCCGGAATGCCAGCTCCCGAATCTTCATTCGTATCGGTAATGACGACGCCTTTCGACAACAGCCACCTCAACCGAGCGTCCGCATAACGCATGCAATGCTGGACCTCACAAACGTTCGACACCGTACCAAAAACCCCCGCAATGGCCTCCTCGTTTCACACGTAGTCGCTGGGATAGAGGCATGCCTACCATTCGTCCAGAGATTGCGAATTTTTCTCAGGGTCAGACCAAGCCACGAACATGATGATTCCGAAAGCATAATGCGATTGGAAACAGAGTCCCCTTGCCAGATGCCGACATTCGCTTGGTGAAGAAAGGAGTGCCGTTCTGAAGCCAAATTATCAGAAGATGTTCCCAAACTCCCGATTTCCTCGACTTGACGTAGGAATCTAACGGCGTACGGCTGTCGTTCCCGAGAAACAGGTTCTGCCAGCAAACGTTGCTGGTCAAAACTCCCATAGTCCGATTCGCACAATCGAGATTGACCTCACCAGATCTTTAGCCAAATCTGGGCAAAGTACCAAAAGATCTTAGCTGGTTTCCTCCGCGACCAACGCGGTGGTGAAATTTCCATCACCTCTGAGAGCCAATCTATCCGAAAATCTAAAACAGGGCCAAACACTTCGCTATTCCTTAGTCAGCTACCACCCAGACCGGGCATGATTTAAGGATGAATGGGAGCACGGACAGATGCCGCAAGTCTATGTCGTTGAAGACGATGAAGCCGTTCGACGATCACTTTGCCTTACGCTGGATATTTTTGGATATGATGTCAACGACTTTGGGAACGGCGAGGAATTTTTGAACGCACTTGGCGAGCCTCAACTCGAACCTGCTGCTTTGCTGCTGGATGTCGGTCTACCAGGGTTGGATGGGTTGGCAGTTCAGCATCAACTGAATACGGAAGGCTGGCGTCCTCCAGTCGTTATGATCTCCGGTCAAGCCGAGATTTCGATGGCAGTCAGAGCCATGCGAAACGGGGCGTTCAGTTTTCTCGAGAAACCCGCCTTACCGAACGAACTACAGCAAGTTCTCGAAAAGGCCATTGTCGAGGATCGCTCTAGAATCGACGCTCACCAACACCGTGAACAAGTTCTTCTTCGAATCCAAAGTCTCAGTCGGCGAGAACGCGAAGTTCTCGATCATACGCTTCAAGCGAAGAATACCAAACAAATCGCGATGGATTTGTACATTGACGTAAAAACTGTCTTGCGACACAAAAGCAACATGCTGAAGAAAATGGAAGTCCGCAATGACATCGAACTGCTGACAACGGTCAATTCAGTCAATGATGCAGCGTGACTCATTTCGCAGCGGCTTATGGACGTTCGAAAGAGTTTTGACGGAGACTACTCAACTAGATATATATCAGATGCCGGCGGAAGGGGATCTGTCGGAGCGAGCATACAGTTTAAGGCGTTCACAATCCGAAGTGTCCCACATGCAATTTTAAGATCGTAGGTTCCTTCAGCAACGAGCAACACTTGCCCCCACTTGGAATAAATCGCCCCCTGAAGATCTGCGTTTAGCAACAAGAGACCGGCGGCCACAAGTACAATAGGTTGCCGAGACTGTCGACGTTGAAAAATCAACAAACCATCGTACGGACTCGATGGATCATTGAGACCTCGGAACTTGGACCCAGGCAGAGACGCATTGATCACGACACTCGGAACCAACGACGTAACCTGATTCGGTTGCGGAGCGTCAGGATCGTCTGAACTGTCTGGAAGACCAGTTAATGGCGAGTATGTGCTGGCATTCGTCACGTAAAACATCACGCCGTCAGCTTCAACGATGCCGGCGGTTATCGAGACTGCAATCCCTGTCAACGGATTGACACCACGCACGATATAAACTCCAGGTTCGAAATCGACCTTTCCTGAGACCACGTTGATCCACTCGTAGACGCCCGGCGACAACCGTGTGGTCCCGCCAATGATCGGTAGAGACACGACATTGACGCCGCCATAGTTGAAATCCGACACGTTCGATGGATCGCTACTCACCGTGGGCACCGGCAGCGATTCGAAGGGGTCCGGGACGGGGAGACGATTCGCAGACAATGGGCTAGGTTCGTTGGAATCCAAGTTTCCGAAGTTCTCTGGGTCGCCGACGCCGCCCGTCACACGGATCTCACGTGCTTTTAGCTTCGTCAGCGAAACTAAAGGCGTACACGATACGGCATGTCGCAACCCTCCTAGTGGTGGTTCAACCCCTGCTTTGTTGCCGTTCTCATCGACTCCTCCCCACTCCGTGTTGACGTGGACTGCCCCATCGACTTGCAACGCTTCCAGGCCTAGAACCTCAAGTCCCCCGAGTTGGGGAGATGGCAATGATACCGTCAGCAAACCCGCCGGCAAACCGGTGATTGTTACGGGCGACGGGTCTGGGTCGAGAACCGTGATTGCCGCTCCAACAGTTGAAACCTCGAGCCCTGCGACCGCGCGACTCCGCACCGACTGAGTCGCTGCCCCGCCGACGACCTGAGCAAAGTGCGAGGGAACATCTCGGACAAGCTCGACTTCGACATAGTTGGCGTCTCCTGCATACGCACCGCTGAGCGGAGGATTATGCACGCTGACTGAGATATCGGCGAAGTCGGTGTCATCTTGGATCGTTTCAATCACCGCCTGATACAGGCTGTCTTGCTCGGTTAACGCCTTGGCTGCACGGGTAGCACTCACATCGGCAAGAGTTTGCAGATCCCGATTCGACACCATCAACAAACTACCATCAATCACAAGTGTCAGCAGCCCGAACAGCATCGGCAGACAAACACTAACTAGTACGAGGACTTTTCCCGAACGTACTGTCCGATGGGACTTGCTTAGCCGTTCTGAAGTGTAAAGAACTTTCATCTCCCTTTCACTCGCTCTCTAGTTCTAGCGATCACGATTGACGGACTCCTAGTTTGCATAGGAAATAAACTCAAGGACGAAAACTCCAAGTCACAAGTGCATTCCGGAAACTAGGGTTGTTGGCTTCTGAGCGTAGCAGCGTATGACTGGTGGAAATCACATAACAAAGACATGTCACCTACAACCGCGAACGTAGAAGTCCACAGTCCGGTCTAGTGTCGGATCGTTGTGATTGATCTAGCCGACAAAACACATTCCGTACTTCCCATCAAAGACTGGACAATCGATCGATATGGATATGTTAGTGTCACCTGCACCTTGTTCCCCACGAGATTCCCACCATCCGGCCACTCCACCTCAACGACGACGTTCTGCACATCGGTAACAGTCAGGACTCGTCGCAGTTCTGCGCCGATGACTGTCTCATCCGCACCATTTCCGATGTAGGTCTCTGATCCCAATGATTGCCGTTGTGGTTCGGCCTTCGCTCCAGAAAGTGCAACAAACCGGGCAAGCCGCCGAGCTGATTCCGACAAAGAATTATAATGCAAGACACCGAGGGCAAAGTCAGCCATCGTAAAGAGTGTTAAAAACAGCAGATTAGAGATAATAGCCGACTCGACTAGCAAAGCCCCCCGAGTCCGACCGATCAACCGCGATGATCTCGCGGTGCCTGGATAATGAAGCCGCTTCATGTCCTGATCCTCTTATCGATATCGCACGACTTGAATCCGATGATTGAGAACGATCTCACCCGGCAAGCCTGGCAAGCTCGTTACCAACTCGAATGGATATGTTGCATCGATCGTAATTGTCGGTTGGTCGGAACCTTGATCGTCGAACGAAGCGACCGTCGTCAACTTCGAGGGATCGAAATCGGACAGCGTTTGCAGTTCCTCTGTGATCCGTTCTTCAATCGTCGCGATGCCAGCATCATATGTGTAATCGGTAAACGAATAGGTGGCAGCGAACTCTCCTGCACTTGAAACCCCATTGATCAACGCCATCGACGAATGAGCAACGCGACCGAGATCGATACAACCGATCGTCACAACAAGCATCAACGGAAACACAATTGCGAACTCCGTCGCCGCCGTTCCGACTCGACGTCCCCTGCGATTGCCGAATCGACTTAGTTTTCTCACAACCGTGTCCTTCCTATTTTCGTGATGAGGAGACTTGTTGGGAAGCACCGAACTTCTCCGTCAATTGAATCACCGCAGGCCCGGCCAAAACGATAAACACCGACGGAAAAATCAAAAGAAGTGTCGGGATCATGACTTTGACCGCTGCCTTCTGAGCGAACTCCTCTGCACGCTGCTCGCGTTGTGTTCGCATCATCTCTGCATTGACTCGCAGAGCTTCACCAACACTTGCACCAGTCATACGTGTCTGCTTGATCAAGCTGGCGAAGCTGCGAATACACTCAAGGTCAGCACGTTCCGCAAAGTTCTCAAATGCAACATTGGGAGCGGTCCCAAGATTAATCTCATTGTCGACACGCAATAACTCACTAGACAAACTAGGATGAGCATGAGTCAACTCGATCGAAACCCGTTTAACAGCCGCCTCTAATGCCAAACCGCTCTCGATGCAAGTTGTCAACAGATCGAAAAAGTCCGGTAAGGAACGAGTGAAAGTCTGCTGTCGTCGTTTCTTCCGATAATCGAGCCAGAGACTCGGAAGAATAAAGCCGGCCCCCACTCCGATGACAGTTACTAGTACGAGCGATCGGGGAGACAGCACCCCACCCGCCGCTAACGAAGAGACTGCAAACAAAGGCAAAAGCGTCAGTAACAGTCGAATGACGGCAAAAACGTAAATGCTTGCAGACGACGAAAAGCCCGCTTGTTGCATTCGACGCACTAAAGTCGATCGCTTCGAAACATTTGCAGAAAGCAACTTCGAGCCAACCAAGTACATAAGCCGATTGCAGGAACCAGCTGGATCGTCTTGCGTCTCGGACGGGTTAAGCTTCTCTCGCCGGGAAGACAACTCTCGCAGTCGAGATGTCGATCGCCTGCGATACCGTAACGCCAACATTAGAACGACGGCTGAGATTGAAGCCGAGCCTAGGAAAACATAGACATCATTGGAACGTAGAATATCGCTCATCACGAATTCATCCTGCTAGTAATCAATTTGAATTAATTTGCGGATCCAACATGCGCCGACGACATTTGAAACTGCCATTCCGAGAATCAGTTGGGGACGGCTATAAAGTACTGCAACGTAATCCGGTTTCAGAACATGAATTGCAAACAAGGCAACAATCGGCAACAGAGTTAGCACGACAGCCTGCATCCTGGCCTCACCGGTCAATGCTCGCAGTCGAGCTTGCATTCGAAGTCGTGATCGAACTAACTTCGAGAGGTTCGTCAAGATTTCGACCAAGCTCCCACCAGTCTGTCGCTGGACAAGCATCGCTACCGCGAAAATCTGAAGCTCCATGACCCCATTTCGATGTGCCAGATCCCGGAACGCTTCGTCAGGGGGTAATCCTAGGTTCTGTTGATCGCTACAACGCTTGAACTCTGTCGATATCGGAGGCCGATTCTCACTCGCAATCATCTGAATAGAAGCGTGCACAGACTGCCCGGCTTTGACCGACCGCACAATCAGCTCAAATGTTTCCGGAAGCTGATTCAACAATCGATGCTGACGTGAAGCGTAACGCTTGCGAACAATGCCAATCGGGACAATGAGCCCAGCCGTGCCGGCTACCACCGCCCCTACCTCTGAGGAAGTCAAAACATAGACCACAAGCCCGGATACCGAACCTATCGCCCCTGAGATCCAGCATAGTCGACTCAGACTCCAATGAAACCCGGAGTGCTCAATCATCACCTGGAGCGACTCCCTCCAACTACAGTTTCTCTCACCTTCCTTAGAGAACATTCGACGAAACAAATAGTCGTCATCGTCAACACGATCGAGTTCCGTGTCCTCACGAAGTCTTCTCAGTAACGACGCACTCGAACGTTGTCGATAGTCGTAAACGAAGCTAGCAACACTCCCGATCAAGGCGATAATCGATAGGGCTAACAGGATGGTCGGTAAGTATGGAAACATAAGACTACCTGGGCGATTCACACAGAAGGCGGAAAGCACACTCACACTGTTGACGATCAACTTGATAGTGCGACCCCGCGGGCTTTCATCGTAGCGAGGCACTGAGGCTGAACTCCGGTCGAACAAAAACGTCCGACACTATTTCCGTCTTGATCGACGCCTTCTTGCTCAAAACGAAACAGTTCTTGAGTTGTCACCTGGCCTTGATCAATTCCTGTGACCTCCAAGACCTGTGTGACACGACGTATACCACCGCTTAGTCTGGCGCAATGAACCACGATGTTCACAGCAGAGGCGATTTGCCGGTTAATGAACCACAACGGCAGATCGTAACTCGCCATGCCTATCAACATTTCTAATCTGCTAATCGCATCTTGAGCACTGTTCGCGTGAATTGTGGTCATACTGCCATCGTGTCCCGATGACATTGCCTGCAGCATGTCAAAAGCTTCCTCGCCACGACACTCCCCGACGATGATCCGATCGGGTCGCATTCGTAGCGAGTTGCGAACGAGATCACGTGCGGTGACTTGTCCACGGTTCTCCGAGTTGGCTGGACGTGTCTCCATTCGAGCGACGTGGGGTTGTCGTAAGCGAAGTTCCGCAGCATCTTCGATGGTCGCAATACGCTCACGCTCGCCAATAAACTGTGATAACAAGTTCAAAAACGTTGTTTTCCCACTGCCAGTACCGCCAGAGATGATCAAGTTCAATCGTGTTCTTACACAGGCGGCTAGAAATTTCATGATTGGCCGCGTTACGGTTCCGCGTTGAACGAGTTCGTCCACAGACATGTTGTCTGCATTGAAGCGACGAATCGAAACCAATGCCCCGTCTAAGGCTAGCGGATGAATAACTGCATTCACACGACTGCCGTCAGCCATTCGTGCATCGACCATAGGACTAGACTCATCGAGTCGTCTGCCCATTCGATTTGCGATCCGTTGGGTAATCTCGACCAGGTGTTGGTTGTCGTGAAACGTGACGTCTGTATGTTCGAGTTGGCCATTGCGTTCGACATAAACAGCCTTTGGTCCGTTGATGAGAATATCACTCAACGTCGGGTCTCGCAGAAGTGGATCGATCGGCCCTAGCCCAAGAGTCTCATCAATGATCTCATTAATGAGACGATTTCGATCTGCCTGGCTGATAAGTTCTGCACGGGCGTCGCACAGTTTCTCAAGACCTCTTCGTAGTTGGTTTCGCAGAGTATAATCGTCGATCCGATCGACGTTACTGAGATCCATTCCACTGATTAAGCTTCGATGAATCTCAACCTTCAGCTGTTGAAATCGAGCCTGCGTCTTCTCAGGCTCACTCATAGTCAAACTTGATGTCTGTCGCATGATTAATACTCAAATGCTAGGAACTACCTACACCTTGAATCAGAAGTGACTTAACAAGAGAACTAGCCGGATCGCGAGGCGACCTCTGACTCGAACCGCCGAGTTGTTCCTCGTTGAGAGCAGTATTTTGAGAACACCGTCGACAACCATCCGCCATGTCCGCCATGAGCGTTTTGCTCATTTGTACTCATATTACGAGTATGGATTCGTCGAATCACTTTCGCGACGTCTGAGCTTGGCCATTCGGTGACAACCGGTTTGCCGCAGTTGACACAGTGAAACACCTTGGCGTCTTCGCGAATCTCATAGTGAATCTCTTGACCGATGGCATTTTGAATTTCATCGATATCGATCGTTGCACCAGATCCCCATCGATTTGCCACTAAGTCAAGCTTCTCTAAAGAGAACCCCATCGCTTTCAAACTCTCTAATTGCCGAACTGCATTCTTGATCGAGGAGAAGTCAGTCCGAAAGACAATGACGAGTCGATCGCATTGACTTAGCAAGCTACTAAAGTCATTCAGGTGTGCTGTTGGCAGATCAATCACGATTTGCTCAAAGACTTCCGAAGCAAGTTCGGCGATCCGAAGCAGCATCTTCGGTTGTATATGATCTGTGTTTGTCGACGTTTCAGGGGAAGCTAGGAGACGAACCCCACTTTCATGCGGAGCAAACGACTGTTCGACCATTTTCTTGTCAACGACATCAAAGCTGACACATAGATCGGCGATTGTGTGAATCGGTCGAAGGTTTAACAGTGAGGACTGATCACCTTTTCGCAAATCATAATCGAGTAGCCCACATGACTGAGGCCCTTGGCCGGCAACGACGGCAAAATTCTGGGCTACAATACTCGCCCCACATCCTCCCGAGGCACCAGTAACAATTGTCATGCTGCCCTGACCTAAGTCTTGATTGACCGACCTCGACTGAAAGCGTTTGATCGCATTGACAGTTTGAAAGTGCAGATTCTCGCTACTGTCGAGAAAGTCGTCTGCTCCCCCTTTAAGAATCTCTATAACTTCATAGGGGTTCGTACTGTCACCGATTGCAATGTAGTTGGAACTCGCCTGATGTTTTCGCTTTCGAAATAGTGCAACGGCTTGGTCGGTGCGATCTCGGATGTCGATAAAGAAGAGCTTAGAAGTGTTATCCGAACTTACGACGAGTGACTGAGAATCTTCGAGTGACAAGAGTTCTGGTGAGCAGTCAATCCCTATCTGTAAGAGCGAAGTTTTGATTGACTCTCCGAGCTTGGAGTCGTCACTGACGATGAACGAGACAATACTCGCAGGGTGCGATTTCATTGGTCTAGATCCGACATAAACTTTTGATGTCTTCCTGAGTAGGAATCTGTGTGCCATGCCTTCGATTGCACGCGTGCCGATTCATCAACAGGCACTGGGATAGGCATTATGAAAAGAGTACGTCACTAAACCGGCCCCATGTGGAGAGGGGCTCGGTTATGCGAAAAGTTCGCAATTCGAGCAACGAGAAGAATCACCCAGCAATTCGGGTGCAGCGGCTACGAACTGATTCAGGCACGGGTCGACAGTTAGCGCGACCTCAGTGCGTTTGACTGTGCACCAAGTCGGTGATTAGCACGTCGAATAGTCGTACCAAGCAATTATCAATAGCGGTTTGAACCGCGAGTTTCCGAAGTCGCGGTTACTCAGCATTGTCATCAGTTCGACGTCAGTCCAAGCTGGAACGACCTCGCCTCATCTGACTTACGCAGCGTTTAATGACCGAGATTTCCCAGCGTACTCGATCCAGTCGGTGACTTCCGCGAGATCTGGTTTCTTCCCCGATCGGATGACACGTTCCCCGGCTTTGGATTCTACAAATGGCAGAATGCTTTCCAACATCTGCTGAGGACTCGCAGCCGCGATGCCTGCGGGATCACGCCAGTCACAACTGACAAGAATTTGAGCATCATGCCCGCGGATCTCAGGAATGCAACAAACTAGTTTGGCCTGATCCTGCCAATCTTGGATCTGTTGCGGGGTAATATAGCGAACGTCAATTTTCGACGATGCTTCGTCCGGATTGACGTTCAGTAGATCGGTCACCGTATGAATGCCGATCTTCTCTAATCGACGGGCCGTTTTCGGGCCTATTGATGGGGCATCCTCGACTGGACTAGTAGTTGCTAAATGAAAGCGGAGCGGTTTCTCGGCTGGCTCTGAGTTTGGCGTTGGGCTTGCGACGGGTTGGGGAAAAGGAATCGTTGCAGGCGCCTCAGCAAATCCCTGCGGTTGCTTTTTCAGAACTTCCTGTTGATGTAGATCGCGGATGGTCCGGTCGTCTTCTGCCAGGGTTTGTTCGACCTTCCCTGTTTGCTGGTATTCATTGAACATCGATTCCACGAGTTCCCGTTCTTGGGCATCTTGCATTTTTTGCGTGATCCAACGGATGGGAATCGTCACCGTCGCTAAGAAGCCTTGTAAGGTGACACTTACGACAGGTGGCTCGACGTTCGCTTCCTCAAAAGCTCGTTCCAAGATACGAGCAAACCCAACCTGAGCATGCCCGATTAGCTCGGCTAGCATCAGCCGGCTTTCCGCATCGAGTCCGGCAGGTGGATTCTTGGTGCCGCTCGCGAAATCGTAACGTTCGATGAGTGGTTCATAGTAGGGGTTGGAAGCCTCGGCTCCTGCGGCCACCATGCGTTCCAACCAATCAACACCAGTGGGACACTCCATCGCGGGCAAGCCAATCTCGTCTATCAATAGTCGACGGATTGAATCGTAGGATTTGGTGATACTCCATTCGGCCGCCCGGTGGATGTTACTTTCCGCTTCCGATTGACCAGTGTGAAACGGTTGAATCGGGTCTGTGTAGTAGTGACTAAGCACCCCCGCCGAATAGATGGCACTGGCCCATTTTCGTTCCTTCAGTTCCCCAACCGTGGTGTCGTACCAACGTTTTGCCGTCTTCGTGGCACCGCCCCAATAGTTCTCACGGACATGCAAGACATGGTTGCGAAAGTCCTTGAACTTCGTATCCGGAGCCTTCGAGCCGTCAAGATAAACCTGGTGGAATTTGAGAAACAGATTCTGCCAGTTCGCCGCTTGTTCGCCGCGGAGATGACGTAAAGCATCCATCGCCAACTTGTGATGCGTGCTTCGACAACCGCTGGCAAATAGCACACGAAACAGCAAATTCATGATGGAGCCTCTTCTCGCAACTTCTCGACTCAGATGTCCACTCACCTCGATGAGCAGCCGACATGCGCGGACCCTAGCAAACGATTGCCATTTGCGGAAGATGGATTCGCCAAACGCATGAGCGAGTGTTGAAATGTGATTCGCGATACGGACAATGGAGAACCAAGTGGTGTGTCACCGGTTAAGGCAGAAATGTCTGTGACCGCTGGAATCGAAGTCGCATGACAATCCACTTTCAACCAGCAACTCTTTGAGGTATTAACCAATGTGGATTCAACGGTCGCAATGGGGGATCATGACGATCGCTCTCCTTCTCATGAATTCTTCAGCGTCTGCGGAGGATTTATCACTCACGCTGCGGACACAATTGAGGTCGCCGGCCGAGACGTTCGCCGCTCACGATCGACAAGAGAATTGGGACCCCAGTGAGACGGCAATTATTGTGTGCGACGTGTGGGACTTGCATCACTGTCAGAATGCGGTGAAGCGATTGGAGCAGTTTGCCCCCAGGTTGGATCGCGTGCTGCAGAAAGCCCGGTCTCAGGGCGTCACGATCATTCATTCCCCCAGTGACTGCATGGACGCCTACACGGATCACGCCGCACGTAAACGGGCCATCGAAACACCTGCGGCTGATGCCATGCCGTTCGAAATCGAAGCATGGTGCTCGGTGATCCCCACGGAAGAACGCGCCAACTACCCGATCGACCAATCGGATGGCGGCGAAGACGACGACCCACAACAACACGCCGCCTGGGCTGCGAAACTCAAGGAACTGGGTCGGAATCCGAATATGCCTTGGAAATCACAATCGTCTTTGATCACGATTGACGCTGAGCAGGATTTCATCAGCGATCGTGGCGACGAGGTTTGGAATATCCTCGAGAACCAAGGAATTCGGAACGTGATTTTGACCGGCGTGCATGTCAACATGTGTGTGCTGGGGCGACCATTCGGACTTCGGCAGATGGTCCGCAACGGCAAGAATGTCGTGCTAATGCGAGACATGACCGATGCGATGTACAACCCCAACCGTTGGCCGTATGTCAGCCATCACGAGGGTACGCGGCGGGTGATTTCACATATCGAGCGTTATGTGTGCCCGACGATTTCCAGTGATCAATTTCTCGGCGGGCAAGAGTTTCGCTTTTCGGATGAAGCCCCGAAATCGAGCGCAGCACGCGACAATGGGGAGAAAGAAAAATCCCATCAACACTGGGAGAACTTCGTTGTTCAAAGTGATGACGGTGACACAGCTCCCGCACGGTTTTCTAACGAAACGGGTCCGGCTTGGTATCGATGTGTGATTCGTGTCCCACAAACGTGGCTTAGTGATCAGCCGCTGACGTTGACATTTCCGTCCTCGACGGATGTGGGTACTTTGCACGGGTGGGTTAATGGCGTTCCGCTCGCGAAATCCGCGACGTTCAACAGCCTGACGATTGATCCAGACGCCATCACACCGAACGATGCCAGCTTGCTTGTGCTCAAAGTACAGAAAGGGAATCCATCGCCACTTTCGGCCCCGATACTGAGGGCGGATCGTCACCAGCTACGTCTGCAAGGTCGATGGCAAATCCGATTCGGTGAGGATCCCAGTTGGACAAATATGCCTTTGCCAGCCAAGTTCGGCACTACCACCGACATCGTTTTCCAGCCGGAATCGCCGCTGTTCACTGCTGTGCCGGTTACTCGGCCGGGAGAATTCACGCCAGGCATCGAGGGACCAGCATGCGATGCCAACGGAAACGTCTTTGCCGTAAACTTCGCCCAACAAGGCACGATCGGCCGCGTCTCTCCTGATGGGTTGGGAGAGGTGTTCGTTCGACTGCCGGCGGGCAGCGTTGGAAATGGGATTCGATTGACCACCGCGGGTGATTTCTTCGTTGCCGACTACACGCGGCACAACATTCTACGTGTGGATGCGAAGACGCGAAAAATTACGGTGCACGCTCATGAAGCAACGATGAACCAACCCAATGACATCGCAATCATGACCGACGGAACCCTCTTCGCGAGCGATCCGAATTGGGCCGACGGTAGCGGTCAGATTTGGCGAATCGACACGGATGGTTCAGTGACTAACGTCGCTAGTAAAATGGGGACAACAAACGGAATCGAAGTCAGCCCGGACGGAAAAACGCTGTATGTCAACGAAAGCCAACAACGCAAAATCTGGGCGTTTGCGATCACTTCTACGGGCGAATTAACCGGCAAACGCCTGGTGAAACAATTTGAAGACCATGGATTCGATGGCATGCGGTGCGACGTCGATGGGAATCTCTATGTCACACGGTACGGAAAAGGAACCGTCGTCAAGCTCTCACCATCAGGGAAGATTCTTCAAGAGATTCCGGTCCTTGGCACACGCCCGAGCAACCTCTGTTTTGGCGGCCCCGATGGTCGAACCGTTTATGTCACCGAAGTCGAGTTTACACGACTCGTGAAGTTTCGGGTCGATCGACCAGGACTCTCGTGGAGCCGTCTCCACAAAGCCAATCCGCAACCGTAGCGTGTCATAATGTGTTCTAGAAGAACTTCGTCAACGGTGTGCCGCCGTTGGCGATTGTGAAGGGGCGGCCATCAGGTGAGAAGATCTCCTCCTTGATCGGCAGCCCCAATGCATACGCGATCGTCGCGTTGAAATCTTGGACCGAAGTGGCATCGTCTTCGACATAGAACGCGTCGCTATCGGTTGAGCCGTGAACTTGACCGCCTTGAACGCCTCCGCCCGCGAGCAGACATGAGAAGGCAGCCGGGTGGTGGTCGCGACCAGAATTGGCATTCGGCTCCGGCTTGCGACCGAACTCGGTACCAAGCACGACTAGCGTATCGTCCAACAATCCTTTATCCGCCAAATCTTTGAGGAGCGTCGACAACACCGCGTCCAACTCACCGGCCTTTGGCGGCAAATTCTCGAACAGTTCGTTGTGATGGTCCCAACCACCCAGCGTGACTTCCACGAAACGCACATCGTGCTCGATCAAACGACGGGCAAGCAAACATCCCTGCCCGAACCGCGTATTTCCATACGATTTTTTGGCCGCCTCCGGTTCCTTGCTGATATCGAATGCCACAAGATCTTTGCTCTTGAGCAAGTTGATCGCATCTCGATACAGGTCGTCGTAGCCACGGACATCGGCAATTTTGGCTTTGCGTTTGAATACGGTGTCGAACGAGTCGATCAAATTCATTCGATGATCGAACTGGGCTTCGGAGAGGTATTTGGGAGAGGTCGTATTCTGTAACCCGTCGGCGGGGTCTCCGATCGGCACAGGTGCAAAGGCGGCTCCCAGATAACCGGGCCCGACGCCGCCACCAATGGAAACGCTAGGCGGAAGATCAGGATGTAACCGGCCGGACATTTTCTGCAACCACGCGCCCAATCCGGGATGGCGTGTGCTGGCGATTTGTTTGTAATTGGTTCGCATCAAGTAGCGTCCCTGCTCGTGCGCACCCGTTTCCGTGTTCAATGAACGCACGACAGCCAATTGTTTGGCCATGCGAGCCAAGTTCGGAAAGTGCTCGCTAAACTGCACTCCTGGGATCGCCGTCTTGATCGCTTTTGTATCCCCTTGCACGTCGCTATCGGGTTTGGGGTCGAACGTGTCGAGCTGACTCATCGCCCCTTCCATAAACAAGTAAATCACCTTGCGAGCCGGCTTCTTGCGTGTCGATTCTGACGCGAACACCGCGTTGTTCATGAGCGGGAGAATACTCACGCCCAGGCAACTCTTGGCCGCCGCGGTTAGGAAATCACGACGCGTCGGGCCATCCGCCTTTTGCAACCAATCGAACATCAAGGTATCTCCGATTTGAATTTCAACGACGATGAGTCGTGTGTACTACTGGATGAAGAGAAACTCGCGTGTATTGAGCAGTGCCCAAATGACGTTGCCAACGCCCGCAGCTCTGTTCTTCGCGATTTCTTGAGTGGCCATGGCCCGGTCCCGCTGCAGTGGCGGACGATTCAGAATGCTCAGAAAAATCACCTCCACGACTTCGTCAGCGGTCTTGCAAGCAGTGACTTCGTTGTAGAGTACCGAACCGCCTTCCAACATCATGTGGGTGACTGGGCCGTTGAACATCGTGAGAATTTGAGGAACCGTACCATCGGTGTTGCCGTCCGAAATGATCTGACGATCGCTTTGCCCGAACTGTCGCAGGAAATGCCCATCGGGCAACGGTTGCGGCAACTCGGATGCCCGCGCGAGCAACTGGCCTTTGTACAAATATTTTCGGCGGTCTTTGTTTTCTTCGTTCCGCCAATCTTGCTCGTCTTTGGCCTTCTGAATGAGTGATTCCGTCGTGATGGTCTGCGGATTCACGGCCACCGCTTGCAAGTATTCGACATCGTCAGGCCGTTGATATTGATCGGGGTTTTCGAGCGTCAAAGTTAGCAGCGAGTCCCAAACTTGCTCGGCTGTCATACGTCGCAAGATCGGCCCAGGAAAGTGGTATGCCTCCGTGGGCGGTAGTTCGTCGTAAGTGACTTCTCGCTGATACGCCCGTGTGCTGTAGATGATCCGCTGAAACTCTTTCAAATCGTAGTTCAGGCGTTTCATTTCCTCGACGAGAAACGCCATCAGTTCCGGATTCGACGCTTCGGTATCGTCACGCAAATCATCCTCGGGTTCGATAAGTCCGACTCCGAAAGCACGTTTCCACATTCGATTGGCAATCGTCATCGTGAACCGGGGATTATCCCGCGAGGTCACCCATTGTGCGAATGCCTCCCGACGCGTTTGTCCTTTCGTCATCTGCGGCATCGAGCCGAAAATGACCTGTTCCTTCACGACATCACCAGGTGAGGCGTCATCGTATGCGTAGTCGTGCGGGAATTTCAGTTTTTTGTAGGGATGCTCCCAGACCGCACTCCGATTGAGTCGCACAATCCGACGAGCCTGGCGACCTTCTTGCGTACCGATACTCAGTTCGTCATAGAACTTGCGTTGGTCGAACGTTTCTGGAACCTGCGGGTTGCCTTTCATGTTCGCCGGAACACGACCTGGTAATCGCGTCATCTCACCACCGACGAATGCCGCTAATTGATAGAACTCGCGTTGAGTCCAACGGTCGAACGGATGGTCATGACACTGGGCACAACCGATCCGTGTGCCGAGGAAGATTCGCACGGTGTTATCGAGATGGCCCAGAGGCATATTCGGATCGCGGAGCGTATATCCAACAGCCGGGTTATCGAAGATGCGGCCGTCAGCGGCCAGAATCTCGTGAACAAGTTCGTCGTAAGGCCGATTGTTTCGGAGTTCCTGTTTCAGCCATTCTCCGAACGGTCGCGTGTAAGTGTTGTTATCGGACCGGTCGACAATCCGCAGCAGATCCGCCATGTAATTGAACAAGTGACTGGCATAACCTGGTCGGTTCAGCAACTGGTCGACGACTCGTTGACGTTTCGTCGATGACTTCGAATTGATGAAGGACTGGGTCTGCTTGGCTGTCGGGATGGTTCCCACAATATCCAAGTAAACTCGACGGATAAACTGGGCATCGCTGGCGTCAGCATTGGGACTGAGATTGTGCTTGGCGAGGTTCTTCTCGATCAGACGATCGATCGTTGCCGCCGAAGCTTTGACGGCTTCCTTCTGGTCAGGATCGACCGGAGCAACCCGGATTTTCTCACTGGAATCCACAACCGGTAGGCGAGACTTTGGTGGTGTCTTTTTCGCACCCGCATTACGTTGAGCCGACCGATTGCGATTCTGGGCGGTCAACAAATCCGCATCGCCCGCAAGCAACGCACCAACCAGACACAGCAACAGCCAAAACCGAGCCCCAGTCATCGACATCTCCTGGGAGTAGATTCATTGAGAGAAATAGGGATACACCAGCCAACGCTTGAGCGTAACGAACCCTGCTTCGAAGAGGAAGTAGAAACTGCGAATTCTTCACTCTTGAGCCCGACCGCGGATTGTTCGTGACGGTTGATTGGGACGTTGTGAAGTCTCCGCAGCATTGATATATCAAGCCTCGCTGATCTATCATGCAAGACGCAGATTGCGTCCGAATTACTTACCGAGGATGGAAACTTCAGTTTATGTATGAACTTCGGATTCTTGTGATTGGCGTCATCGCGTGTAGTCGCGGTTTGGTGTGGGGTGCGGATCCGCTGTATTTCGAAAAAGACATTCGCCCGATTTTCCGCGAACACTGTTTCGATTGTCACGGTGCCACTGAAAAACTCGAAGGCAATCTGGATCTCCGGTTGGTTCGGTTGATGAAAAGCGGTGGTGATGCCGGTGCAGCGATCACACCCGGCAAGGCCGACGAGAGTTATCTGCTGGATCGTCTCCACAGTGGCGAAATGCCGCCCGGTGAAGGGAAAGTCCCGGCGGAACAAATTGAAACCATTGCTCAATGGATTGCCCAAGGCGCTAAAACCAGTCGCCCCGAACCGGAGAACATTGGCCCAGGTCTCGGGGTCACGCTGGAGGAGCGAAATTTCTGGTCGTTTCAGCCAATTCAGCGACCGAATCCACCGTCGATTTCTTCGTTTCCTGAATCGGCTCGTGTTCGCACGGAAGTCGATGCCGTTATCCAATCCGTCCCTGGTGCCCAGAAATTCGCGGATGATGTCGACCGTCGAGCCCTGATCGTCCGGGTCTATTTCGATCTCATCGGATTGCCACCGTCTCCGGAGGAACTGGCGAAATGGCTAAACGATCCGAGCGGCGATTGGTACGACCGGCTACTCACAGAGCTACTCGATTCGCCTCACTACGGAGAGCGTTGGGCGCGACACTGGCTGGATGTGGCTGGTTATGCCGACTCGGAAGGCTATACGGTAGCCGATGCCGATCGGCCATGGGCTTGGAAGTATCGTGACTGGGTCATTCGAGCCCTCAATGCCGACAAACCATTCGATCAATTCATCACCGAGCAACTGGCCGGTGACGAATTGATGGGGCCTCGCAACGGCGATTTGACACCGCAGCAGATTGATTTGTTGACCGCCACCGGGTTCCTCCGAATGGCCGCCGATGGTACCGGAAGCGGAGCGAACACCGTCGAAGGGCGAAACCAGGTCATGACCGACACCCTCAAAATTGTCGGCACATCGCTGCTGGGGTTATCCATCCAATGTGCCCAGTGTCACGACCATCGCTACGATCCGATCCCTCAAACCGACTACTACGCATTGCGAGCAGTGTTTGAGCCGGCCCTCGATTGGCAAGCGTGGAAGCCACCGCAAAGCCGACTGGTGTCTCTTTATACGGAAGAGGATCGAAAACGAGCCGCCGCTATCGAAACGGAAGTCCAGAAGATGGCGGCCGAGAAGTCGCAGAAGCAGGCTGAGTTCATTGAACAAGCGTTGGAACAAGAGTTGCAAAAGTTTGAGGAACCGTTACGGACAACACTTCGCGACGCTTACAAAACCACGAGCAAGGACCGAACCGACGAACAAAACGCGTTGCTCAAGAAACATCCTAGCGTCAACATCACCCCGGGAGTCCTCTATCAGTACCTCCCGAAAGCCGCTGAAGAACTTAAGACTTTCGACCAAAAAATCAACGAAATCCGTGCAAAGAAGCCACCTGAGGAATTCATTCGGGCACTTGTCGAACCGGCTGGACATGTCCCGGAAACGAAGCTGTTCCATCGTGGCGATCCCGCGCAGCCGAAGCAAGTCATCGAACCGGCCGGGTTAACCGTTACCACAATGGAAGCAGGCGACCGCACGTTTCCGCTGAATTCCGAGTCTCTGCCGACGACAGGGCGTCGCTTGGCATTCGCGAAATGGTTGACTGCCCCGGATAATCCGCTTTTCGCCCGCGTGATCGTCAACCGAGTCTGGATGCATCACTTCGGCAAAGGGCTTGTCTCCACCCCTGCGGATTTCGGGAAGCTCGGCAGCAAACCGTCGCATCCCGAACTCTTAGATTATTTGGCGAGTGAGTTTCAACAATCTGGGTGGAGCCTCAAGGCATTACACCGACTTATTCTGTCGTCGACAGTCTGGCGACAAGCCCGTGCATCGGATTCGGAATTTCGCCCGAGTTTGGCTCGTTTGGACGCGGAAATCATCCGCGACCGGATGCTTGCCGCTGCGGGACAACTCGATCGCACACTTTTTGGTCGTCCCTTGAACACGAAAGAAGACGAGACCGGCCAAGTCATCGTTGATGGAACCCAAACTCGTCGCAGTCTCTACATCCGTCAGCAACGTAGTCGACCGCTAGCGATGTTACAAACGTTCGACGCCCCTGTGATGGAAACGAATTGTGAAGTCCGTACGAACTCGACGGTCGCAACTCAATCGCTCATGCTGCTCAATGGGGAATTCATCCTCACCCAGTCAGCCAAACTCGCTGAACGGGCAATTCAAGAGGCAACCCCGTTGCCGAAAGAACAAATTGCCGCGTTGCCCGAATTCACTGCACGAAAAAGAAATTGGAAGTACGGCTACGGAAGTTTCAACCCCGAACTGAACCGCACGGAAGACTTTACCGCATTCACTCATTGGACCGGAGCCCAATGGCAGGCCGGCGAAACATTGCCCGATCCAAGCCTGGGTTGGGTGTTACTTAACGCTCAAGGCGGACACCCCGATGTCAGCAGCCGCGCTGTGATTCGTCGCTGGATTGCCCCTCACGATGTCACGATAACAATCGAAGGCAATTTGTCGCATGGTTCACCGCACGGCGACGGTGTTCGCAGCCGGATCATCTCCAGCCGACTTGGTAAGCTCGGGGAATGGACTATTCAGAATGCAACGACTGCAACTAACGTCACGAGCGTTGAAGTGAAAGCCCACGATACGATCGATTTCGTAACTGACTGTCGCGAGAATTTCACTTCAGACTCGTTTAGTTGGCCGGTCACGATTCGTGGTGCTTACCCGAAACAAGCGGAACGTGTTGTTTCATCTGTCGAAGAGTTTCAAGGCCCCCCAGCTTCCACCGAGGCATTAGCCGGTCAGGTCGTGAGAATCTGGCAGCTCGCCTATTGTCGCGAACCGTCCCCGAGTGAATTGGGAACAGCGGTCAACTTTCTCGCCCGCCAGATCGATCTCCTTCGCGACTCTCCTCAATATATATCAAGCAATCAAACAGCTGCGAGCCAGGCTCTCACAAGTCTTTGCCAAGTTGTCCTCAGCTCGAACGAATTCCTATATGTCGAGTAAGTCATCGAATATTACATACTCATAAGTTTCTGACTATTCCTACTTAGAACTGTCGCTGCTAGCAACCTCGCCTTTCCAGACCACTCCATCGACAAGGCCCCCCGATGAATTCGGACCATTCATCTCCACTCTCAAACTCCCGCCGGATGTTCTTGAAGCAAAACACGCTTGGGATAGGGAGCCTAGCCCTTGCCTGGCTTTTGCAGTCGGAAACAAGCTATGCCAAGCCCAAGAACTTGCCAAAAGAGAAACCCGCACTCGATCTCATACCGAAGCCTCCGCATCACCCACCGCAGGCCAAAGCGATGATTTCGCTGTTTCAACACGGCGGACCATCGCATATGGATCTGACCGATCCGAAGCCAATGCTCACGAAGTTCGATGGCACGGACTACGCGGAGGACATCGCCTATAGTTTTGTGAACGAAGCCAGCAAGAAACTCCTCGGCACGAAATGGAAGTTCTCCAAGCACGGCGAGTGTGGAATGGAATTGTCCGAACTCCTGCCGGAGACTGCTAGCATTGCTGATGACATCTGTCTCATCCGCAGCATGCACACCGGAGCAAATGGGCACGAGGTTTCCATCAGATACTTTCATGGCGGAATCCCGGGTGTGCTAGGACGTCCGCACTATGCGTCATGGTTGCTCTACGGCCTCGGATCAGAAACCCAAGAACTGCCTGCTTATCTAGTCCTGACCGACCCCGCAGGTCACCCTGTGGATGGTGTTAACAATTGGTCTAGCGGTTTCATGCCGCCACTTTACCAAGGCACGGTCTTACGCCCTAAAGAGCCACGCATCCTCAACCTGGATGCTCCACCTCATCTACGAGGTGAGCCGCAGCGTCAGAACTTAGAATTCTTACAAGCACTCAACAAAGAACATGCAAAGCGTTTCCCAGGCGAACAGGAACTCAATGCTAGAATTTCTAGCTACGAGTTGGCAGCACGAATGCAAACTGCCGCTCGCGAAGCACTAGACATTTCTCAAGAAACACAAGCGACTCAAAAACTCTACGGCATCGATGACGCAACCACCAAGGAATATGGCACACGCTGCCTGATTGCAAGACGACTTGTCGAACGTGGTGTGCGATTTGTGCAACTGTTTCTCGCTGGTCAACCTTGGGACAATCATAGTGGACTTGTCACGGCCCTTCCGAACATTTGCCGACGCACTGATAAACCATCAGCCGGTCTCGTCAAGGATCTCAAACAACGGGGCATGCTAGACGAAGTCATTGTGCACTGGGGCGGTGAAATCGGTCGACTACCCGTCACACAGAATCAAGGAGCCCCGGAAAGACATGGTCGCGACCACAATGGCCAGGGTTTCAGTATCTGGATGGCAGGTGGTGGCATCAAGCCAGGTATGACCTATGGTGCGACCGACGATTTTGGACACAAAGCCATCGAGAACATCGTTACCCCGAACGACTATCAAGCCACCTTGTTGCACCTCTTCGGACTTGACCCAGAAAAACTTGTTTACACAAACAACGGACAAGAACAACAACTCACCGCCGGACGAAACGCTCGCGTCGTTCAAGAAATCCTCAAATGAACGTTTAGCGGCTCAAGTATCGCCAACAATATCAGCACACCTAAAATTTTTACCTAGAAGTCTTCAAACTCCTAGCTTTCAAAAGCAGACGCGCTCCGACATCTTTCACGGTCACTCAAACCGCACAACGGTGCAGCTTTCAAGAGGACACGAAATCTCGATGAAAACACTGCCGATGAAACTGGCGATCCTAGCGGGTCTTCTCTTAGCCGCGCGACCAAATGCAAACGGAGCCGATGGCGAATTCCCGATACACTCGAATTTGAAAGCTGGTGTTGCAAAGGTCGATATAACGCCGTCCGATGTTCGCGACTTTGAAGTCACTGGGCACCGACGAAAAGTGACCGGCGTTCGCGACCCGCTGCGTGCGGGAGTTCTCGTTCTGAATGATGGTGAAACTTGGGCTGCCATCGTGACGCTCGATACGATAGGCGCATGGGATGAGATGGTTCAACTCGCCCGCGGTCGCATTGAAGAACTGACCGAGATCCCAGCGGCGAACATCCTAGTGGCCGCTTCTCACAATCATTCGGGGCCGGCATTCGAAGCGGACTCCGAATGGGGACGAGCACTCATCGAGAAGATTGGCAATGCCGCTAAAGACGCGACTCGTTCTATGCAGACAGTCAACGTAGGCTACGGCGAAGACCAGATCAACTTTGGGATCAATCGTCGGAAAGTCATCAATGGCCGGGCCGTCGTACGACTTAATCCCGAGGGCCCAAACGATCCGCGTGTCAAAGTCTTGCGATTCGATAACGGCACATCCCTGACACCGATGGCAGTTCTGATGCATGCTGTTTGTCACCCGTGTTTTTTCACGTGGGGAGACAAAGGAACGCAACCCTACCCCGAGGGCTATCCTCGAATGAGTGCCGACTTCCCGGGCGAAGCCCAGTCCTTTGTCGAAATGTGTTACGGCGGCAAAACGAGTTCGCTATTTTTGCAAGGTTGTGCTGGTGACATTCGCCCGAATCTTCCGGGGTATCCATATCGATGTGCCGATGAGGCTGACATTCAATGGGCAGGACGGGATCTTGGAAGTGCTGTCATCAAAGCCTTGGCTCGCAACGTCACTCGTGAGCAGTTGAGAACACGTGAAGACTTTTACCGTATTCGGGTCGCTAGCAAGACGGTCTCGCTTCCGGGCAAAGAAGGTCGCATTGATGCAGAACTTATGGCACTCAAGATTGGCCCGTACCTGTTCCTCACAATGCCGGGTGAACCGATGGTGGAATATGGATTCAAACTCGAACGGGACATCGCCGATCGTGCCATCCCGATCATCGTCGGATACGCGAACGGAAACATCGGCTATATACCGACGGAAACGTCCTACCAAGTTGGTGGCTACGAGCCGAATACATCCAAACTCGTCCCGGAAGCAGAGTCGATCATCATCGGCGAACTCGGCGGACTTGCGGACCAGGTTGTTGGCGACGTCTTTGCTTCGTTCTCGAAGCATCCTCGCGATATCGAGCGTCGCGAGAAACTTCAGAAGACTCAAGAGAACTCTAGTACCGAACCCTAAAATCTATGCCAACAACACCCGTCGACGAAGAACAACGAAGAGCCTACTGGACGGAACAAATGGAACTCGGCTACCAGATGGTCGAGCAACTTATGGATTTCCCGGTTGAGGAATGTGGCGAGCCGTTTGCGTCGATTCCAGATGCGGCGACATCCGCCAATGTTCCAATCGAATTTTCTCGATCAAAAATCGCTGGTGACCTGGATCGCATTTACTTCATTCGAAAAAGTCTCGTCCACGATGTCATTGCGATCGCCAAGGCGATGCATACACGCGGTTGGGTCTTGAAAATTGAAGACGGCTATCGCTCAATCGAGATGCAGCGTGCGTTGGTCCGTAAACCAGCGGTTTTTGATGCGGTTTTGCAAAAGTGCATTTGGGAAAATGGCGGAGAGATTCCCACGGAAGAGTTCGTGTTCCGACGGGCGATTGTTATGGTCGCCAATGCGCCGAAGATTGGAACTCACATGTCCGGTTCCGCAATTGACATCTCCGTGATCGACCAGCACACCGGCAATGAAGTTTGGCGTGGGGGACCTTATCTCGAGGTCAGCGAAAAGACGCCCATGCGATCGCCGTTTATCACCAGCGCCGAACTTGAGAACCGTCTTGCCATCACCGAAATCATGGAATCGAACGGCTTCATGCACTTTCCGTTCGAGTTCTGGCATTTCAACAAGGGCGATGCCGGCGATCACATTTTGAACTCGAAACCCGAGCCTGCGCGATTCGGCCCAGTTCACTGGAATCGTGAGACGAATGAAGTCACTCCGATTTCAGATCCCCGACAGCCGCTCAACCCGCTCCATATCATCGAGCAAGAAATCTCAGCTTCTCTAGAACGACTCCAGACTCACCGCTGAATGAGACGGACATTGCAGAGAAAATCTTTGTCTAGCAATGCCCGTTGCATCGAACCGAAAACCGAACGAAGTTCTAGGGTTTTACGTCGGCAGTTTCCGACGCGATTCTTAGCTTCCAGTTCTCGACTTCCGTGCCTTTCAAGTCCGCGTGACTGAGCAAGAAATAGAGTCGCTGGGTTGCTTCGCCTTCCGGTGACGTCCGGAAGATATTCCGGAGAAAGTACGGCGGAATCGATTGGTAATACAAGGTCGCTCGGACTTGTAACCGCTTAGGATCGATATTCTCGGGTAGCGAAATCCGGTAGGTCACTGTGTCCGATCCACTTCCATTCTGGTATTGAGGATCGTGAGCCGCTCGCCCCACGGGATAAGTGGCTTCTAAATACCGACCCGTCAAAGCGGGATCGGGGCCATTTGCAGTCCAACCAAGCGGGAGCAACCGATTGTCTTTGCGAGTACTGCAACCATGAATAAAGCTCGTTGTGAAACTATTCTTTCCATTGCACAAAAGTGATTCATAGATTTGGACTTGCTTGGGTGACGTGATCTGAATGTGGTGCTGCTGAAATGCAGCCGTGTTGTTGCCATTGGGTTCGAAGAACTCGGATTTCAGTGGATGGCCGTCTTCATCCACGATGACTCCCAGAGAATTCGTTCGCCCGGAACTCCAGACAATCCGCTCTTCGCCATCCGCGGACTCAGGGCGTTCAATCACAAGCAATTCCAAAAATGCACGGCGGAATCCGACGCCGGTCGGAAAGCGATGACCGGCTTTATTGATCACGGTAACTTCCGCTTCCAAGCCTTCAGTCGCATTCCAATGAGTTGCGAGTTTCAAGTCGGCCGTTTTCTCACGAGCGGTTTTCAGGAACTCTTGGCGGGCATGCTCGATGTCATGTTTCGACCCCGTCATATAGTCATCTGTTCGCACACCTAACACATCATCGAATTGCTCGAAGAGTTCCAGTAAGAACAGATTGAGTCCCGAAAAATTGTGTCGACGAAAACCTTTTTCACGAACCGGGACATTGAGTTTCTTGTGGGAAGCGAGATTCTCGGCGTCGGGATAGGTTGTGTCCTGAATGATTGCCATTCGTGTGGCTAGTGTATCGAGTTGGATTCCATGTTCCTCATCCACGAGGTCCTTCGACATATGACAGTCTTGGCAAGACTTGGCCTGTGGATTCTGTGTTTTGAACTCGTTCTCGAAAGCGCTATTGAGCCATTCTAGATACGTCGCTTGTTCGACGTGATGATGAAAGTTCGTGAATTCTTTGACGACTTGAGATTCGTTGAGTTCATCATGGTGCTCAGCGGGAATCGGTGTATCGACCGACGGAAGTGTGACCGTATGACACGAACCACACATCTGAGACGACTGCAAAAATGGACTATGTTTTGGCGTAATGCCGAGTGCGTGTTGCATCGGATATTGCGTAATCTCGTCATCCTTGAACGGTCCATAAACTTCGTTCTTCGGGCCGAAATATAAGTTCCCAGTCACCGAAGTTTCTAAGAAGAATTGCAAGTACGGACGATCGTCATCAGCGGGTTGGGGACGTTGTTGCATCCGGTGACACACCATACAGCTAATGCCCTCTCTGGCGAGTGCACCGTACTCGGAATCTCCTTGCCCGATGTGTTCACTGTCGGCCGCGATCGCTTCGCACATTTCTTGCGAGAATGTGTCGCATTTGGCGAGTTCATTCTCCTGTTTTTGATCGCAGTGAAATTGGTGACGCCCCATCGCACCATGACATTTCAAGCACGTATCTTGGAGAACATTCTGCAGTCGCAAAGCTGTCTCCGGCGAATCGCCGAATTCTTGCGCGAGCAACTTTCGCTCACTCTCGAGTTGTGCATGGAAGATCGGATCACGACCAGCTAAGCCCATTGGTGTCCAGCGCCATTCGCCGTAGGGAGAAATGTTCCATCCCTCCGCACCGTAGGACGTCGATTCTCCCGTCGGGACAAACATGGTCGGGCCATAGGGCTTCATCAGACCGGCATGGCAACTCATGCATTGATTCGAAGTGACAAACTCCTGACACGGATCGCGTTTCTTGACGGCCCAGTCATGTGTCACAGGTGGTAATTTACTGACAGAGTTCAGCCCGACCGGTTTGACTTCACCGAAGAAATCCAAGAACTCCTGATTCACCGACGCAGTGCACAGACTCACTGTCCCCGATTTCGTGCATTGCGGGTGAGAACCGTTCGCTTCTCCCACCTCTTTGAGCGAAACGTTTTTGACGTCACTCACGAATTCTGCAATAGGGTCTGCTTCAGGTTTCGATTCGGTTCGCCACGAGTCGTCAACACGAAACAGAATGGGTTCGCCGGGGTACCCTTTAATATTCCTTAAAGCGGCAAACGTGTATTCGTTCGCTGCACTTGACGGTTCCGCACCGGGGGTTTCTGTCGATGCGTGACAACGGACACAGTACAGACCGAAACCGGAGATCGGATGGGAAAAGTCTTTGTGGTTATCCACGACCTCTTGATCGCGACCGGGATTGCTCCAGAACCAACCATCGTGCGATCCCTTCGAATCTTTCACCATGACCGTCCATGATTCGAGCGATTCCCAGAGTTCTTTCTCCGATTTGCCAATGTGTCGAGCGGCCGGTGGCGGATATTGCTCTTTGATGATCATGGCTCCGTCCGGCAATGCGTCTTTTCGGCCACCTTCTAGCCACGTTATGACTTCCGGCGAATAAAAAACGCGGACAGCCGGGTGCGTACCGTGATACTCGCCATTCAGAAAAGGGCCGGTGTCACGAACGTGTTTGTCTTGCCCCCACCCAGACCGATCATATTTTCGTTGCTGCAGAAACGCGAAAAGCTGTTGTTCAAACTCTGGAACCGACAAACTGCTCGGGGTCGGCAATTGACTGGCCCAATTCCCTTTGGCTTGAAACTTCGGAGGCAGAAGATTCACCGGATTGGAACCGGACGACGGGGATTCCTTTGGCTCACTCCCGAGTAACCAGGCAGCGATCCCCAAGCCCACAATTGCGGACAGAGTTGTCGTAGCAATTCGTCGCATGCTTCCGTGACTCGGCATCCGTGACCCCATCGTTTTACTCCAGATTCCTGACGTAACCGCCCTTATCGATTCTATCGGCAGAACCCCGCTAGCAAGAGCAGATTCGCCCCGAAAAGAACAACAAGGGGAAATAGGCAAAGTTTGCGGCTACGAAAATGTTTCGCACTTCGCAGGAAATGCGGCGAACAGGCGAAAGAGACTGCTAGACGGAGCCTTCAATTTTCCAGCCTGTTTCCTGTTCGATCTCCAGCAAGCGATTGTATTTCGCCAATCGTTCGGACTGAGAAATTGAGCCGACTTTGATGAAATCTCCGCTCCACCCCACTGCAAGGTCCGCCAACCAGTTGTCTTCGGTTTCGCCACTCCGTGCACTAATCACGACTTGCCAACCGGCTTCGACCGCCAATCGCCGTGCTTCGGCCGCCTCGGTCAGCGTACCGATTTGATTCACTTTCAGCAGAAGCGTATTGGCAGCCTTTTCGGCGACCGCTCGTCGGATCCGTCCAGGATTTGTACAGAGTAAATCGTCTCCGACAACGCGGACATCCTCACCATGACGCCCGACGAAGGACGTCCAATTTTGCCAATCTTCCTCGGCGAGACCGTCTTCCATACTGACGATTGGATACGAAGTGACCCAATGCGAGAGCAGGTCAATCATCTCTGTTCCTGTTCGATCCTGCCCATCGAGTGTGTAGGTTCCATCACTCTCGAAGTGACTCGATGCGACATCGACCGCAAGTTGAATTCGGTCGGTCAGTCCGGCTTTGGCAATCGCTTCGACCGCAAGTTCGAACATCTGATCACAATTTGTGCAAGGTGGCGCAAGCCCTCCTTCATCTGCCGTGAGAAGTCGCATACCGTACCGTTCCCGACAGATATCTGCCGCGGTTTGATAGACTTCGTAAGTCATTTCTAACGATTCCGTCACGGAATCCGCAATGGGCACCACGAGAACATCCTGAATCGCGACCTGCCCGCCGGCATGTTTCCCGCCACTGAACAAGTTGATCGAAAGCCGTGGTAAGCGACGCGGCTGCAAATCGAATTGCTCGGCCACGTGTTGGTAGAATGGCACACCAATCGACTTCGCAACCGCCCGACAAAATGCGAGTGAACAACCTAAAATCGCATTTGCGCCAAGTCGGGATTTGTTGGTTGTCCCGTCGAGTTCGAGCAGTGCTTCGTCTAATTGTCGTTGCGTTTGGCACTCGGCATTTGCTAGGTGCGAAGTAATCAGAGATTCAACGTGTGAAACAGCCGATCGACACCCTAGCCCGCGATAACGGTTCCTATCCCCATCACGAAGCTCGAGTGCTTCCGCTTTTCCAGTTGACGCCCCAGAGGGGACCGACGCCGATGCTTTCACACCATCAGCAAGCTGACAAGTCACTTGCAGCGTTGGACGGCCACGACTGTCTAGAATTTCAATCGCATGAAAAGAGTCAATCGTAGGCACATTGAGTCCCTGTATACTAGCACATCGATAAGCATTGCAGACGAAGATCAAAAGTTCGATCGCGAATCGAACGACTCGCCGTGTTAAGTTATCAACTCCTCGAAGTGTTGACAAAGCTCAGCGATTGTCCAGCAGTCGCGATTCATGATTTTAACGACGGCCGCAGCTTGACGATCTCGTTCCGTTTCCGAGAGGTATTCCAAAGGGGATCGACCGCGGACTCGTGCGAGTAAACAACCGAGCGTTTGACGAACAACCCGAGCTTCGAGTTCTTCAGCCCACAATTGTTCATAGACCGAGGCAAGGTAGTGTCTCATCCATAGTTTCGCCGCTGACAGGAATGCTTCCCGTTGCGTGTGCAGATGATGCGACTTGCTAATGAGGTGCGTGAGAAAGAAACCACAGTCAAAACTCGGGTCGCCCCAATGAACGACTTCATAGTCGAGCAAAACGAGTCGATTGTCTCTAACAAGTATGTTTTTCGGACTATAGTCCCCATGAACTAACGTCTGGACTGTTGAACGAGTTTGATCGATTAGTCGATTGAGAAACAGACTCGCATCGGGCACCTGCTGTGCTGTATACGCATAGTATGGTTCAAGCCGGAGGGACTCGAAGAACAATCGATCCGAAAACTCGCTTTGCAACAGCGCGTGGCGGCTAGCGGATTCCATATGAATCGCAGCCAGCATGTCGCCTGATCGTCGAATTAACTGTTCGTCGATTTGGCCGGTTAATAAGAGTTGTTTCCAGTTGTCGTGCGGTTTTGCGATGGCTGACATTGCAAACAGGTAGTGTTTCGCATCTTCGAACACGTACTGCGGAACGTCTCCGGGTTTCAGCAATGTCTGCAGCGTGCGAAGTCCAGCAGCTTCCCGCCGGATTCTTGCTGGATCACAATACCAATCGGCCTCGACACGAAGCTTACTCAAAGATTGCTTAACAACCCAACTCGGCCCAGCTTTTCGATGCACGAGTACCGTCCGATTGGAAACTCCACCAGCGAGCACTTCGAATTCCACCGATTCATCGTCTGCCAAATAGCCGGCTTGGCGAAGATAATCCTGGAACTCTGCTGGTTGCTCAATGTTCATTATGATGGACTCGACTCAGTCTCTCGAAAGAACACCGCTAGCCAAACAGTCGGTTGATCCGGTGAAGTCCACTCGACCCGATGCTTTTGATGGGGAGGAATCAGAAGGTAATCGCCCGGTGTCAATTTCTGAGTTGGACCGTCAGCCAACATCAACTTCGCCTCACCCTGCAAAACGACGACCCATTCGGCCTCGGACTGATCGTACCAAAAGTTCTCATCGGACGCATGACCCGTGGAGACAATTCGCTCGATTCGAACGTGCTCACTCTCCGCCAGGACTGTGACTAGTTCATCTGGCAACTTGGTGGGGAGGTCCGAAATGAGATTGGTCATCCCTGGTCCTTTAAATACTGAAACCTTGGCACTTGTTGACCTCCTACGTCGACGGTCTCGCGAAACATCGAGAGCGGACGCACCCATAAACTTTTCTCGCCATAATCTTGGCGATAAACAACGAGTTCTTCTTCCGTCTCACTATGTCGCGCGACCCCGAGGACAAGATATTCATTGCCCTTGTAGTGTTTGTAGCGGCCAGCCTCGATACTCATCTTTTTATCCCTGATGCAGTCCACAGGTAATATGTTGCCAATAGTGCGGATCATATCGCTTTGATCGCAACTTCGAAACTTCGCTCTTGAGCCACCACGACCAGTGTTTCGAGTCGCAAAAAACTATCCCGCTGGTCAACGCACGACCTTCGTCACAAGATGGCAAATTGTTCGTACAGGTTCTTCACAAGCCGCGATTGTGATCTCAAATCATGATCGGTGTAGCGTCCTGGGCTTCAATCGTTTTTAATATGCATGAATCTCTATGTGACAATTTCTCTCGCCCGCTTACCTGCCAGCTAGGTCGTTCTTTCCAAAAAACGGTGCCATCCCCATGAGTCTTCGAACACTTGCCCTGCTGATTTGCCCGACGTTAATGCTGACCCTGTCGAATCCGGTCGTCGGCCAAGAGACGGGCAACCCTTTCACCCTTGAACGAACGATTGCCACGCAAGGCTTTGACGGCGATTTTTGTTGGGTCCATGCACGGGCCGGCGCGGTGCCGATTGCTGAGGCGTCAAACCCAGTCGTCGTGATGACGTTGCAAAAGCTGCAACTGTCCGGCTCAGACGTGTTCTACGCGTTGAATGACATGCGGACGACCGACGGCAGTCGCACCTGGACCCGCCCGGTCGAACACAAGTCGTTTGCCCGTGTTCCGTTTTCGTTCGACGGGCACGACGATTTGGAGATCACCGTGTGCGACTTCTCTCCCAAATGGCATGCGAAGACAAAGAAACTTCTCGGTGTTGGTCATACTGTCGTCTATGAGGATAACCGTGTTCGAAAGGTCCGTCCGCGAGCAGTGGCATATGCAGTCTACGACGTTGAACACGCGAAATGGGCACCGTGGCGAACCGTTGAATTGCCGGACGTCCCGAAGTTCGAAAATGCGGGGTCCGGCTGCACACAGCGATTCGACCTCGCGAACGGTGACATTCTCCTGCCGATCTACTTCAAGGAAATCGGCGAACAGCAGTACTCGTCGACCGTCCTCCGCTGCAAGTTCGATGGCGAAACGCTCCGTTACGTGGATCATGGCAGCGAACTGACTGTGCCAGTCAAACGCGGACTGGCCGAGCCCTCAGTCACGGAATTTGGCGGACGATACTATCTGACCATGCGAAACGACGACCATGGTTATGTCTCCGTCAGTGAGGGAGACGATTCACTGTCGTTTTCCGCTCCGAAGAAATGGACTTTCGACGACGGCACCGACCTCGGCAATTACAATACCCAACAGCATTGGGTACGACATCCAGAACATGGATTGTGGCTCGTGTACACACGGAAAGGAGCGGGGAACGATCATGTGTTTCGACATCGCGCTCCTCTATTCATCGCGAAAGTTGATCCGCAGAAGTTGCACGTAATCCGTTCGACCGAACAAATCCTTGTGCCCGAGAAAGGAGCACGTCTGGGAAATTTTGGAGTGACGGAAGTCAGCGACAACGAAACTTGGGTGACCGTCACCGAGTGGATGCAGGGGCCGGCCCCGCATCCTCACGATCCACGACCGTTAGTTGCACGAGGGGCAGATAACCGCGTTTGGGTCGCAAAACTCAAGTGGCCGAGCAAGCCGTAATTTCCCAAGGCTCAAGTTAACACATAATGAATACTTGATAGATGCCGCTTCCGATGCAACGATAACATCTACATCCGTGAAACTCGTTTTCACAGATGACAGTCACCGCCACGAAGGGGTCGTGAACACCCTCAAAACGTGCAAGTCCGCTTGCGGATCACCGTTCGAGTATTTGATCAATATGCAGAAAACTTTTTGCCCACAAAAATCAGCAACCACCACGATTCGGATCATCATTGTCGTTGCAGCCGGAATTGCCGGCGGCGTTTCGTCGACACGTGTGTACGCGACTGACGACGATGTCACGTTCTACACGGAACACGTGAAACCACTGTTGAGCGAACGGTGTTACGCGTGTCACGGGGCGTTGAAACAAGAAGGAAATCTCCGCCTCGACACCGCGAAATCCATCGTTTTGGGCGGTGATTCTGGCTCTCCAATCGATCGGGAGACCGTCGAAAACAGCTATTTGTTAGAACGTATTTCCGAGACCGACCCAGCACTGCGGATGCCACCCGAACACGAGGGCGAAGCACTCTCCGCAAAGCAAATCGACGTTTTTCGGCAATGGATATCTTCCGGTGCGAAAGGCCCGGCCGACGAACAACCCGAGGCCGATCCACGGGATCATTGGGCATTTCAACGAATCGTTCGTCCCGAAGTTCCAGCGATACAATCCGATTGGGTCCGTAATCCGATCGATGCTTTTGTGGCGGTTCGACACCGACAACACGAGCTGACCCCGCAACCGACCGCCACTCGATTGGTCTTGCTGCGACGTCTGTATCTTGACCTGATTGGAGTTCCACCAACTGCCGCTGAAATTCGCGTCGTCATCAAGGACACGTCGCCTGATTGGTACGCCGGAGTGGTCGAGCGACTCCTCGATGATCCGCGTTATGGAGAGCGGTGGGGTCGTCATTGGATGGATATCTGGCGATACAGTGATTGGTGGGGATTGAATCAGCAGCTTCGCAACAGTCAAAAACACATTTGGCATTGGCGAGACTGGATTGTGGAATCTCTCAACGAGGATATGCCCTACGATGAGATGGTGCGGCTCATGCTGGCAGCCGACGAACTTCATCCGACAGATTCCGACAAACTTCGTGCCACCGGCTACTTGGCCCGCAACTTCTTCCTGTTCAACCGGGCTCCGTGGATGGAAGAAACCGTTGAGCACGTCGGGAAAGGATTTCTGGGCATCACGCTGAATTGTGCCCGCTGTCACGATCACAAATTCGATCCGTTCCCCCAAGAAGACTTCTACCGCATGCGGGCGATTTTCGAGCCCTATCAGGTGCGGCTCGATCTTGTTCCCGGCGAGACCGATTTCACTCGCGATGGCGTTCCACGAATTTACGATTCCCTGATCGACCAGCCCACGTATCTCTACATCCGTGGTGACGAACGCATGCCGGACAAATCCGCCGACATCCAGCCGGGCATCCCGGGTGTCCTGGCGTTCGATGAGTTTACCGTCGAGCCAGTGTCGCTCCCCGAGGAAGCCACGCAGCCGGAACGACGTGCAGGTGTCCTCGAGTCATACATTTCAGCCGCGGAAAAGAAGGTCGATACCGCAAGTCGGAAACTTCAGGAACTGCGTAGCAAGCAAGACGACTCGGAAAATAAGAATTCGTCAGGTGAATTGCACCGAGCGGAACTCGAATTTGCCGTTGCCAATGCTGAGCTTGTGAGCGTCAAGCAGCGAGTGAACGCCGTCCGTGCAAGCCCGGGTGACGGAGACCGCGAAGCCATTGCCTCGGCTGTTCGCAGCGAACGTGAACTCGCGGTTGCCGAGGCCCGGCTCAAGCTAGAGATTGCCCAGCAGAACCTGACCAAAGCGAAAGACGATCAAAAAGACAACGCGGAAAAAGCCGTCGCCTCGGCTCAGGAATCGCTCACGCAGGCAGAAAAGACATTGAATACACCGGTTGCCGACGCCGGAACATTCACGCCTTTCGTGGGTGCAAAATGGTCGGCGACACGTTTCCAGAATTCCGGGAAAGACGATCCGCAGCCACCAACACCTTCGACAAGCACGGGACGACGGACTGCATTGGCGAACTGGATCACAGACCGCCGCAACCCATTAGCGGCTCGTGTCGCGGTCAACCATATTTGGACGCGGCACCTAGGCCAGCCACTCGTGCCGACAATGTTCGATTTCGGCCGTAAAGGAACTCCGCCCACTCACCCACAACTTCTCGACTGGCTCGCCGCCGAGTTTATCGAGAGCGGCTGGAGTATGAAGCATCTGCATCGACTCATTGTGACGTCGAACACCTACCGCATGGGTTCAACCAATGCAGACGCCAACGAGAACATGAAACGCGATCCGGAGAACCGCATTCTCTGGCGACGCATGCCGATCCGGTTGGAGTCGCAAGTCGTGCGGGACTCACTGTTGTCACTTGCGGGAACGCTAGATACGACCATGGGCGGTCCGCCGGTGCCGACCAACGAGCAAGCAAACTCCACACGGCGAAGTCTTTATTTCTTCCACTCCAACAACGAACGCAACCAGTTTCTGACGACGTTCGATGAAGCACTCGTCAAGGACTGCTATCGACGCGAGCAAAGCATCATCCCCCAACAGGCGCTTGCCCTGACGAACAGTAAACTCGTCCTGGATGCCGCCGAACAAATCGCCACGCGAATCACGAAAAACGCGTCGACGAATGAAGAATTTATCCGGGACGCATTCCGTCTGCTGCTGGGAATTGAGGCCGCTGATCGTGAAATCTCCGCATGCCGACAAGCGATGGCCGAGTGGCAATCGTTACCGGAAAAAACCGAACGAGACGCTCGCGTTAATCTTGTTTGGGCGCTCGTCAACCACAACGATTTCGTCACGCTTCGCTGAGTGACCTGAGGAAACTCTAATGAATAGTCGTCGTACTTTTTTGGCCGACCTCGGCATGGGCTTTACCGGGCTTGCGCTCGGTGCCCTGCTCCAACGTGACGGGGTCGCCAAGGAACACACCTGGACTCCGCCAACCGGCCAACCGCACTTCACTCCGAAAGCGAAAAGTGTCATATGGCTGTTCATGAATGGGGGCGTCAGCCAAGTTGAAAGCTTCGACCCCAAACCGATGCTCAACAAGTACGGGGGAAAGACCATTGCGGAAACCCCGTTCGCTGACGCACAAGACCCTGAAAAATTGGCTCTCGAACGCCTCGTCGTTCCCGATGGTAATGGCAACCAACGCAACACGCTGTACCCCCTGCAAGCTGGTTTCAAAAAACATGGTGAAAGCGGCATCGAAATCAGCGAGTGGTTCCCGCACCTTGCGAGTCAGGCCGACAAACTCGCTGTCGTGCGATCGATGTGGACGACCGACAGCAATCACGGAGCCCAAACCCAATTTCATTCCGGACGACATCGCAATGAAGGCGACTTCCCAACTCTTGGTGCCTGGGTGCATTACGGTTTAGGATCGCTCAATGAAAATCTTCCGCAATTCATTTCAATTGGAAAGCGGGAGTATTGGAACAAGCGAGACGGCCACTATCTGGGCCCATCGCACGATGCCGTGCCGCTGCGAATCGATCCTAAGAATCCCTTGAATTACAGCCGTCCCGCACGGGAGTTTCAGCTAAAGGAGCGAGATATCGGCGAACGCTTGATCGGTCAATTAAACTCCATCCGCGGCGTCGAGTACCCCGATGACCCCGCGATGACCGCCCGGATCGCGTCTTACGAACTCGCTTTCCGGATGCAACAATCCATCCCAGACGCCGTCAATTTTGCCCAGGAGACAGCCGAAACCCAAGAACTGTACGGCATCAATCAAGCCCACTCAAAACAATTCGGCATGCAGTTACTCGCGGCCCGCCGTCTCGTTGAACGAGGGGTGCGGTTTATCCAAATTCAACACGGCGGTGGTGGAGCAGGTGCATGGGATGCTCATCGTGGATTGAAAGCCAACCATGCCAAAAATGCCTTGGCAGTTGACCAGCCCATTGGCGGCTTGCTCGCAGACCTTGATCAGCGAGGACTCCTCGACGAAACGCTTGTCGTGTTTGCATCCGAATTTGGTCGCACACCTGGTTCGCAAAGTTCAGACGGTCGCGATCACCACATTTTTGGCTTCTCGGTGTGGATGGCGGGTGGCGGTCTGAAGCGAGGCGTCGTGCATGGTGCGACCGACGAGATCGGCTTTCACGCCGTCGAGGACCGTCACTATGTGACGGACATCCATGCGACCATCCTGAAACAACTTGGTCTCGATTCCCGTCAGTTGGAAATCCCCGGACGAAAGCGGCTCGACATCGATCACGGTAAACCGATCGATGCGATTATTGCCTGAGCGAAGATCAACGACGAATACTACCGCCGATCAACAAACTAAGGCGATCGACCGGCAACTGCTTTCAAGTTGCACAATCGATCGCCTTGTTTCATTGTCTCAGTCAGGCCGCTCTCAAGCCGTCTTAGCTCGGTTGCCCCGGTTCATCAACCAGAGCAGTGCCGGGCTGGCAACGTAGATGGAACTGTAAGTCCCGACAATCACGCCGAGCACCAAACAGAAGGCGAAACCGTGAATGCCTTCGCCGCCGAACCAGTAGAGAATCGCCACCACGATCCAAGTGGTCAACGAGGTCAATAAGGTTCGCGAGAGTGTTTGGTTCAAGCTGGTATTGATCATCTGCTCTGTGAGAGCCGGGTTTTTGCCACGGACTTCACGAATCCGGTCGAACACCACAATCGTATCGTTAAGCGAATACCCGACGATGGTCATGAAGGCGGCGATCATCGGAAGATTGATCTTGAAGTCTTCCAACTTCAGGACCGTGATGCCCAATTGCGACGCCCCGTAAGACACTAACGCCACGCCCCCGAGCACGACCAGAACGTCGTGCACCAAGGCCAACACGGCGGCCAAACCGAAGGTGATCCGTTGGAAGCGGAACCAAATGTAGGCCACAATTGCGACCAAACTGACCAGCATCGCCATCAACGCGGATTGCTGCATCTCATCGCCGACCGAACTGGAGAAGTTGTTCACTTCGGCAAAGTTGGCTTCGGCGAAACTGCTCACCATACCGCTGAGGGCCTTGTCGAGGTTGTCTCGCTCGACGACCGGCAGGACCTGGAGTGTCGCGGAGGAAAAGACCGGATCGGTCTCGGCGGCATCATCGCCGGCGTTCTCGACCTCGACCGCTTCCAAGTTGACCAACTTGAACAAAGACGCGGGTCGTTCGTAGATGGGTTCTGTTTCCTTAGAGTCGGGAATGGCTTGACTCAACTCACCCAACGCATTCTCGAATGCCTGACGAATCCGGCTCTCGGTGATTGCAGGTTCGAAGGTCACCGGCACTCGATAGCCACGGAAATTCGAGGCAGCATCGGCATCACCGGTTTCAATCTCTCCCACAGTCGTCGCAACAGTTTGCAACTCGTAGCCTTGGTCCTTCAGAATCTTTCGGACCGTGTCCTCCACAACTTCCGTATCCGGTTTCTTCGAACGAACCCGGAACATGCGACCTTTCTCGGTGCTTGTGTCTCCGCCAATGTCGCTGAGCTTCTCGACCGTGATGGATTCCTTATCGAATCCAGTCTGCAACGCGTTCTTGACGTCACTAAACTCTTGGGGTTCGGTCAGTTCGAAAGTCAGCATCGTTCCGCCGCTGAAATCGATGTCGAGGTTGTCGGAACCCCGCATGAACAGCGTGCTCATTCCAGCGACGATCAAGATGATCGACACGACAAATGCAATCCGCCGCTTACCGATGAAATCCAATTGCGGTGGCGTGACGAGGGATTTGCCGATCGGTTCTTTGAGCCAGCGTTTACGTTCGCAGAGGTCAAAGACCAACCGACCGAAATACAATGCCGTAAACATCGACATGATAATCCCGATGAACAACGTGACCGCAAACCCACGAACTTGGTCGGTTCCGATCATGTATAGCACGACAGCGACAATGAGCGTCGTCATGTTTGCATCGATAATCGCGGTGAACGCACGACCGAAGCCGTTTTGAATCGCCATGCGAGGGCTCGATCCGCGGGTTCGTTCTTCCCGCATCCGCTCGAAGATCAGCACGTTGGCGTCCACCGCCATCCCGATCGTTAACACAATCCCGGCCAAACCTGGCAGCGTGAAGGTGGCATCGATCATCGCCATTGTTCCAATGACGAGCAGAATGTTGAGCAGCAAACAGACGTTCGCGACCACACCCGCAAAGCGATAGTAGAGCAGCATAAAGATGAAGACAGCCGCACCGGCGATCCCGATCGCTGCAATTCCCTTTCGACGAACTTCTTCACCCAACAGCGGGCTAACGGTTTGCTCGCTGATCGGGTCTTTCAAGATCGGCACTGCCAGGGCACCTGCGTTCAAGACATTGACCAACTCATCGACTTCTTCACGTGTGAATCGCCCTGTGATCTGACCTTGAGCGGAAATGACGGCATTGATCTGTGGAGCCGAGTGAATCTGCTCGTCTAGCAAAATTGCCAAGCGGTATTTGAATTGTTCGCCGCCAAGTCCGTGATACTTCCCGGTTAGACGTGAGAACCGTGTGGCTCCCTGCGGATAGAACAAGAAGCTAACGGCCAATCGCCCGTTTTCGTCGGTGGTCGGGCTGGCTTTGCGAAGAAACTCACCGGTGACGCGATCGTTCTTTCTCTCGAAGACAACCAGACCGCGGCCTTGGGCATCGAGGGGATAGACTTCGCCGTAATCAAAACTGACGGGCTTGGGACGACCGTCTTTGCCAGTCCCGATCGGACGCCAACTCGCACGGAGTTCACCGTCAATGTAAAGATCGTCGGTGCCTTGCTCGGTGATCTTTTCGTAGAGTTCGACGTGATCGTCATTTCGCCGAGTCGCAAGAACGGCAAATTCGAGACTTCCCAAACGGGTCATCTCGGCTTTTTTGCGTTCGATGGTTTCGCGGTCGGCTTTGGGGATGATGACTTCAATGCGGTCCGAACCAACACGGCGAACGGTAATCTCTTCCACCCCGGATGGGTTCAGTCGTCGGGAAACCGCCCCGACCATCTGATCCATCACAGCACCGGAAATACGTTCTTCGATTTGCCCGGAGGTGACCGTGCCGTCGTCGCCGGCTTGCTCTAACTCTTCTTCGATCTTCTCCTGGAGTTTTGCCCGGTCAACTTGGTAGATCAGGTTCGTTCCCCCGGCGAGGTCGATCCCAAAGTCCAATGCCGAAAGCATCGTCCGTGGTTCCGGTGCCTCGGGTTTGTCGGGACGAGCAATGTCCAAAACCTTCAGGGTTTTGAATTCACCGATGTGCTCGAGCAAACCTTCATCGGTGATTTTTGTGTCTGCGACCGACAACTCTCGCAATGCCGGAAGCTTGGCCAAAATGGGCAGAGCCTCGTCGGTAATGGGTGCGCCATCGAGGTTGAGAACTTCCAAGGCCGTCATATTTTCGAGCGACTTCAAACCGTCGTCGGTGATGTCGGCTTGTGACAGATCGATCTCGGTCAACAGTGTGGTGTCACCGATTTGCGTGAGGGGTTCGAGATCGGCATCTTCCGTGCCGGCCGGAAACCGGACGGTGGTGATGCGGCGGCGTTCGTCGCGGTTGATTTTGACTTCCGCACCTTGATCCCGCAGGGCTGGAATCGGGCTGGGTTTGCCACAACCACTGGTTCCGCCCAGGAGTCCGGCGAGCACAACAACCAAACCGAGAAACCGAAATCGCGTCGCTGCGGATTGAAAAGTCCGAACTGTCCGTTCTGACATGGATATTTCCTTTGGGTCGTCCACGACCGAATTACAAGTTGATTCAAACGAGGCCGAATGCGGGTGATCGCTCGCAAGGTTCGAGCACGAGGTTGATGGCTCCATCCTTATTCCTCGGTTTCCGCTGGAGTTTCCGACTCAGTGGGAGATTCCTCGGGGGCAATATCCTCAGAGGATTCATCACCAGAGCGGTCTGCCTTGCGGGTCATCACGCGGAGCCCTTCCTGCCGCTTCTTCAGTTCGGCGACGGTTTCTTCCGAAATGTGGAATCGCTCTTGGTTTTCATTCCATTCGGCGAGTTGTTCCTGGTAATTCGCATCGGCGTAGGAACCTGCAATCAGTTGATACAAGAACGGCATCGCCGCAATCGTGGTGGCGAGCAAAATCACGCTCATTTTGAAGCCCCACTCTCGCACCTTCAGGGCACGAGCAAGCAGGTTACCGACGATAAACGGCAAGACGAACACCGTGATGGTGATCAACAACTTCAGCCAACCGGGCACAACGCCGGCTTCCAGATCGGCCTGGGTGACAGCAAACATCAACGGGTTCGACATCAATTCCGTCCCTGTATCGTTCAATGATTTGAGATCATAAGAATAGTGCAGCTCGTGGCCGTCACCAAGAGGCCAATCGAGCCGTTATGCTTTTTCGGTTTCCGTCTTCTTGTCGGAGTCACCCGCAGGAGCAGCTGGGTAAATACTATTGAGCCGCATGCGTAGCCGGGTGTTTTCGTCAACTTTCACCATGGCCTCATCGCGTTCAGGAAAAACCTGCACGATGGTGCCGATGATACCACCCGCGGTGACAATCGGATCGTTCTTCTTCAGCGAACTTTTCATCTGGGCAACCCGCTTTTGTTCTTTTTTCTGCGGGCTGAACATGAATTGAAAGAGGATCATGATCGCCAAAAACGGGAACATCCACATCAGCAAGTTCGGTGGCTGTTGTGGAGCCACTTTCGGGGCGGCCTCTTCGGCGAGTAGCAAGAACGTGGAAAACCAAGCCAAATTGAACATGAAATTCTTTCGGAATCGTCACCGATTTCGGGGCGTAACACGGGAAATTCGCCAACGGACCGGGAATCTTAGCGGAAATTACCCAGCTTGGCACGCGACTTCGCCGATTTTTCAGCGCGGATTTTAGACGGACTCATTCGGGGCGGCAAGGTATCGGCTCCGAAACTCCGCCGCCGTCCCCGATTGAATCGCGATTCTCAGCTCCCGTAGCAAGGTCTGATAGTACGCAATGTTGTGTAATGAAAGCAAAATCGGTCCCAGCATTTCACCTGCCACGAACAAATGTCGCAGGTACGCCCGACTAAATGTGCGGCAGGTTAAACACTCGCAGGCGGGGTCCAACGGGGCGTCATCGCGTTGATGGCTGAGGTTCCGCATTCGCACCCGACCAGCCGATGTAAACGCCGTCGCATTCCGGCCATTGCGGGTGGGCATTACGCAATCAAATAGGTCGATTCCCCGCAGCACACCTTCGATCAAATCGAGCGGTCGACCGACCCCCATCAAATATCGCGGTCTGTCCGTCGGCAAGTGTGGCGTGGTGAAATCCAGCGTGCGATACATGTCGACCGGGTCTTCACCAACACTCAACCCACCCACTGCGTAGCCCGGAAAGTCAAGTTCCAACAGCTCCCGTGCCGACTTCTCTCGCAGACGTGGATCGATCCCCCCTTGCACAATCCCGAACAACGCTTGATCATCCCGTTTCTGGGCATCTCGACATCGGCGTGCCCATGCAGTTGTCCGACGGACTGCAATCTCCAAGCGTTCGGTCTGCTCGGCTTCGGATTTGGGTTGGGACTCGATCGGCGGACATTCATCCAGGCACATGATGCAATCCGCACCGAGTTGCTCCTGAATGCGGACGGCTTTCTCCGGCGTGAGTTCGAACGGCGAACCATCGATGTGCGAGCGGAAGTTGACACGTTCGTCGTTCAAATCGGAAAGTTGCGCCAAGCTGAACACCTGGAACCCGCCGCTGTCGGTCAGGATCGGGCCGTCCCACCGCATGAATTCGTGCAGCCCGCCCATATCCGCGACGACATCCGCACCCGGTCGAAGTGCTAGATGGTAGGTGTTCGCCAGAACCATTTGCACGCGGGCATCCCGCAACTGATCGGGCGTAATGCCTTTCACGCTCGCCAATGTCCCCACGGGCATAAAACACGGCGTATTTACCGCCCCGTGCGGCGTCGTCCAAACACCGGCACGTGCGCCGGTCGGGTCCGTATGTTGCAATTCAAACGCAAAGTGACTCATGCCGGGCATCATACGGGATTGCCGCAGAATTGAAACTCCCGGGTCGATCTCCCCTATTCCGACATCGACAAACTTTCCAATCGACACACGACACATTACCTTCAGTGCACAAACAAACAACACCAGCAGCTGAGGTTTCGAAGTGGTTGAAATCCTGTATGAGTGCCGCGAGAACTTCGGCAAGGCACCTCGGAAGTTTTCACTGTGGGATCGCCTGACTTATCTCCGCATGCCACGACCGATTTGGTTACATCTGAATCCAAGGGATGGCTTGAGAACTCTGTTCGAGCGTCTACCAGACCTACTTGAGACGGGAATTGTTGTGTGGGGCCATATTGTGCAGGCCAACCGAATGCTGTTTTCGAACGGCAGCCAGAACCTGCCAGGCGAATTCGTTTTCTGTCTGGACGCACCAGAAACCGTCGATATCAATGAACTTCAAGACGTCGCAATGCAGCTCGGCGAACTCAAGGGGACAAAGCCGCGGGATCGCAACCTGCGACCAATTGCTGACCATCTCACCGACGAATACACCCGTGTTTTTGGGTTACCGATACCGCAGTCACTGACTCCGAACGGGCGATACGAACTCTCGACCACGCATTTTTTCCGCAAACATCTCCCGCTGGGGAAAATTTGCCGACCGCTGTTGCCATTAATCGTGAGCCGAAGCAAGCCGCGTGTAGTCTTACCGCTTCCAGCCAGGTATTGGCCCGACGAATTTTTGGAATGGTGGGTGCGTTAGCGGTAGGCGGAACTCACTCCGGTTTGTTCAGCTTGCGAATCCATTCGGTCAGCAGTTCGACGGCTTGTTCGTCTTGATGGAACGTCGCAAGCTGCGGCATTTGGCCGGGACCGCGAATATTCATGCGATGCAACAGAACCGATCGTTTGGGGTCACCGGGAGCAATTAGTTTAGGTTCCGGCAAATCGAATTTGTGATGATGAGGCGCAACGTCGATGACTTTCATTTTCTCTAACGGCGTGGAGTAACTCAAATCAATTTGCGAGTTCCCACCGCCCGCTTGCACGTGGCATTGAGCACAGTTGGCGTGCAAATAAGATTTGGCCCGCCGCGTGAGGTCGGCGGTCTGATCATACGGATCGACAAGTGATTCGAATTTCGGTTTTTTGGCAGGTGATTTGACAAGTTCAAGTTGTTCTAGCACGGCCAACTGATTCTCTTGCGAGGCACCGTAGTCGTGAATCTTATCCATCTGCCCCGTTGACAGCCCCAGCGTGAACCCGGCGGCTCGGCTGTGACAGACCATGCACTCGGTTCGACTCGGGTAATGCCATTTTTGCTCCCGGATGCCGTCCGCTGTTTGAACCGGGAACACATCATCGGCACCGTCAGCCGTGACGAGCGTCGCATCGGTTTGGTCGTCGTTCCAGCGATAAGAATACCCGGCCCACTCGCCCTGCTGTTTCGTCAGAAACCGCGTTTCGATCCAGCGTCGACTCGCCGAATTCCCTGCTTCCGTCTCCAACGCGAACGATTTGACAATGACCGTTTCTTCCGGGAAATCCCAGCCTTTGTAGTCGGCTAACTTGATTGTCGGTTGGCCTTTCTCGGTTCCCTCACTCGCAGGAATGACGATCCAGCGAACTTTGAATGCCCCATCGGACCACAGGGGAGCGTTGACGGAATACGGAATCGCTCCCGGCTTGAGGCGATGCTCTTTCACCGATTCAAACAATCCGCTATCGGACAGTTTGCGGGGAAACGTCGAGGGTGTCGTCTGTGGTGGGGTTCGTTTCAACCGATAGAATCCGCCTTCGGGTTGATGGTCACAAATCAGCAATTCGCCATCGGGATCTATTCCAAACCCGGTGATCTGCAAACTCGTGTCTAGAATTTCCCGATGCCATTTCACCTGTCCGTTGGCATCCACAAGTGCAGCCCACACGCGACCAGTCGAGTAATCGCCATAGGTGTAAACGCCATTGAGTTCCGGGAACTGTCGGCTGCGGAGCACTTCGCCACCCGTAAGAGACCGGGCCACCGTGTGATGATGCTCGAAGGTCGGTTTGACATGCGGCGTGGGGCCCAGTTCTCGATTCAAATAAAACGGATGACTGCCTTCGTAGACGCTCCAACCGTAATTGTCACCAGGATGTACGAGGTAGACTTGCTCCCACAAATCCTGACCGTTCTGAGCGACCCACACGTGCCCGAGTTGGGAATCCACCGCAATTCGCCAGGGATTTCGCAGCCCATACGCGAAAGTTTCCGGCACAACACCTGCCTGACCGACAAAAGGATTGTCCTTGGGCACAGAGTACATCTTGCCGTCGGCGGGATGATCGACATCAATCCGCAGCACCTTCGCCAAGAGAAGATCCATCCGTTGCCCGACGAGATCGTCATCCGAATCGCTGGTGCCATCACCACTAGTGACCAGCAGCATTCCATCCGTGCCAAACGCGACCGCCGCTCCGTTGTGCCCGTTCGATTTCCACGAAATAATTTCCGTCGCCGACTCTGGATCGAGCTTGTACGGCGGCTTCGTTTGCATCGTATAGCGGGTCACGCAGGTGTACTTGTCGCCGTCGTCTTTCTTCATGTTGTGACCGACGTAGAGAAAGCCGTTCTTCGAAAACTGCGGGTGAAAAGCCACATCGTACGCGAGGCTTTCCAGATCGATCAGTACCTCGGTCTCTGTGCTTTCTGCGGGATCGCTCAATGTTCGGCATAGTCGCGATTTCTGTTGGTTCTCGGGCTGATCGAGATACACCAAGCGACAGGTGCCCGGTTGCGTGGTCACGAACACGGGTCGGACAATTTTCCAATCGGGATACGCTCCCGTCACCGTGAACGGCAGAGGCGGGTCCGGCGAACCTTGCACGGTCGAGGTCGTCACCGGTTCGTAGGCCTCGATGGAAAACGGAAACACATCCGGGACTTCCGCGTGAACGCCCCCCGAAGCCACAACAATTACGACGGCCAGCAGACCAGAACGGTGCAACAATAAAGTGAAGTTCAACAAGGGAGACATCCCGCAAACGGAATTGAAAAACCGAGCAAACCATCAACGAGCGTTGATTCGAATCTCTATACTGCCTTGCGTGAGCGGGGAGTGCAACGGTCGAACAATTCCACCATTCACTCCGGTTGCAGTTCCAGCACACTCAGAATGGCCCGATGATCCGACGCGACGGCCTCCTCCAGCACACGTGTCTCGACCACGGTCCAACGATCCGCCGGCCGAAACAGGATGAAATCGATCTGTCGTTTCGGTTGATCAACGGGAACCGTTGGCAACGGGTCGGTGTTCGTTCGTTTCCAGATCGATTCCAGTTGATTCAGTGCCCGGCTGCCGACGACATCGTTTAAGTCGCCCATCAGTAACGCCGGTCCTCGCTCATTTTGGAACTGATGGTTGATGAACTTTGCCGATAACATCCGTTCTTTGTCGTCCGGGCGGTGATCGAAATGCGTCGCCAATACCAAAATGTCTGTTGGTTCCGCAGAAGTCTTTATCTTCGCCGCCAACACTCCACGTTGTTCACCGTCGTTCAAGTTTGGCAGCAGGTAATTTTTATGCTCCTTGACCGTGAACCGTGTCAGAATAGCGTTGCCGTAATGACCACCTTGCAAGTCAATGTTGGGGCCGAACGCGACGTTCATCTGCGTCAACCGAGCCAATTCGGCAGGCTGATCGACACTATTTGTCCGCCGGACTTTCTGATCAACTTCCTGCAACGCGACAATATCCGGTTTCACAGCAAGGATCATCTTGGCGATTCGATCAACATCGAGTTCGCGATCCACGCCTTCAGCATGATGGATGTTGTAACTGAGAACACGCAAACGAAGCGGCTTCGCAGCCAAGCCGTTCGCTGCGGGCATCGAAAACAAAACGAGGAGAAATAAACGAACAGTGAACTTCATCGACACGAAAGGACTCCAAACAAATGTAACTATCAAACGCCCATCGGCGATATGCATCGAGAGAGTTGGTTGCGACTGTGACCCATGGTATCGTCATCGAAACGAATCAGCCAACGTGACGCTCGACAACTGAAAGATGTAGCCGCCATGACGAATGACAATCTCAAGACCGAACGCTCAACATTCGTAACGCACTTAGAATGTGGCTTCACGGGTGATCACTATGAGGCTGACCGCATTCACGGATTGTCAAAGGCGGGGAAGCCGCTGATTGTGAAATACGATTTGTCAGCCCTGCGGGAGAATGTCACTCAGCAGGAACTAGCATCTCGCCCGGCCGACATGTGGCGTTACCGCGAGTTCCTGCCGGTGCGTAAACTAGAAAACATCGTCAGCCTGGGTGAGTGTCATACTCCATTAGTTTCACTACCTAAACTACAGACCGGGCGTGGCGAACTTATTATCAAAGATGAGGGCCGCTTGCCAACGGGATCGTTCAAGGCACGCGGACTATGCATGGCAATCTCCATGGCAAAGGAACTTGGTATTTCCAAGATCGCGATGCCCACCAACGGCAATGCCGGAGCAGCACTTGCGGCTTACGCGACTCGCGCGGGAATCGAAAGTTACGTCTTCTGTCCTGCCGACACCCCGGAAATCAACGTGCGGGAAATCGCTGCCCAAGGTGCAAAAGTCTGGCGAGTCAATGGCTTGATCAATGACTGCGGAAGAATCGTCGGTGAAGGTAAAGAGACCATGGGCTGGTTTGATCTCTCGACGTTAAAGGAACCGTATCGAATCGAAGGCAAAAAGACGATGGGCCTCGAATTGGCTGACCAACTCGGCTGGAAAGTGCCCGATGTTATCTTTTACCCAACTGGTGGCGGCACCGGTCTCATTGGTATGTGGAAAGCATTCAACGAACTGCAAACAATAGGTTGGCTCTCGGGGAAACTGCCTCGTATGGTGGCGGTTCAAGCAACGGGTTGCGCTCCGATTGTCAAAGCCTATGAACAAGGTGAAGAGTTTGCGGAACTTTGGCAAAATGCTCACACCGTCGCGTCGGGGATTCGTGTCCCTGTGGCCGTCGGGGACTTTTTAATTTTAAGTGCAGTCCGCGAGAGTGAAGGCTTCGCAATTGCAGTCGATGACAATGCCATCCTTTCAGCTCGTGAAGAAGTTGCTAGTCGCGAAGGTTTCCTAATGTGCCCAGAAGGAGCAGCCACCTACGCTGCCTATAAACAGTCTATTGCCGACGGTCATGTCAGCGCAGACGAAACAGCTGTTCTATTCAACTGTGCCACCGGCCTGAAATATGAACTCCCCCCAATGACTAACACCCTCGACTGCAAGCAACCAATCGACTACTCAATGCTATAAACGACGATTGAGTTTTTATATGACTCGATATTACCTCTTTGAGTTGTGCATTTAACGATAGCTGTAAAAGCCAGCTATGAAACATACGACCAATTTAGCGGCCTTACAATCCTATCGAACGAACCATAGACCACTCTTTTTTCTCTGCCGTAGTGATATGGCATAACTACACTCGACTGAAGAACAATGTTCAAAATACGTCCAGAGACTGTTGAGGACTACGACCGCATACGAAGTGTTAATCAGTTAGCGTTCGAAGGTGTCGCGGAAGCAAATCTGGTCGACGCTCTTCGTGATGGCGGCTATGTGGAGGTCTCGCTTGTTGCAGAAACCGAAGGAACGATTGTCGGCCATATACTTTTCAGTCGAGTCAATCTCGTCACGACTAGTGAAACATTGGTAGCTCTTTCCCTTGCGCCAATGTCGGTTTTACCCGCTTACCAACAACAAGGTATTGGTAGTCAGCTAGTAAAAGTTGGGTTGGACTATTGCCAGAAACTTGGGCATGCCATCATCGTCGTACTCGGACACCCCGCGTTTTATTCTCGACTCGGGTTTTCGGCGGAACTTGCGAAAAACTTAGAGTCGCCGTTTGGAGGCGGTGACGCATGGATGGCCTATGAACTAATACCAGGCTCGCTGTCCGATATCCATGGTCATATTGAGTATCCGCCGCCATTCCTTGCACTCGACTAGCACGCCAAGATCATCAGTCATCCCGATTCCCACAGCCAGGGAACCGCGACTCACCCTCCGATCCGATCAATGAACGCTAATGGCTTTCAGATTCAAGAACGAGTCTGTAGACTGACTATCATACTTCACACGCGTGCCGGGCAAAGCGATCGCATTGCTCTCTCATTCATACGAGGTTTTTGAATGCGCTATCTCACCATTTCCTCGATCATGTTGCTTCTTCATGTGGGCTTGGCAAACGCGGGGGACTTTGAGACCCACACGTTCCACCGGCAACAACTTACGGATGTCTACTTCTCCGAAGGGGCGAATGCGGCGGACATCAATGGTGATGAGCACATTGATATCGTGTATGGCCCGTACTGGTTTGCCGGCCCGGACTTTAAGAGCAAGCACGAAATCTATGAACCGGTACCGCAGAATCGGAATGGGTACGCAAACAACTTTTTTAGTTGGCTGTACGATTTCAACGGCGATGGTAGAAATGATGTGTTCATCGTCGGTTTCCCCGGAACCCCAGCGTATGTCTATGAGAATCCCGGTGAAGACGGCTTTGCGTCCCACTGGCCGAAGCATCAGGTTTTCGATTGGGTCTCTAACGAATCACCTCAACTTGTCAACATTGTTGGTGATGAACGTCCGGAACTCGTTTGCACTCGTGACGGATTTTTTGGATTCGCAACTATTGATTGGGAACGACCGTTCGATGCCTGGTCCTTCCATCCGGTTTCGGAGCAAGTGACAGCCAAGAAATTCGGGCATGGCTTGGGAGTCGGCGATGTTAATGGCGACGGTCGCCAAGACATTATTCATTCTCAAGGATGGTTCGAGCAGCCTTTGACCCATCAACTCACATCCCGTTGGATTCCTCATGAGGTGTCATTTAGCGAAGGTTACGGCGGTGCGGAGATGTATGCCTACGATGTGGATGGCGATGGGGACAACGATATCATCACCAGTCATCGTGCACACGAATTTGGTCTTGGTTGGTATGAGCAAATTGCGACGACCGACAAGTCCGGCGAACCGACCTTTCAACATCATTTAGTCATGGGCGAACACCCTTCAGAAAATCAGTACGGGGTGGTGTTTAGCGAACTGCATTCCGTTGCCTTGGCCGACATGGATGGCGATGGACTCAAAGATATCATCACCGGCAAGACTTACTGGTCGCATCACAAACAAAGCCCACAGTGGGATGCAGGTGCGGTGGTGTACTGGTTCAAACTTGTTCGAAACGACGATGGTGTCACTTGGATTCCCTATCAAGCCGACGGCGAAAGCGGAATCGGTCGGCAAATTTCGATTGTCGATGTCAATCAAGACAACCATCCCGACATAGTCGTCGGTGGAATGCTCGGTGCCCACGTGTTGACTCACCAAGTCCAGAGTGTCAGTGAAGTCGAGTTCTTAGCAGCGCAGCCGAAAGTCTATTCGGGACCGAAACTTCCTAGCATCACTAATGCGAAACTACTACGCGGCCCCAGTGCCAAGATCGATCCCCAAACCGGCCATGTTGCTGATTCGATCGAAGGGGAAACATTAGCCGGAAAGCCGACCGTCGGAACTGTGAAGTCGCAGAACATGTCGCCGTTCCCGAAGGACTCGTGGAGCAACAATGCACAGCTATGGTGGACCGGCGGAAAGCCCGGCGACACACTCGCCCTTGACCTTCCCGAGTTTACCGGCACGGTCGACATCGAAGTCGTTTTGACCCGGGCGCGTGACTATGGCATCGTTCAGTTAGCGATCGACGACCAAACAATTGGCCCCCCAATCGATCTTTATGATCCTGAAGTCGTGACCACTGGCGTCCTCTCGTTCCCGAAAATCGAGGTTTCTGGCAAACGTCACAAACTCAATATTCAATTGCTAGGCGCGAACACTAAAGCAGCTAAGGCTTATATGTTCGCCATCGACTACCTTCGCATCAAGCAAGCCGATGGCCGCTTTGTAGTCGGCAAATCGATCAAACCGAAGCCTACGTCGTCTGCAATGGGCACGAAACCGAAGTCGGCAGACCGTCGTGTGCTCAATCTCGATTTCGAAACCGGCACCCTTGCCGACTGGACGGCGGAAGGAAACGCTTGGGAGGGGCAACCTATCAAGGGCGATACAGTGTTTCCGCGTCGCTCGGATATGCGAAGTCGACATGAAGGCGAATATTGGATTGGCGGATTTGAAAAGTTTGGTGACGAACGCGTCGGCACTCTGACATCGGCTCCCTTCAAAGTGACCGAACGCTATGCCACATTCCTGATGAATGGTGGCGACGGCGAGAACACCCGTGTCGAACTCGTTCGAAAAGATACTGGCAAAGTTTTCTATCGGACGGTCGGAACGAAAAGCGAATCACTTCGACAAATCACCGTCGATCTGCGACCACACCTCGGTCAAGAGATCCTGATTCGCTTAGTGGATAACCATCGAGGCGGCTGGGGTCATCTAAATTTTGATCATTTTCGACTTCATGCGACAAAGCCTGCAGAGATTACACCCACTGCAGTTGCACTTTCTCCCGACGAGTATCCCTACGCCGGACTGACTGCTGTTGAAGCTGCTGCCGCGATGAAACTTCCCGATGGATTCAACGTGGCCGTTGGTGCCGCAGAACCTGATGTGCAACAGCCGATCGCAATGGCGATTGACGACCGTGGTCGCGTTTGGATTGCCGAAGCCTACGAATACCCCGTGCGGGCGAAAGGTCAGAAAGGTCGAGACCGTATCCTCATTTTTGAAGACACTGATGGAGACGGTTCGCTCGATCGACGCAAAGTGTTTATCGAGGGACTAAATCTCGTCAGTGGATTGGAAGTAGGGTTCGGAGGCGTTTGGGTCGGTGCTGCTCCATACTTCATGTTCATTCCCGATCGGAACCGTGACGATCAGCCCGACTCCGAACCGGAAATTTTACTCGACGGTTGGGGTTATCAAGATACCCACGAAACTCTCAATGCGTTTATCTGGGGGCCTGACGGTTGGCTCTACGGTTGTCACGGTGTGTTTACTCATTCACGCGTTGGGAAGCCTGGCACACCCGATGAAGAACGCACTCCGCTCAATTGTGCCGTATGGCGATACCATCCCCTGAAACACGAATTCGAAGTCTTCGCACATGGGACAAGTAATCCGTGGGGCGTTGACTTCAATGACCACGGGCAGGCATTCATCACGGCATGTGTCATTCCGCACTTGTACCACATCATCCAAGGAGCACGGTATCAACGACAAGGCGGCCAGCATTTCAACCCCTATACCTACCGCGATATTACAACCATTGCCGACCACCTTCATTACTTGGGGGCAACTCCTCATAGTGGCAATAGTAAATCCGATGCAGCCGGTGGCGGACACGCGCATGCCGGTGCGATGATCTATCTCGGAGGACACTGGCCCGAACAGTATCGTAATCAAATCTTTATGAACAACATCCACGGTCAACGATTAAACATGGATGTTTTGAAGCCGAACGGTTCTGGCTACGTAGGCAGTCACGGGCCGGATTTTCTACTGACGGGTGACCAAGCATCACAGATCTTGAACCTGCGTTACGGTCCTGATGGTAATGCCTGGATGATTGACTGGTACGACATGCAGGCTTGTCACCGTAGAGAAGCGAACGTCCACGATAGAACTAACGGACGGATCTACAAGATCTGTTACGGCCCTTCAGAAACTTCCGCGCCAAAAACAGACCTTGCAACATCAAGCGACTTAGATCTTGCCAAACTCGTCTTACATCAAAACGACTGGTACGTCCGACATTCACGACGTAATCTTCAGGAACGTGCTGCGAACCAGGCGATCGATCCAAATGCGATCACATATCTCCGGAATGTTCTCACGAATCATGAGGACGATACGCGTCGCTTGCGGGCCGCATGGGCATTACATGTTACCGGGGCGATTGAAAACGAAGACATCCTAACAATGTTGGTTGACGATAGCCCCTATGTTCGTGGCTGGGCCATACAACTAGCCATTGAAAATCAGAATCAAGGCGCCAATCAGGAACTCGTTTCGGTCCCTGAAGACTTCCTGCCTAAGTTGATCAACCTTGCAAAACATGACGAATCGCAAGTTGTCCGCCTTTATCTCGCATCGGCCGTTCAAAAACTAGCATTTAACCAACGGTGGGAACTCTTGTCCGCGTTGACATCTCATGCCGAAGATGCGAGCGATCATAACTTGTCGCTTATGTACTGGTATGCAGCTGAGCCGCTAGCGGAAGTGGATACTAACCGTGCACTTGCCCTAGCAATGTCGGCTGGCGAGGCAATTCCGCTCTTGCGAGAATTCATGTTGCGTCGCATCGGCAGTTCCGGTGGGGACTCAGCACTAGCAACACTCGTCCAGGGTCTTGGAGCATCGGACTCGGCAGAACTCCAACTGACCTATCTTACAGCGATTCGTGCTGCATTGACTGGGCAACGAGAAGTCAAAGCCCCTGAAGGCTGGCAACAGGTTTCTCAGAAATTGCTAGCGAGCGAAAGCCAAGACGTGCGTTTGCAGGCGACCGCGTTGGGAGTCACATTTGGTGACGAAAATGCGTTTGCCGAAATGCGAAATCAAGTCAAAGATCAATCGGCCAATGTCAAGACCCGACTCGTTGCACTTAATGCACTACTAGACGCCGGTGACCCTGGCTTGGTCCCTACGCTAAATTCTCTTCTAGATTCTGAAGACGAATTGAAAGTCGCTGCGATTCAAGGTCTGGCTCAATACGATAATCCTCACGTTGCACCGGCACTACTCTCAGCTTATGCAGACTTCACACCGACCCAACAACGCATGGCACTTGGAACGTTGTGTGCAAGAGCGTCAACAGGTGTGGCATTATTAAAAGCGATCGAAACGAAGGAAATCCCTGGAACAGATCTCACGGCGGATCTCGTTCGGCAACTACAGTTCCTCAAACATGAGGAAATCAATGAGCTTTTAAAGAACGTTTGGGGGACGGTTCGAGAGACTGCTGAAGATAAACTCAAGCTCATCGCAGACATCAAAGCCCTCGTTGCCTCTGATCAATATCCGCCCGCAGACCCCGAACTTGGGCGAGCGGTTTTCGCGAGAACATGTATGAAGTGCCATACTCTCTACGGTGTCGGAAACAAAATTGGACCGGACCTTACCGGTTCGAACCGTGCGAATATCGAATATCTTCTCAGCAACATCGTGGACCCCAGCGCTGTGATGGCGAAGGAATACCGACCTACGGTTGTCGCGACGATCGATGGACGGGTTATCAACGGACTAATCAGAAGCGAGAATCGCAATAGTCTCACGTTGCAAACCGCAGATGCATTAGTCGTTGTGCCGAAAGACGAAATCGAGGAACGCGCCGAGAGTCAACAATCGATGATGCCCGATGGCCAGCTGAAACAACTTCCCCCTCACGAAGTGAGATCGCTAATCGCCTACCTTCAGGGTAAACAACAAACGCCCATGCTCGCTGACAGGCAGAACGCGACCACAATCTTCAATGGCCGTGACTTGACAGGTTGGAATGGGACTGAAGGACTATGGTTTGTCGAGAACGGAGAGTTGGTCGGCCGCACTGATGGACTAAAACAGAATGAGTGGATTGTCAGTGATCTGTCAGTCGAAGACTTCCACCTCACGCTAGAAGTCAAACTCGTTGACAACGCCGGCAACAGTGGAATTCAGTTCCGTAGCCAAGCACACGATGGAGAAGTCAGTGGCTACCAAGCCGATATCGGCGTGGGTTGGTGGGGGAAACTGTATGAGGAACATGGTCGAGCATTGCTATGGAACAAATCGGGAGAGCAGTATGTCAAACCCGGTGAATGGAATCAGTATGAGGTGATCGCCCAAGGCCATCACATACGAACGCTCATCAATGGCAAAGAGTGCGTCGACTTAGATGATCCCGAAGGCGCCCATCGCGGAATCATCGCGTTCCAACTTCATAGTGGCGGTCAAACGGAAGTTCGTTTTCGCAACATCAAACTTGAAGTTCTATTACCCGAAGGACATGCCGAAGAAAACGAGTAATCGGCCATACTCGATTGCAAATCTTGATGGATATGACATGAAACCGCTCGCAATAGACTCATCGGACGCAAGTTTCGAGCGGTTAACAGATGCGATGAACTCCTAGACAATCGACCAACACTAGTCGATGCGAAAACGCAAAACCAAAGAGCCAAGGTAGTAGCGATTTGGCAAGAGTGACCCGTGTGGGAGTCGAACCCAACCTACTCGGCTTGAAAGACCGATGACCTCACCCGAAGTCGAACGGGCCGGATGGAGTGTGAAGTTTGAGGGAGATTTCATGTCTCGCCTCGAACTTCTCGCTTCACAGTTCAGCAAGGTGGGTTGGGAGGCGCTCGAATCCTCGTCTGCGGTTCTTCAGACCGCTGCTAAACCATCTCAGCTACCAACCCGCGTGCTCTCTTAGAGAGCCTCACAAAGCGGAAGTTCGCTGAATTTCGCCGAGCAATAGGATTCTAACCGGAAAAATCGCGGCTGGCTCGGTAGATGTCTTTCCAATCGTCGCGTTCTTTGACGACAGTTTGCAGATACTCTTGCCACACGATCTGATCTTGAACGGGGTCTTTGACAACTGCCCCGACCAAACCAGCGATAACGTCGTCGGCTTTTAGTTCCCCGTCACCATAGAACGCGCTCATTGCCATGCCGTTAGAAACCACCGAAATTGCCTCGGCAGTCGAGAGCGTCCCAGACGGTGATTTGAGCTTCGTTTTACCGTCTTCGGTGACTCCGCTACGAAGCTCGCGGAAGATCGTGACGATACGCTGAATCTCCTGCAATGCTGGAATCTCGGCAGGCAATTCGAGTGCTCGCCCAAGCTGGGTTGCCCGTTGGCTGACAATCGAGATCTCGTCCTCCAATCGATCGGGAACCGGCAATACGACGGTATTGAAACGACGCATGAGTGCGCTGGAAAGTTCGTTGACCCCTTTATCTCGGTTGTTGGCAGTTGCGATGACGTTGAACCCTTTCACCGCCTGGACTTCCTGATTGAGTTCCGGGATCGGCAAAGACTTCTCGGACAGAATCGTGATGAGCGTGTCCTGCGTTTCGCTAGGAATTCGGGTGAGTTCTTCGACACGCGCGATCAAACCCGCTTCCATCGCGATGATCATCGGACTTTCGACCAACGCATCGCGTGATGGCCCCTCGGCGAGTAACCGAGCGTAATTCCATCCGTACCGTAAGGCGGATTCATCCGTTCCGGCGGTACCTTGGATGAGCAAAGTCGATGTGCCGGAAATTGCTGCCGACAAATGTTCGCTGACCCAACTCTTCGCAGTTCCCGGCACGCCATAGAGAAGCAACGCCCGATCGGTCGCCAACGTGGCAATGGCAATTTCCATCAGACGGGGTTTGCCCACGTATTTTGGTGTGATCTCGACACCATTCTCGAGTTTGCCCCCGAGTAGATACAACTTCACTGCCCACGGCGACAGTTTCCAACCGGGCGGACGTTGCCGTTCGTCGACCTCTGCTAATGCCTCAAGCTCCGCTGCGAATTGTTGCTCGGCGTGCAATCGCAGGTGGCTGACATCAGATTTGCTGCTGGTGGTAGTGCGTTTCGAAGCGGCTTTCTTCTTGGCCATCGCAGGAACTTCCGATTGGGAAACGGTCGAGACCAGGTGCGTCTTGTGATGTGGCCAGATATACCAGAATGCTACTGAAATTTCGCGTGTTTCCAGTATGCGAACCGGGGTTTTTGTTCGCCATCGGTCGATTGGGTGATCGTCAGCCAGTTCCCTTCCGTGAATTCAGAGACGTCAACAGAACGTGACAACCAGCCATCAGGCGCGGTTTCGTCATCCACGGGCACCCGCAGAAGTTCCCGCCCATCCGCAGTGATGATCAATGTCCACGCTTCTCCCGAACGATGCCCCACTCGAACCTCGAGTTGCTTGGCATCGGGATCCATTTCGCGGGCAAAACACACCGGCGTTTTCACCGTTTGTGTCGCGAGGACGTCTGTTTCGCCGCGAAACTCCGGTTGGAACAACGGTTCGTCTTCACGACCGCGAGGGCTTTGTTCGTTCAGAAGCGTCCAGCCGGGTAGAACACGGGCCACTGCATGCATCGCTTCGGGAACGACGTTGCCAAGCCAGTCCGTCAAATCGGACGGCAACAACGGCCCGGCAATTTCGCCGGATTCCGGTTGGAGTTCGACGAGACGTCGTGAATTGTCCTCGTGTCCTTTTCCGACCAGCGTCAGCAAGCGATCCTTATCGACGACAAGCGGACCGACACGGTCAACCTGGTCCGCGAGTGCATCGAGAGTGGCGTGGGACGTCTCTTTTCCCGTTTTCAAATCTAGCCAGACTAAACAAGGAATCCCTTCGCCGATGGCCAGCATGCGGACGAATAGCAGCTGTGAATTGTCGCATGAGATGCCGTAGCAGATGTCGCTGACGTTATGTTGCCAAAGCGTCTCCCCATCGGTAACGCGGAAAGCTTCGAAGCCGTATTGTGTTTGCACGATGACGGCTTCGTCGGTCGAATTGATTAACCGGACAATGCCCGGCATCGGATGGCTCCACAATTTACGGCCATTTGCTAATTCCAGGGCGACCAATTCTCGGGTCCCCGGCGGAACGGTGAAAATGGTCTCGCCGGCAAACACCGGTGGCTGGGCGTATTTGCGATCCCGATCCGCTTCCGCAGAATTCGGCAACCACGGTTGTTGGAACAGCCAATGCGCGTTCCCCAGCGAGTCCATCGCAACGGTCGCTCCACCAGTCGTGAGAACGAGTTTGCCGTCGATCGCCGCGAGTTGGCACGCCGGTCGACCGTTCCATTCATCGCGTAGACGCACGATCGTTCGCTGGGAGAGGACTTCCCCCGTTTCCGGCTGGAAACTGGTGAGTTCCATCTGAATCAGCCCGGCTTGTCGCGTTGTTGCCACGACTGCAAGGAGTTTCCCCGTTTGATCGATCGGATCAGTGACAATTTGCCCGTCGGGACGTTGAGTCCAGCGGACTTCACCATTGTCAGCGGCAAGACATACCAATTCGATTCCACGTTTCGAAAGTCGACGGACAAACACACTGTTCCCGACGACGAGCGGTTTCATGGCCACACCCGGCCAGTCGTTGATCGAAGTTTGCTCACCTCCGACCCCGCGTCGCCAAACTTCGGTACCGTCTTGCCGATTGTACGCTGTGACTTGAAATCGGTTGGAAACGTAAACGCGATCGCCAGCGATGGTCAATGCAAACTGCCGACCGACCATATCCGTTTCGCGGTTGTGTGAATTCGGTTTGTCCGTACCGAGATCTCCGCCGAACAGGGCAAGTTCCTGGACGGTGTATCGGCTGGGCGCGGGAACCGAGACCGTCCTCGTCGATGTATTGACATTGCCTTCGACCGTACGCACATGAGTGGTCTGCAAGTCCGCAAGCAACGCATCAAACTCACTTCCCGGCAGATGGGTTTGATTGAAACTGACGTCGCTCCCCGGAAGTTCACCTGGTGCATTTCCGAGAAAACTGGTGGCCAAACTCAGCCGATTGGTCAGTTCTTCCGCCAGTTCGCCCGTTGCGGAGTGCAGACCGTTTTCGTAGGCGTTCACTGCTTGTTCGAACCGACCGGCTGCGATGGCCTGGTCCCCCAACCAACGGTGGGCTTCCGCGGCTGCTTCCGTGCCATAGAACCGGACAGTAGCGGCTTCGATGGTGGCGGCATCGCTTTGGGTAATCGCCTCGCGAACTCGCAATCGCCCGACCGCTTCGAACTCTGATTTCATTTCCCGGCCAAGTTCCGGGTACTCTTGCATTGTCAAAGCGATGGCACGTGGAAGTGAAACCAAAAGTTGTTCATCTCGTGCATCGGGCAGCAATCCCAACATTCCACCACGATTGACAGAAGTGACGATTCGGCATGCATCCTCCCATGCTTCGGAGCGAATCGCCGCCTCGAATTCCGCCATTACGTTATAGCCTTCTTTACTGAGTTGCGTGACCAATGGAGGCAACCAACCACCACGTCGCCGCCCCCGTCCACGACCGCCCCAACGATTCTCGGTGTCGAGGGTGGCATCGTTTCGAGCTGCCAAGGTTTCGGCCCATTGCAGCAAATTGGAATCGGCGGAAACCCACGGGTGAGAATGGTGCGGATTCGAAGACGTATTCCAGAAATGTGCCTCCCGTGTCGACGCCCAAACCTCGGGCCAATTCTCGCGGAAGACTTCCTGGACGACGTGCTCTCTAACAAAGTCTGGCTCGGCAACTTTCCAAGAACTCTCGGTCCAGATCGGAGCCGTCACGAGCGTCCGCATGACGGTGCGGAATGGCGTGGGATGGCCATCATCCGAGAGAATTTCAGCCAACCGGTAGTACATTCGCACAAAGCTGTTGGCCTCCCGCGTGCCCCACAGATCGAACAACAACGCGACCTCGTTCAGAAGTCGAATCTTTTCGTCGGCCGAAGTCTCGCTGGAAAGCCCTGCGTCGATCAAACCTCGCAACAGGTTCGACGACAACTCGCACCATTCATGTTGCAGCAAGAATTCCACGGCACATGCCCGCCGCCAGTCCGCAAGCGATACGTCATTCGGTCGGCTTGTAAGCACACGTCGATGCCATTCCGCGTCGTTTGGAGAGTCTTCCCAATCCCACTTCGGCACCTGCTGACGGATTGCAATCGAAGCTAATGACGAAATGGCGTCGAGTTCACGGACTTCGAGATGATTCAGCCGAATTTTCGTCGGTTGTTTCGTGGGGTAAACGAACAATCCGATACTCGTGACCCGTTGCGACATCGAGCGTATCGGGTGATGCATTGCCCGCCCCCAGTGGATCGCATCCCGCGACGTGTAAACGGCTATGGACTGGAATCCTGGAACAATCCGCAGCCATTGTCCATCCTCGATGACTGGAGAAAACCGGGAGTTGAAATCGTGATCGATCTCGGAATCTTTTTGATAAGGATTTTGTGACGAGAGCAACAGGCGACCGGTTTTGCGGTCTTTGACCACCGCAAGTCGTTGCATTACAGTATTGGAATCACTGACTAATGTCAGGCCGGTGCCGGGAGCAATGTCTTCGATGCGGCAAATGATCTCACGGAACTGCCGACCCGGTGTGTAGGCGGTGGCCATCTGAATTTGCTCGGTCGCTTCGACAGCGAGACTAACGTCTCCGCTATCGTGAGCTTCGACGGTCACCCCCTCAGCAATGGTTTCTCGCCACACGCGACGCCCTTGGCCCAAATCATGCAGAGTTTTGCGACCATCAGGCGATTGGTCCGTTAGCCAATCCCAATCGGCTGGGCGGGTGGAATCGACCAATCGGGCGTTCGGTTCCGGCAGTTGGTCCGGCAATGGCTCGCCGCGGTACATCTGACATTCGGAGAATTGGGCTTTGCCTTCGAAGTAGACTTCCGTGGGAGGTTTTTTCATCGGAACCGTCAACATTCGGACATCCCCGCGAGACATGACCAACTCGCCGTCCTGCCAGCGGAATTCAATCGGTCCGTAGGCCGTGCGACTGTAAATCCCGTCGTCGCAATCGTGGAGAACGATGGTCTTCGGTTGCGGCTTTCCGGCTTCACGAGTTGCAGCAAAGGCCAACCAAGAACGAGGCGTGAAATTGAAGTACCCGCGAATCGAAACCCCTTCAACTCCATTCCAGAAATGGAATTGCGGTTGGTCGTGGTCGTACAACCCGACTCGCAAAACGGCCTCGTCGACCCACGGAGCCTGTAACTTCGCCATGCCCTGCAGATAGCTGGAGTGGACTCCATGAACTTCGCGTTCGTCGATCCGCAGACCGTGCCCTGGCACCGATTTCCACCATTGAACGGCTTCTGCTTTGAAGAAGGACTCACGATGAATCCATGCGGGGGGATCGAGACTGACCGCCGATACGGTTTGAATCTGGGCACCAGGATGGAGTCCTTCGAACCACGGTGCGGATTCGTCGATCTTGACGACTGCCGCCTCGTTTTCGGTGGAAGTATTGGCATTCGTGTTGGGGTTGGCATTTGCAACACTGTTCGTATCCGAGGGGGCTAGCGCCACGTCGATCGGTTCCTGATCAGACTGAGGACCGGCATCAGCCACGTCGACTTTTTCTACTGTTTCGATCGGATCGGTTTGGGGCTCTTCGGTGGTTTCATTAACAGGATCGTTCTGCACCACTTGCGGTCGCTCTTGGTCCTTGCCACGCCATACGACAAACCCGATACCAATCAGGAGTGCTGCCAAGCCGGTCCACAACGCCCACTGCGTCCATGGTCGTTTCGGCTGATTGACGGCGTTCGCTCGCCTCATGATCTCGGACGCGGAAATCCGCGTCTGCCCCAGCGCGGTGTTGAGGTACGATTCCAAATGCAATTGCTCGATCAGTGTACGTTGCAGATCGGGCGAATTGTGCAACCGCGACCGGAGTTGTTCAATTTCGTCCAGCGATAACTCCTCGGGAGTTTTTTGCTGCACGAGTTCGACAAGTTCGGCATCGGAAAGTCGATTGGCCATCGGAAACGTTTCGATTGCAAACGGTTTGAGTTCAGATCAATCCCACGAGTTCGCGGAATCACGATGGGGGTGTCTCGGGGAATTCGCTTTGAGCGATCCGCCGATCCAGACAATGTTTGAGCGCCTGCCGAGCACGATACATCAACAGTTTGATCGCTCCTTCACTCCGGTGCAGTTTCCGCCCGATCGCCGCCAAACGGAGATTCGAGCGATATCGCAAGTTGACCGCTTCCCGGGCACTGGGCCCGAGCGATTCGATACATTCTGGAAGGTGTCGAATGACATCTTCATATGGCCCGTCGTGGGACTCGCCGGCCCCCCGCATGAGTTCGTCGAGTTCCAAGCATAACTCGGTCCAAGCGACTTCTTTCCGCCGTTTGATCTTTCTCGCGTGTTCCTTGAGCAGATTCCGGGCAATTCCCAGCAACCACGGACGCACGAGGTTCTCAGTATCAAACCGAGCCCGCGTCAAATAAAACCGCAAAAAAACTTCTTGCGTGAGATCTTCCGCGTCAGAGGCTTGAAATAACCGGGCCCGCAAATACCCGTAAATCGCCTGTTGATGGGCCTCGACGATAGCTTCGAAGGCGGCAGTGTCGCCTTGAATGGCTCGCTCGATGAGGCTAGGGTCGGACATACCAGGGCGATCCGTCTAATTGGGCGGGCGTTGGGAAAGCGGTCACATTCGGCGGGTTCGAGTTCCTATTCTTACTCTCGATCTCATTCCGAAAACCGAGCGCGGTCTCCGAAATCCAATACTTACAATGAAATCCGGTTGTCGATCCGTCAAGGGGCAACGAAGGATCGCGAGGCATCCTCGGAGCCGACTCGCGGGCGATGACACTCCCGTTTTGCCGGCGCATTGCATGGCGGGTGACGTTTTCATTAGGATATCGGCGGTTCCTGTCGACGAAATCCGTCCCACCATGTCGTCCCAACCCATCAATTCTATGTCGCATTTCAAGAAGGATTTGTCGTTGGTGGATAACTTGCTGATCAGTATCGAGGAATTGGTTTTGGAAGCCGAACGGCAAGGCGAGCCTTTGGAAATCGATCCTTGGCGTGAACGGCTCTTCGAAATGTTTGTGACTGCGCACGGTGCTGGTTATCTCGAAGGTCACGACGAAGGCGACGAGATTATCGGACGCAACACGACTCCAGACCTCACCGCGGACTCTCTTTGCCGACAACTTGGCGACCGCTGGGGGTTAGCCAATGCGGCTCGGGAATCGGTCGCTCAGCAGCAGAAACTACCCACGGAAGACCTCGGTAAAATGCGGCTGTTGTGGTCGTTGATGCGAATGTGGATGGAGTGGACGTACGCCTGGAAACGTTGGCCGGAATTCAACGATCATCAGATTTCCTGACGTCAGCTTGTCGAGTCCCGATCCTTCCCCAATTGCTTCGCAGTCAGAAATACGGAACCGAGTCACTTCATGCAGACGCCGGTGTTGATTTCGGTTTATTGTGTCTTGATCGTGGCAGCCTCCTTGGCAGGGGGGATGTTCGCAAACAAGCTGAAACTCGGCCACACCCAAATGCAACTGTTGCTAAGTGGTGTTGGCGGTTTCATGTTGGGCATTGCGTTGTTCCACCTGCTGCCCCATTCGCTGCACCTCACCGGTTCCATCCATGCATCGACCAATTGGCTCGCAGTTGGTTTGCTAACGATGTTCTTCCTGATTCGGGCGTTTCATTTCCATTCGCACGAACCGGCTGGCTCCCAGGTTTGCGAGCATGAACACGACCACGATCATGACGGACACCATTCCCATGCTGCTGTCGGAGCACACCCGTGGGGTTGGTTCGGGGTCACGTTGGGGTTGGCACTTCACACCCTCATCGACGGAATGGCCCTCGGGGCGGATGTCGCCGCTCAGGTCGGTGCACCGGTGCGTTGGTCACTATTCGGTTTCAGCACGTTCTTGGCGATTTTATTGCACAAGCCGCTCGATGCCGTCTCCATCACGTCATTGATGGCGGTTTCCGGGTGGTCGACGACTTGGCGGACGATCGTCAATATCGGATTCGCACTCATGTGCCCCATCGGAGCGTTGGCGTTCTTCTTGGGAGTCCAAGCCTTCGGAAACGATCACCAGTTCATCGTGGGATGTGCGTTGGGGTTCTCCGCCGGTGTCTTCTTATGCATTTCCCTGGGTGACTTGCTCCCGGAAGTCGAACTCCATTCCCACCACCGGGTGCAACTCTCGCTAGTCTTGCTACTTGGATTAGGCTTAGCCTGGGTCATCGAACTTACGCATGGACACCCGCCCCGTCAGCCCCCGCTTGAGATCCAAGTCTCACTCCCGATAGAATAGGACGCACGCACTTCCACGACAGTTCAGCGGGAGCGTTCTATGCGGATTCGTCTCATTCCGTCGCTATTGGCGTTCGCAACCCTACCGTATTCGGCTTCGGTCGTTTTTGCTGATATGGTCAAACTGACCCATGGTGGCGAAGTCCGCGGGCAGTTCAATCAGGAAACGAAAGTCGGTGACTTACCCGAAGTCTCCATCACCACACCAACCGGTGCGCTGCTCGTCATCCCTCAAGAGGAAATTGATTTCGTCGCCCGGCGTTCTGCGGCTGTCGAAGAGTATGAAACTCGGAGTCGACGCATTCCGGATACGGTGGAAGACCGTTGGAAGCTAGCCGAATGGTGTCTGAAGAATAAACTGCCTGCCCAACGCGAACGGGAACTGCAACGCATCATCGAGCTCGATCCTGAGTACGAAGATGCGCACCGAAGTCTCGGGCATATTTTGCATGACGGCACCTGGATGACGAAAGACGAGAAACTGATCTCCCAGGGTTATGTCAAACACGATGGCAAGTGGATCACGCCGCAAGAAAAGGCGTTGTTAGAGGAAGCCGAGTCGCACTCCGAGCAGGACCGGGATTGGATCAAACGTATTCGTCAACTCAAAGGGTACTTGGTCAGTCGACCGGCTCAAAGTCAGCAAGCCTTGGCCGAATTACAACGAATCACCGATCCGCACGCGGTGCCGGCTTTGTCTTACTTCTTCAGTAACGAAACCAGTGTCTCACTGCGTTCGCTATATGTCCGCATTCTCGGCAACATTACCGGGTCACGGGGTGTGGCTCCGCTCGTGAAGCAGTCGCTGTTCGATGTGGCCCCGCAGATTCGCAGTGCCGCACGTGATGCCATCCCGGTCGAGCAACGCAAACTTGCCATGTCCCTCTATGCCCGTGAACTTGGCAACGGTTTGAATTCAATCGTTTGTCGAGCGGGTGCTGCTCTGGAGGAAGTCGGCGACGAACAGGCTGTGCCCGCGTTAATTGCGGCGTTGGTCACCACACATCAATACCGAATCCAAGTCCCTGAAGACACTTACAGCTTCGGAGCCAACGGTACTTACGGCCAGAGAAATCAACTGCCCCCTGATATCGAGATCGGCTTGCGGACCGGCATGTACAGTGGAGCCATCGTAAACGACCCCGGCGCCGCCAATCGGCCGATGAAAACCGTCACCGTTAGCGTCAATCATGAGAACGCTCAGGTCTTAAGCGCACTGAAGAAAATCACAGGCAAGAATTTCGGTTACGACGAACGCACCTGGGCATTATGGCTTCAAGCCCAACAAGCGGGGTTGGTCTCCAAGGACACCGACTGACCATCCCGGCTCCAGCGACTGATCTTTGAACACCAGCTGGTTCCGTTTTCGTTCTGATTCCCGGTTTGTTACACTCAAGGTCCGCCCGAATTCGCACCTACAAGAACTCACCGGAATTGACCATGTCAGACACGCTGACTCTCTCAACAGGCGACAAACTCCCGGCTGTGGGGTTAGGCTTGTGGAAAGTCGAACCCTCGAATGCCCCGTCGCTGATTCGCTCTGCCGTCGATGCCGGTTATCGACATTTCGATTGCGCCTGTGATTACGGCAACGAAGACGCCGTTGGAGAAGGATTGCAACAGCTTTTCGCATCGGGCACCGTGTCGCGGGACGATGTCTGGTTGACGTCGAAATTGTGGAACACCTACCACGCCGCCGAACACGTCCGCCCTGCCCTGGAACGAACATTACGCGATTTGCGTGTCGATGCGTTGGACCTTTACCTGATTCACTTTCCCATTGCCCAACAGTTCGTACCGTTCGAAACCCGGTACCCGCCCGGTTGGTTCACAGATCCGGATGCCGCTGAACCCAAAATTGAACCCGCCAAAATCCCAATCCAAGAGACATGGCGAGCGATGGAATCACTCGTCAAAGAAGGGCTGGTTCGCAACATTGGCGTGTCGAATTTTAATTGCAGCTTGATCCGCGATGTGTTGTCGTATGCGGAGATCCGGCCTGCGGTTTTACAGATCGAATCCCACCCATATCTGACGCAAGAGAAACTTGTCAGATACTGCCAACAGGAGAACATTGCGGTCACGGCGTTCTCGCCTTTGGGAGCACCGTCGTATGTGGGTATCGGGATGGCGGAAAAAGACGAATCCGTTCTCAACTTGCCGGAAGTCAAAGCCATCGCGGAATCCCATGGCAAGTCGGCGGCTCAAGTCGTTTTACGCTGGGGCGTGCAACGCGGGACCGCGATCGTACCGAAGACATCACGTCCCGAACGGCTTCAAGAGAACATCGCTTTATTCGATTTCGAACTAAGCGACGAAGACATGCGAACAATCGCCGGACTGAACCGCAATCGCCGCTTCAACGACCCTGGCGTGTTTTGTGAGGAAGCGTTCAATACTTTCTTTCCGATCTACGAGTAACTTATGTCGACCGAAACCCTCACCGTCGAGCCGATTTCTCTGCCGACTCAGCAGGAATACGACGGAATTCCGTTTCCTTTAATCTTGGCGTGCAAATCGTCGGATGCGACCGTCGAAACTGTCAGCGAATGGGTACAAGCCAACCGCAACGAACTTGACGCCCAAGCCTCCCGACATGGCACCATTCTCTTCCGCGATTTCCCCTTGGCGACCGATCAAGATTTCGACGCCTTTATTTCAGCCTTCAATTACGAGAACTTCGCCTACCGGGATTCGCTCTCGAACGCTGTGCGGGTCAATCGTACGCCGCGTGTATTCACGGCAAACGAAGCCCCCTCGGAAGTGACGATCTTCCTGCATCACGAGATGGCTCAAACGCCGATTTACCCTAGCCGATTGTTCTTCTTCTGCGAGCATGCGGCTGAAGAAGGCGGTGCAACGCCCCTCTGTCGTTCGGATATTCTCTTCCGTGAACTGCAGAAACAATGTCCACAGTTTGCCGACGACTGTGAACAGAAAGGGCTGTTGTACTCGAACGTTATGCCTGCCGTGGACGATCCGAAATCCGGTATGGGTCGCAGTTGGCAAAGCACATTGCGGGCGGAAACGAAAGAAGCCGCCGAAGGACGACTCCGGGAACTTGGTTACTCATGGGAATGGCTCGACGACGGTTGCCTGCGAGCAACGACTCCGGTCTTACCTGCAGTGCGAACGCTTCCGGATGGTCGGAAGTCGTTCTTCAACCAACTCATCGCTGCCGCCCATTGGCAAGACGAACGTAACGATTCGTCAAAAGCGATCACCTTCGGCGATGGAACTCCGTTAGACCGCGATGCCGTCGCCACCGCTGTGGAATTGGGAGACCAGTTTGCCTTCGATGTGCCTTGGCAAAAAGGTGATGTGGCATTGGTCGACAATTTCGTCGTGATGCATGGTCGTCGTCCGTTTGTGGGCACACGCAAAGTTCTTGCGTCACTTGTTGCAGCGAATGTTTGAACGTCGCAAGTTTGTATGCCACGGAGTCTGTGAGCCGTGGAGAGTGGTACATCAACTAGAAGCACGACTCGCAAAGTCGTGACACACTTCAGACAACCCTAAGGCTTACCCGAATGCGCTCCTTGTTTTCACTTCTTTTCATTAGCTGCATGGCTACGCCGGCTTTCGCAGACTCGATCCTCGTCGAAGCCGAAAGTTTTACGAACCACGGCGGTTGGAAGCTCGACACCCAATTCATTCAGGAAATGGGTTCGCCATACTTGTTGGCACATGGGCTTGGTCGTCCAGTGGACGATGCGACAACAACCGTTACCTTCCCGTCCGCCGGCACCTATCATGTGTTTGTCCGGACGAAAGATTGGGTGAAACGCTGGAACGCACCCGGACAACCAGGCCGGTTCCAATTGCTTGTCGACAATCGCCCACTCAAAGAGACATTTGGCACCGAAGGAGCCGAGTGGTTCTGGCACGATGGTGGCACGGTTGAAGTGGGGGACGGGAACGATTCCGGCACTGTGGAAGTCGAACTTGCGTTACACGACCTCACGGGATTTGATGGCCGATGCGATGCGATTTACTTCACGACGGACTCCGAACCACCACCAAACGCGTCGAAAATTCTACCAGGTTGGCGACGTGAACTGCTGGGTCTTCAAGAAGAGCCCACGGAGAAATCCGGTTACGATGTCGTCGTGATCGGAGGCGGTTATTCGGGGATGGGCTCGGCATTGTCGGCGGCACGGATGGGTTGCAAGGTTGCGTTGATCCAGAACCGTCCCGTGCTTGGGGGCAATGGTTCAAGCGAAGTCCGCGTCTGGGCGATGGGTAACATTCGGCGTGGCAAATATCCACGTATCGGGGAAATCGTCGAGGAATTCAGCGATCACGCGACGAAATCTCCCGGCACATACGAGGAGTTCGAAGACGCCAAGAAAGAACGCATCGTCCGAGCGGAACCGAAGATCGATCTCTTCCTGAATCATCATGCGTACAAAGTCGATGCGACCGATCTCAAGGACAGCGAAACCCAATATAAACGCACCATCAATGCGGTTTATGCGTTCGATACCCGCACCAGCGAACACACAAAGTTCAGCGGTCGGCTTTATGTCGACGCCACCGGCCATGGAACCATCGGGGCGCTTGCGGAAGCCGATTGGGACATGACCGATAAAGACCGCATGGGCATGAGTAACATGTGGGCATGGGGCGAAGGAGAGAAAGAAGTCGATTTTCCCGAAACTCCCTGGGCTCTCGATCTCACAATGCGGGACTTCCCGTATCCTCGCGATCATCACGGCCAATGGTTCTGGGAGTCCGGTTTCAACAAAGACGCATTGGACGATGCCGAGGGGATTCGCGATTGGAACTTGCGGGCCGTTTTCGGGGCCTTCAATGCCATGAAGAACAAAGACGGTGCCGACAAGCACGAAAACGCGTTTCTCACTTGGATTGCCTACATCGGCGGGCCACGGGAATCACGCCGTTTGATGGGCGATGTCGTACTGACCCAAGAAGACATCGTCGGCAAAAAAGAATTCCAAGACGGTTGTGTGCCAAGTACGTGGTCGATCGATCTCCATTATCCCAAAGAACAATACGCCAAGAAGTTCCCGGATAACCCGTTCATTTCCATCGCGGTCCATGATCGACGGATCGACCGCAACTACGGGTATCCGGTGCCATATCGCTGCTTCTACTCGCGGAATGTGGACAATCTTTTCATGGCCGGTCGCTGCATTAGCGTCACTCATCAGGCCCTTGGCACAACTCGCGTGATGAAAACGTGTGGCATGATGGGTGAAGTCGTGGGGAAAGCCAGTTGGGTGTGCGTCACTCGTGGTTGCACGCCGCGGGATGTCTACCATCAATACTGGAATGTCATGGATGAGTTGCTGCAACTCCCCGGCAAAGCACGACGAGACACTTTAGGTGGTGACGTCGAAATTCCCGATGATGCTTTACCACTCGCAGGTCCGAACGGTCCCCCCACCGGTCTCGATCCGGCGAAACTCGATGGCGTGATTATCGATGATCATCAAGCGAAGATCACCGGCAAATGGACGCCGGGAACCGGACTAAGGGGCTATGTCGGTTATCACTATCTCTATGCCGGTCCTGCCAAGAACACCGCCGTTACCTTCGAGCATCAACCGAAAACGTCCGGTCGGTATGAGGTGCGGATTGCCTATCTTCCGCATGAGAATCGGGGATCACGCGTTCCAGTCATGGTAAAAACAGCGGGCGGAACGAAGACGGTTCAAGTCGACATGCGAAAAACTCCGCCGATTGACAAAGGGTTTCTGTCACTCGGTGAATTCGATTTGCAAGCCGGCAAAACGGTGTCGGTAACGGTTTCTGCAGAAGACGCCGGCGGCAACGCCCATGCTGATGCGGTGCAAATCTTGCCGGTAAAACCGTAAAAGTCCGGTCAACGGAAGCCTCCGCACGACCTCGGTCTTGCGGGAAGTTAGAGAAATTCGGTAAAAACCGAGATGAAATGCTGACTTTGGACAATTTGGATACTTCAACAACGGCACGGATGCCATGCAACGCTTCTCATTTCTATCGCGTTTTGCCGGTCTCGCAGTTCGTTTGCAAACGGACTTCGCTCGAGCAATCGGGATCGGTTGTCTAGCGGCAATATTCTGCCTGAGCTGGGTGCTACTGCTAACGAGCACCTTTGGCTCGTCGACAGCGGTGTCCACGGCGATTGTGTTTGCAGTCGTCGTGGGATTGGCACTCGGCTGGCCAACCGAGAGGACACGACGTGTTCAACCACGTTCGATTGCGATTTTCCTCGCCGGTTGGACGCTCGTCCTGCCTTGGTTAATGAAGATCATTACAGTTGGCTTAGATCACGTTTCCCTGGCTTGGTGGTCGAACCCAGCAAGTAGTCTCGGTCTGCTTTCATTAGTGACCCTCGTCTCGCTAACCGCTCCCGTCGCCTGTCTCGTGCGTTGGCCGTTTTCCCTCGGGATGGACTCCCGTCTAAGCCTGCGGGGTTTCGGTACCGGTTGGTGTATTGCGGTATTCAGCTTGGCCTACGTCCTGGGACCTTGGGGACTATTCGATGTCACCGTGAATGTCGTCGCACTGGCAACGTGCGTGGCGACCGGTTGGCTGATGTGGAAGAAACCGAGCCCCCAAGTCGATACGGCCAGTGATCCACACGATTCGCAATCAGTTTCGCGGTTTGAGTGGCTGACAGTCACTGCATTTATGTGCGTCCTGGGGGGCGCGGTTGCGGTTTGGTGGCAGAGTGTGACGCAACTAATGCCGATTTCGAGCTACCTGCTATGGACCGGATGGACCAGCTTGGCGTTCGGTTTGATCTTCGGGAAGACCTCGAAAATGTTCTCCCGAAGTACGGGAGCCGCAGTTGCATCGATATGGATCATGGCTCTGCCCGCATTGTTCTCACAGTTGACCGCTTTATCGATGCACTTCAACGCAGGCGTGACGTCGGCCTTTGGGCTAATGCTGCTTCGCGGCGGAATGGTGGCGGCGTTTCTGTTCCTCGCTGGTTGGTGCTGGGGACGTTTTCTCCCTGAGCGAAGCGCAAACACAACGACAACTTGGCCGGCCGTTCGGTTCGAGGCTTTCGCGGTTGGGTTCCTATTTGTGCGATGGGCGGGAATGACGTGGGTCTCGGTGCCGAATCTGGCAATGGCATTCGCAGCCGTGTTCCTCCTTTGTGCCGTTTCCGTCTGGCGACCGCGTTTTTCCGAGCTCTCGCTCCGAAGTCGATTGGGAGCCGTCTGCACTGCTGCCGTTCTCGTTGTCTGTTTCGTCGCGGCAGATTATCAACCGACTCGCAGTGCTCGAATGTTGTTCGACTCCACCGTTTCGATCTCTGCGGCCGCCGGGTTAGACGCCGAATTGCTTCCCTTTGTGGATGAGTCTCGCGTACTCGATCGCTGCGTGACTGCGGATTCCACTTGGACGGTCTGGAAAACACGCGGCCACCAAATCCAGTTTCGTCGCAATGGTCTTCCCGCGGGATCGACCAGTCTCGAACCGCGACTGGCACCGCATTCATCAGCCGACGTCCTACCCGCTGTGATGCCGTTGGTGCTGCACTCGCGTCCCGATCATGTGTTGATTCTGGGGATGGAATCGGGAGTCGCTTTGGAAACGGTACTCGCTTTCCCGGTGCCCCAGGTGACCTGTATCGGACCGAGCAAGACACTGACTTCCTTGTTACAGGAACACGTGTGGTCGGCGCGGGGACTCGATCCGCTGGCTGACCCTCGATTGAATTTGCACACCGCAGACCCTGTTCTCGCAATCCGAGCCGACGACAAAAAGTTCGACGTCGTGCTGTCTCTCCCCGATCACCCCGCGACCTCGGAAGGGGCAGCGGAATACACGACGGAATTCTACAGCCAAGTCGCTGAGTCGCTGAACGAGGGGGGGATTTTCTGTCAGAAGTTTCCGCACGTTGATTTCGGTCCATCGACCATTCGCACGATCGCTCGCACAATGCGTGCTTCGTTCTCCGAAGTGGTCTTCCTAGAAATTGCAGCGGGGCAACTGGCAATGTTCGGTTCCAATTCGCCGGGCAGTCTGACGAATGTGGACCTCGCCGATCGTCTACAGAAAAACCATGTTCGAGATGTGTTGAGCAGCATTGGGATGGACTGGGCGGTGCCACTCAATCTCCCAGCCTACAACACTCAGAACTTGGACCAATTACTTGCAAGCGGATCGTGGTGGGAACGGCGGAACACCACCGCGAATGGACGATTCGCATTCGGTTTACCGCCGGAGATGATGCAGTGGGGACCGAAGTACCAACGTACGCAGGTTATGTTGGCCCCGTTCACCGAACGGTTCGCCAATTGGGGCAGTGTCGCAGCGGATGACAAAGTCTTGCTCCGACGATTCAGCGAAATCGTGATGCACAATGATCTGATGGCCGGTGAACCCGATGAGTACTGGTTGTATCGCAAATCGACGAAAGACCAGATCATGAAGAATCCTCGGTCACTCATTCGGCAAGTCGGTGGAAAGCTTCCGAAGCAAGACATTCACCCCGAAGACCGTCGACGAATGAACTACTTCAAAGCGTTAGACCAGGCATTGAAAACGCTGGATGCTAATGACATTGCATCGGTCGCAAACTACGCGGTTCCGTACGATCCGTTGGTGAGTGATTTTCTGCACAAGGAAGTCGCGGAACTTTACTCGCGGTGCGACCCACCAGAACACAAAGCGGAGTTAATGCATCGTCTGCGGGCAGCTAACTATGCGTCGACTCAGGAAAAATCCGTGCGGAATGTGGCGGCGGCAATGATGATCCTCGTCGACCATCCCGAAACGATGCCGGACGACATGCAGCGATTCGACCAACTCAACGCGTTGGTGCAAACCATGAAACTCCGCTGGGCCGCACGGCTGGGATATACCCCCAAGTCCTCAGATATCATGTTAAACGATATCGAAAAGAGCCTGCGTGCGACGGAGGCGGCGCTAGAAGCCATGGATGATCTTTCCGCGCGGATCGACATTCCCGCTGAGGATTGGAAAGCCCGACGGAAGTTTCTCGAGAAGACCATCATTCAGCCATTGCGTGACTACCGTCGTGAAATGATGCCTTATCATCTCAAAAAGAAAATCACGAAGTCCGCAATCAAAGCCGCTCGTCCAAAATCGGAAGACCCGAACTGATCGGTGTGGCTCAATCGATTCCCAAGATTTGCGGAATCTGTGCCAAGTCGGTGATGATGACGTCGGGTGTTACATTCTTCACCCGCTCGACGCCATCACGGAGCCGCAGTGAACGGGCATCGCCGGCAAACAACGCTGTGCGATACCCAAGTTGCTGGGCCGGCCAAATGTCCTTGAGCATGTCGTTTCCCACGTACAAAGCATGCTCCGGTTGAATACCGAACTCGGCCAATCCCTGTTTGCACTGTTCGTACAAAAACGTCCCGGGTTTGGCCTGACGGTACTCGAACGAGTAAAAACGCAGTTTCGACGCAAACCCAAGTTCGTCGAGATCCGCTTGCGCAAGCGCTGGAAACAAGTCCGGCGTGAAAAACTGCGCATTACTGATGATGCCTAGTTCCAGCCCAGCGTCTCTTAAGGCCTTGAGTGTTTCGCGGCAGTTCGGCATCGGCCATGTGGGGTTCGCACGAACTTCGTATTCGATCGATAGTCGCTCGAGCAATTCATCAGTAATCGCGACCGGCTTGATGATTGCCTGATCGACCAATTGATCAAGTGTATGTCGCCAGATGTCCCGAATTTCAACTTCAGGAAACTCGACACCACTCGCTTTCGCTTCCGCATGCGACTCGGCAATGGCACTTCGGTAGTGTTGCTCGACGGCCGCAATGTCGCTGATTACGTCAATGCCGACCGTAGCGAATGCGTCTCGAAACGCCATTTGATGAGAATCGTCATCCGCGGAACCGATATCGCCACTACCGCTGATCATCAGCGTGCCGTAGATATCGAACACCACGGCTCGAATCCCCTTTAGCGACGACAAATTCGCGGTCAGTTCCGTCGGGATTCGCTCGAGCGGTTGCGATCGGGCGGTAATCGTTTCATGGATGGAGTTCATGCCGGGCCTGATGTCCGCTGTCTGGGAAGGTGTGCGTTAAGCAAAATGCAATATCGGCACTGGTTTCGCTGTACTGCCGATGATAGGATGAAGTGTCCACTTTGCGTGGATTTGCAGGTCTTGAATTGTATCTGGTTTCCAACCAAACGTGAATCATCCCCATTATGTCGACAACCCAAGCCGTCGGGATCGATCTGGGCACGACATATTCGTGCATTTCGTACCTTAACGAACACGGTGAGCCCGTTACGATCGCGAATGAAGAGGGTGAACAATCCACCCCTTCCGTCGTGTTGTTCGATGGGCCGGAAGTCGTGGTCGGTACGGAAGCCCTGCGACATGCAATCGTCCACCCGGACCGTGTTGTACAGCACGCCAAAAGGTACATGGGCGACAACACGAAGCGTTGGACGATCGACGGGCACAGTTATACACCGATTGACATCTCCGCTTTCGTCCTTCGGAAACTCCTGAAGTCTGCTCAGGAACAAATCGGGCCGATCGAACGCGCAGTCGTCACGGTGCCTGCCCAGTTCAGTGACGTGCAAAGACACGCCACCATTCTGGCTGGTCATAAAGCGGGACTGCAACAAGTTGATATCATCAATGAACCGGTCGCGGCGGCCCTCTGTCATGTGTTGGGCAGCGAAGGCTTGTGGTTCAGTGAACTGGCCGAAGCCCAACGGCTGATGGTTTACGATCTCGGTGGCGGCACGTTTGACTTGTCGTTGGTGAAATATCAGAAGAACGAAGTCAGTGTGGAAGCGAGCGTCGGCGATTTGCAGCTTGGGGGGATCGATTGGAACAATTATCTGCAAGAAGCCATCGCCAAGCAGTTCCAACGGGACTTTGACTTGAACCCGATGGAAACGCCCAACGGTCGGCAAATGCTCTCGTTGGAAGCCGAACAAGCCAAACGCGCACTCAGCGTCCGACCAAAATCCTCGTTCACCGTGCAATACGGAGGACGACAAAAGAGTTACCAGGTCGAGCAAGTCCAATTCGAAAAGTTGACGAAACACCTTGTCGATCGCACGGCTAAAATCGTCAAGAAGTTGCTGAAAGATCGAAAGATGGGCTGGGCCCACGTCGATGTCGTCCTCACCACGGGTGGCGCGTCACGGATGCCGATGATCAAGAACATGTTGAAAGGCCTCAGCGGTCGCACGTTGAATTCCACGCTTTCGCCTGATCAGTCGATCTCGCACGGCGCGACATATTACGCGGGTATGATGCTCACGAACAGCAAGTTCGCCCGTTCGATTCTGAATGAAGAAGCCACCGCGCGACTGTCGAGCTTGAAGCAACGTAGTGTCAATGCGCGAGCGTTGGGAATCATGATTCGCGATGTGGAAACGAACAAACGCATCCCGCATTATTTGATTCCCGAGAACACGTCACTCCCGACCGACCAGACGAAATTATTCGGAACCGTTGTGCCGAACCAACGACGGGTCAAGTTGCAAGTCGTCGAGAGTGGGACATCGCCCGATCAACCACCGGTCTTATTGGGTGAATGTCGCATCAATGATCTCCCCGCTGATTTGCCTTCCGGTTCACAAGTTGCGGTGACGATTCGCTACGACGAATCTGCCCGCGTGCATGTCAGTGCGGTGGACGCCGCCAGCGGAAAGCGGGCATCGGCGGAAATCATTCGACAAGAGAATATGGTGGCGCAACTTGCAGCCGACCATCTCGAAGAAGGGTTTTCGATCGACTTGGACAAAGAACGCTTGGTGTTGCATCCGAAGGAATTGGACCGTGACGCCCCGAAAGAGCAGTCTGCAAAGCAATCACCAATCAAACCGGATCCAATTCGTGATCTTGAGAGTGCAGACGAGCCGATTCCTTTGGATGACGACGGCAACCCCATCGATCCTCGCAAGCTATCGGTCGACTATTCCGCTGGTCGGAAGAAGAGTCCTTCGCAACGTGAATCCAGACCACGAACGGCAGCGAAGAAGAAAGCCACACCCCAACATGGCCCGAAGTCACGGGGAGCGAGTCCGCCTCCCCCGCCGTCTCGCAGACAAAGAGACCCTGGTGAAGACGAGTTTTGGAGTATCCCTGATTAACTCTATTCTCACAGGTTGTCTCAAGTGAAAATCGATCGCATTGAATTATATCACGTCGCCATGCCGTTGATTTCGCCGTGGCGAACGGCTTACGGCGAAGATGCCGACATCGAATCCGTATTGTGCCGAATGTCGAGTGGTTCCGTCGATGCATGGGGTGAGGCGTCTTCGTTAGCCGCACCATGTTACTCGGCGGAGTGGGCCGGTGGTGTGTTCGCAACCGCACGTGATTGGTTGGCTCCCGCTCTCGTCGGGGAGGACATCGCTGACGGACTAGAGCTTCAGCGACGACTGTCGCACTTCAAGGGCAACCAGTTCGCCAAAGCCGCCCTCGATTCCGCGTTCTGGTGCCTCAAAAGCCGCATGGAGAACACACCGCTCCATCGACTTCTCGGTGCGAACCGCGAGGAAGTGCCGGTGGGTGCGGACTTTGGTGTGGGTGACAGTGTCGACGACTTGCTCCGTGATATTTCCCACGCAGTCGATGCAGGGTTTCCGCGTGTGAAACTCAAGTTTCGTCCGGGCTGGGACGTGCCGATGCTGGAAGCCGTCCGCAACAATTTCCCGGAAACCACGTTTCACATCGATTGCAACAGCGGCTACACGCTGGAAGATGTGGAGTTGTTTCGCGACCTCGATCGGTTCAATCTGGCGATGATTGAACAACCGTTGACCTTCGATGACTTGGTCGATCACGCTGCACTACAGAAACAGATTCGCACCCCGGTCTGTTTAGACGAAAGTCTCAACTCGCTGCATCGAGCCGAGCAAGCGATTCAGCTAAAGAGTTTGCAGTACGCGAACATCAAACCCGGACGAGTCGGTGGGCTGACTGTCGCAGTCGCGATGCACAATCGGTTTCAAGCCGCCGGCATTCCATGCTGGGTGGGCGGCATGTTGGAAAGCGCCGTCGGTAGTTCGATCTGCACCGCCTTGGCAATGCTCGACAACTTCACCTACCCAGCCGATATCTTTCCATCGTCGCGGTACTACGAGACGGACTTGGCGGACCGGCCGCTGGAATTGCACCAATCGGCTGATGGTACACCCACCGTGCGGGCAACCGACGACATCCCGAATCCGCACCCCGAACGACTCCGCCGACTAACACGCCAGCACAGCGTGATCACAGGCTGAGTTACGGGGCGTAGGATCGCGATTCCGTTTGATTTCGCTACAATAACGGCTCGCGCCCGCAATTCTTCGAGGATGCTCCGCTATGAAGGTTTCGCTTTGGAACGCATTGCTCTGTTGTCTTATGTCTTCGACGGCCGGCTTCACGTTCGCCGCTGAAAAGTCATCGCATCCGAATATCGTCTTCATTCTGGCTGACGATATGGGTTACGGCGATCCGGGTTGCTACAACGCGAATTCGAAGATTCCCACACCGCATATCGACTCACTGGCAACGGCTGGCATGCGGTTTACCGATGCCCACGCTGCCGGGCCATTGTGTCACATGTCGCGGTATGGGCTGCTCACAGGGCGATCCCCGTTTCGTACTGATGTGTCGAAGTGGCGACGTCAGCCGCTGATCGAGGACGGCGAGATGACGATTGCTTCGCTTCTGAAGCAGAACGGCTACCGGACCGCGATGGTCGGAAAATGGCATGTTGGTTTTCAGGAGAACGGTTATGACAAGCCGTTACCCGGCGGGCCTGTCGATCGGGGGTTCGATTCTTTCTTTGGAATTCGTGCGTCGACCGACATTCCGCCTTACTTCTACGTCCGGGGAAACAAAGCCGTCCAACCGCCGACGAACCACATCGAAGCGCGGAATTCCAAAGAGTTCTGGACGCCGATTCAGGGAGAATTCTGGCGAGCCGGAGGGATTGCACCGGATTTGGACCTGCACGAAGTGTTGCCATTGTTCGCCGATGAAGCCGTCAACGTCATCGAAAACCACACGGAGTCCAACAGCGAAAAACCGTTGATGTTGTACGTGGCGTTTCCCGCTCCGCACACACCTTGGTTGCCCGCGAAAGAATTCGTCGGCATGAGTCAAGCCAGTTTGTACGGCGACTTCACGGTGATGGTAGATGCAATGGTCGGGCGAATTCTGAAGGCGTTGGATGAATCCGACATGACCGACGACACGCTCGTGATTTTTTCATCCGACAACGGCCCCACGTGGTACGACAAAGACGTCGCAAAGTTCCAGCACGACTCCGCCGGCGATTGGCGGGGCATGAAGGCCGATGCCTGGGAAGCGGGGCATCGCGTGCCGTTCATCGCCCGTTGGCCCGGAAAGATCCCGGCGAACTCCGTTAGCAACCAACTCATTTGCTTCACCGATATGCTCGCCACTTTCGCGGCCATCGTTGGAGAAGAACTTCCCAAGGAAGCCGGTCCCGACAGTTTCAACATGCTGCCGGCCATGCTCGACGAGACGAGCAACTCGAAGCCCATTCGCCCACTCTTTGCGATGGGGTCGGGTTCGGGTTTGATGACCATTCGCGTCGGCGATTGGAAATTGATCGACGGACTCGGTTCCGGGGGATTTTCGAAACCATCCCGAATCAAACCGCAACCGGGTGACCCCTCGGGACAACTCTACAACTTGGCAGACGATCCGGGCGAGACGCGGAACCTCTACCAGCAAAACTCGGAAAAAGTGCGTTCGCTCACCGCAACCTTGCAACGAATTCAGCAAGCTGGTCGCAGCCGCGACATCTCGCTTGCCGATTGATTTCTACAGAACGACAGAGAAATTCGATGACTGATGTCGTCAACATCGCAGCTTACAAATTTGCCGATCTCACCGAACTCGCCGAGTTGCGGAGCGAACTCCGCGCATTGTGCCAGTCTCACCAACTGAAGGGCACGATTCTCCTCAGTCCGGAAGGGATCAACCTGTTCGTGGCGGGCGAACGTATCGGGATCGACGCCCTCCTCAATCGGATTCGCGAGATTCCCGGGCTTGAGGATCTGGAAGTCAAAGAAAGTCTCAGTCACGAACGTCCGTTTCAGCGGATGCTGGTGAAGATCAAACGCGAGATCATCAGTTTCGGCGTCGAAGGGATTGAACCACACCGGTACACATCACCCCGGATTTCCGCCGAGGAACTCAAACAGTGGCTCGACGAAGGCCGCCCGGTGACCTTGCTCGACACCCGCAACAATTTCGAAATCGATGCCGGTACCTTTCGTGACGCGGTGGCGATCGACATCGATAATTTCCGCCAGTTCCCTGCAGCTGCCGAGCAGTTGCCGGAGGAGATGAAACAGCAGCCGGTCGTCACCTTTTGCACTGGTGGCATTCGCTGCGAAAAAGCGGCTCCGTATTTGGAGCGTGTCGGTTTTCAGAACGTGTTGCAACTCGATGGCGGCATTTTGAAGTACTTGGAAGTCTGTGGCGGAGAGCACTACGACGGCGATTGTTTTGTGTTCGATCGCCGGGTCGCGGTGGATGAGAAACTGTCCGAGTCACCGCTGGCCCAGTGCTATGTTTGTCAGGCGATTCTCACGGCGGACGAGCAGGAGTCGCCGTTCTATGTCGTGGGAAAATCGTGCCCGCATTGTCATCGCTCGGGGGACGACCAACGACGAGAATTAATCGCGTCGCGTCAGCGGAAACTCGCAGAATTCACGCAGTCATTACCGGGAAGTCAGCCGTACACGAACGAACGCCCGTTGCGAGTGGCAAAGCAATTCGATGGCTTCGAGGTGCTTGATTTTCTGGATGCCATGAAAACGCAACTTTCGCGCGAGCATTGGCAAGACGTCTGCGAGCGTGGTCATTTGCTATGCAACGATCAGCCAGTTCAACCGGGGCGAACGTTGCGGTCCGGCGAAATCTTGGTGCACGTCATTCCGATGACGATCGAACCGGAAGTGAATGCCGACATCGAGATTCTGTACGAAGATGATGCGATCGTCGTCGTCAACAAACCGGCCCCCTTGCCAGTGCATCCTTGTGGGCGTTTCAATCGGAATACGCTGACGTATCTGCTGAATCTCGTGTATGCCCCGTTGCGGTTAAAACCGGCTCACCGGTTAGATGCGGAGACGACCGGCGTGATGGTGTTCTCGAAAACCCGCCAAGTCGCCCGGCAACTCCAACCGCAATTTGATGACGGCACCGTACGAAAAACATATCTCGCACTTGTGCAGGGACATCCGGAGAAGTCGCGGTTTGATTGTCAGGTTGCGATCAGTCCCACACCGGGGCCCGAAGGCGTACGAATCCCAGATGAGAACGGATTGCCGGCGGAAACTCAGTTTGAGGTGTTGGATCAGTTCGACGACGGGACATCCTTGGTGCGTGCCACTCCGGTCACGGGCCGCACGAATCAAATTCGACTGCACTTGTGGCATCTCGGTTGGCCAATTGTCGGCGATCCGATCTATCGACCACACAGAGAACTCGCTGCCGCAATGACGACAGACGTATCGACCAGCCAACTCGGCTTGCACGCGGCAGAACTCGAATTCACGCATCCGACGACGCAACTCAGCGTCCGCTTCAATGCAGATGTCCCCGATTGGTTTCGTGTGCTGGCTGATACGGTTCAGTCAGGTTGATACTCGACCCACAGTGTTTCAACGACGTTCTTCGTCGGAACTCGCCAAGTCTGCGATTTCCCCTCATCGTTCGGTTCGAATCGTCGAGACGCCGTGACCACACTGTCTTCGTCGCGCCAACAAAATGTCACGCGAGTGGCGTCCGTTTGGGCGAGGCGGTATGCGAGATGTAACTCGGCTCGTCGATAACGCTTGCCACCGTCATTGCGAAAGCGAACGGCGACGGGGCCTTGTGCATCGTTCAGATTCGCCGAACCGTAGCAGAAACTTTGAGACCAGAAGTCCGATGGTTCTTGGCCTTGTCGCGTGATTTGCCAATCCTTGACGAGCGGTTGCCAGGACTGACCAGCGTTGGTGGAGTACTCGATCTGATATTTCACATCCGGTAAAGGCGGATTCGATGAGGCGACGTGTGCGGTCGCGAAGATCTGCGTCGCTGTTGTGTTCCGTGGTGGCGAGAGTTCGAGTGTTAGACGTGGCGAATCAAAGTCTCCTGCGACGCGGTGGGCGTTGGCTTGATCCAAATTCGGCCCCGCACTGACAATCGCTTGCCCGGTGGCTTGAAACTCCACATCGGAACCATTGCTGGTCAACTGGGGAATTGTCGAGGAGTTGCACTGGCAGACCGTGACGATCGCCAACTGAGAATTGGCTAACTGTTTCTGACTGCCATGAATTCGCAGCCAATACTGCCGATGCCCTTTTGCAAGATCGGTGAGGTCGGTCGAGTCGCCAGTCGTTCCACCATCGTGCCAGGTCTGACCGCGATCGGTGGAAATTGAGACAGGAAGCGTGACTTGGCTGTGAATCGTCAAACCGTTACGACATCCTGGCTCGTAAATCCCCCAATCTCCGTCATTCGCGGGCGTCGCAGCGATAATGTACGGCGACTGAAATTCGAATGTGAGGTGCGAATCGGTCTCTTCGATCACGCCCTCAGCATAGTCGCCATTGGCAAAATTTGGCCGGTAGGTAAAGACGGCGTTGGCATACTGAGCCTGGCCAGGTTGGTAGCTGCTTTCCTTGGCTGAGTTATAAAAATTCTCCGGCTGATTGACCCAAGTGCGGGCTCGTTGGGGACCGGGGATACCATCGGTTCGATCGTTTCGCCCCCAAAACACGTACGTTTTGCCATCGTCTAACCCCGGACGAAGATACCGGCGGAACGTTTCACCGCGTCGCAAATGAATCATCGGTGGCGGCCCCGCATAACCGGCGAAGTACTCCGCCGAACGATAGGAATCGAACGCTTTCCAGTCGTCCGAATGCAAACCGCAGATCGGCCAACCGTTTTGTGAGGAATCACGCGATGTTCGATTTCGTAGGACTTGAACGTTGTCCTGAAAATCGGCGATGGAAAGAAGTTTTCGACCGGAGTCGTCGAACAGGATCGTCGAGACATCATGGTCCAGCAGTGACCAACGGCCGGTGCCATATTCATTTCCTTGGAGAAACACTTCGAAGGAATTGTGGCCGCTGACGCCGACGACACGAGATCGATTGTGACCGAGCAAGTGTTGCATCTCGGCAGTCCATTGGGCGTGTGTGGTGCCGCAGAGTCCGTAGCCGTGAGCGAACAATCCCGTCCAATAATCGCGAGTGGCGGCATCCGTGGAGTTTTCGAACCCGCGATTCCATAAGTCCTCTCGGCCTTCTTCCCCGTGCCAATAGTGGGTGTTCCGCCACATCCACGCCGCGAGTGCCCGGTCTTCATCCGATGTCGGCGGATGACCGACGACACGCGTAAACGCCTTTGCTTGGGTTTGTTCTAGTCGTTCAAACGTCGAACAGGCAAGTTCTCCCGGATACCAAGGATGATCAGTTCGCATTTGCGGATCACCAACGCCCGCCACAGCGGTGGGAGTCTGAGTCAACACTCCTGAAAGCGAGAGGAGCACGATCAACAATTGAGTTGAACCGGGGAGCAGACGGGACATGATGGACCTCAACTCGACGCACTGAAGGAATGAACTGTCGCGGTTTCTGGATAAAACGATATGATACCCGCTCACGGATTCAGTGAACAATCGTCGGGATGGAGATTCGATGTGAAAGGTGGGGCGTCGGGTTGGGTTGTGATCGGGGCTGCCGTTTGGTGGGTCCTGGCGACGGTGCTGGTGCTTTTGCTCATAATTTGGGGCGGCATTCGCTGCCCGTGGTTTGTCGCGGTGTATCTTGTCGCCACGGTATTGGTCAGCATTGCGGCGTTCGTCACGTATGGGCTCGACAAACACTACGCGAAAACCGAGAAATGGCGTGTCTCCGAGAAAACGCTGCACTGGTTATCAGCCCTGGGAGGTTGGCCTGGCGGGTTAATCGCTCAGCAAGTTTTCCGACACAAGACGCAGAAATTGCGGTTTCGCGTCGTATTTTGGCTGATCGTGATCGTTCACCTGCCCCTGATTCTGTACAGTTTGCTGCAAATTACGGTCGGTGGCTGAACGACCTGAGTGCGTGAATTCCGTGAAAATTCGTCACCGAGACTTGACAGTTTTGATTCAATCAAGGATTTTACTGGTTTCCCGAAAACTGCACTGTTCCGATTGAATTGAGGCTGATCCCATGGCTGTTCCGAAGCGACGCCAATCCAAATCTCGCTCTCGTAAACGCAATTCGCATAACGCTGTGACACCGCCACAAGTCAGCGGCTGCCCGGAATGCGGAACGCCACGTCCGTCGCACGTTGTCTGCCCAAAATGTGGTTGGTACATGGGACGCGTCCTTGCGCCACCAGCCGACGAGTAGGCGACACGGTCGGTCGAAATACCGATTTTGCGAAGATCGAAGCTAACACAACAAAAAACGGGGCAGACTCAGTCGCGAGTCTGCCCCGTTCTTGTCTTGGCCGAATCTCAGTTCCTTGGAACCCGTATCTTTGGCGGTGAGGGGAAACTCACTGCCGTTGCTGTTTATTTAAACATGTCGAACAGGCAGCAACCCTTGGTGGGTTCGCAGCAAACCGGCTCGGGAGTACAACAGGTGTCGACGGGCACTTGTCGGCAGACGGTGCGAGGAATCCGACGAGTCACGTTGTAGGTGACTGTGCGAGGCACGCAGCGTGTCCGGGTTTTGTAAGAGCAGCACTCCACTTTGCGGCAGACGGTGTAAGGAACTTTCTTCGTACGAGTTTCCTTGACCATCGTGCAAGAGCGAACCGGAACCGTCTTGGTGCGGCACTCTTTCACGTAGCGGCAGGTCGTGTAAGGAATCTGCTTCTGCACACATTGCTTGACCCAGGTGCAAGAGCGAATCGGCACTTGCTTGGTGCAGCATTGTTGCTCGTACCGCACGGTCGTGTACGGAACTCGCTTGCAGATTTGTTGTTTCACGTAACGAACCGTCGTGTGGCAAACCTGACGAGTACCACATTGGGGGACTCGTTTGCAGACCGTGTACGGAACTCGTTTCCGTTTAATCTCGGTGCAATATCGGGTGGTGCAAACTTTCTTTTGAACTGTCTTCGGGCACCAAACGCGACGGCAGACAGTCTTCGTGCAGCAGCCGCCGGTCGGGGCACAATCGGTTCCGCATGGTTGATCCCCACACGGTACGCTGCAGCTTGGCACGCAGGTGCTGACCGGAATTTGTTCGGTGACGGTTTTCCACTCGCCGCATTGTACGTCGACGGTGTGCCACTCTTGAATCGGTTTGCAGACCGTGTAGCAAACGTCACGGTAATGGGTTTCCGGCACGGTTTTGTAGGTCGTGCAGGGAACGGTTTTGTAGCACTTGTCGTAAATCGGTTTGCAAACCGTGCAGCTCACCGTGCGATAGTTGCAGCTGTAGATCGGTTTGCGAACGGTGTAATTCACCGTCTTGTAACAGGTCTTCCAAACCGGCTTGCAGATTTTGCAGGTGACGGTTTTGTAGTGAGTCGTGTAGACCGGCTTGCACGCGGTGTAGTTCACCGTTTTGTAGCAGGTGTTGATCTTCGGCACACAAGCCGTGTAGCAGACATCGCGGTAACGCGTCTCGTACACGTTCTTGCAGGTCTTGTACGGAATCTTCTCGATGACGGTGTCGTAAACCGTCTTCGTGCATTGTTCGACTTTGCAGTCGTAAACGGTTTCTTTCACAGTTTTGTATTGCGGTCCGCAACATGACTTCGCCGTCACGTAGTTGCCGCAAGGAGCACTTGCTTCCGTAGGACAGCAGTTGTAGCTGGCCGCACCGCAGTAGCCCGCATTAGCCTCCGTGCCAGTCGCCAAAGCGATGGTAATCGCCAGCACGACGGGCACCCATTTCACGTATCTCATTGATGGGTTCCCTAAATTCAGTCTAGATCCGGTTGACGCACCGCGTTTCCTCGTCGTGAGAAAAGTTGGTGCAGATGACCTTTCTTTCCTCGTCAACGAAGACCACCTCACTACACCGAACACCGCGAATTATCCCACCAACAATGCTTTCCCGTCCCCCGTCGTTTGCGCGACCCGAATAACCGAACGAAACAGACGCCCGCCATCCGCCATCCGCCATCCGCCATCCGCCATTCCTATCCACTCGGATGCAATGCCGGCAAGGAGGCGTTATCTTTCCCACACAGTGCTTGCCGAACGAAAACAGTCTGAACCGAAGGAACCATCATGCGATTTGCGATCTGCCAGGAGTTGTTTATCGATTGGGAATGGGAGCGTCAGTGTCGCTTCGTCGCCGAGTGCGGTTACACCGGGATTGAAGTCGCACCGTTCACAATCGCCTCTCGTTTAGAAGACGTTTCCGTCGAGACCCTACGATCCATGCGAAAGGTCGCAGAATCGTTTGGACTCGAGGTCATTGGTCTTCACTGGTTGCTCGCCAAGACGGAAGGGCTTCATCTGACATCGCCGGACGCGGACGTGCGAAAAGCAACTGCTGAATACCTCATCGTGTTGGGCAACGCGTGCGCGGAACTTGGCGGCAACGTGATGGTGTTTGGTTCGCCGCCACAACGAAATCTGCCCGACGGTGTTTCGACCGAGCAAGCCATGCAGTACGCGGCGGAAGTCTTCAAGGCATGTATGCCACAGATCGCCGAACGCGGAGTTCGAATCTGCATGGAACCGCTCACAACGAAGGAGACAAACTTCATCAACACGTGTGCCGAAGCGAAGACGTTGATCGAAATGGTTGATCATCCAAACTTCGTTTTGCACCAAGACGTCAAAGCGATGCTCGGTGCTGAAAGCGAACCATTGCCGGTCGTGATCGAGAAGTACAAAGAACTGACAAAACACTTCCACGCCAACGATTCCAACCTTTTAGGCCCGGGCATGGGTGAGACCGACTTCGCGCCAATTTTCGAAGCGCTGTTACGTACGAAGTATGACGGATGGGTGTCCGTAGAAGTCTTTGACTATGCCCCCGGCGCAGAGACAATCGCGCAGACAAGTTTAGCCTCGATGCGCACGGCATTAGACGTTGCACAGAAGCGAATCGACTCAAATGAAAATCCTGCTTAAAAAAATGAATGATTTTGTGAGGATTCTATGGCCTGAAAGGGTTGAAATCTCTTGCACAATTTTGCAAAGACCGTAGGATGATTCCCAATATCGTAAGACCAGGGTTGAACTTACTGCCAATCGGGCAACGCAAGGATCGGCACTTCTTGGACGCGGGGGTCCAAACCGAAGTTTACGGAAACCATCTGGCCAACACTTTGCCGAAGTCACCTCACTCTGGTCTCAACGGCAAGACGGCCACGTCGAAGACACAACAAGGAGAAGAACACAGTGGCCAAGAAAAAGGTAGCAAAGAAAGCGACGACCAAGTCTGTCGCTAAGAAGACACCCGCAAAAAAGACCACAGCGAAAAAGTCGACTGCTAAAAAATCGACCGCCAAGAAGTCTACTGCGAAGAAGTCGACAGCGAAAAAGTCCACCGCGAAGAAGTCGACTGCCAAGAAATCCACGGCGAAAAAATCGACAGCGAAGAAGTCGACCGCCAAGAAATCAACGGCGAAAAAATCGACCGCCAAGAAGTCCACCGCGAAGAAGTCGACTGCTAAGAAGACTCCCGCGAAAAAAACAACGGCCAAGAAATCGACCGCGAAAAAGTCGACCGCCAAGAAGACTCCTGCAAAGAAGACCACCGCGAAGAAGTCGACCGCCAAAAAGTCAACGGCGAAAAAATCGACTGCGAAAAAGTCTTCTCGCAAGAAGGCATAAGCTGACAAAGCGTGTCGAACTCAGGACGACTCGACTGAATTCAACACGCTTTGTTCTTTGCGGCTGAATGCAAGACCAGCTTTGTAATCGTTGGACGACAATTCCATCGAAGAGGAATCTCGCCCGACAAACCGCGTGAAACGTGGAGCAAAGTTGGGGCTTGATACCAACTCCCTGCGGAATACCGAACTCCGTATAGACTCGGTGCGTACACAGGTCCAATCACAGGTAAGATGACTTGCCCGCCGTGATTGTGCCCGGACAGCATGACGTCGACATGATGTCGCTGTGCCCACCGGTAATTATCCGGAGTGTGGCTCAATAGGATTCGGAACGCGGAGGGTGATGTCCGACTTAACGATGGGTGCTCACCCATCCATGGCCTTTCAGTACCAGCAATTTCTAGCTGACACTCTAAATAGTTCACAACTCGTACTGTTCCGGACACATCACACCAGCCTAGCTGTGTGATCGCATCCCGAATCTCGGACGAGTTCCGCCGTTCGTCGTGGTTCCCAAGAATGAAGTACCGACCGAGCTTCGCTTGGAACGTGCCAAGAGTTTCTGGCAACCACGATGTGAGCGTGTCGTCGTCGAACAGATCTCCCGTAAAAACGACGAGATCGTACTGCTCGCGGTTTACCTCAGCACAGACGTTCCGAAAAAATTCCAAGCTCAGTGTGCCGATCAAGTGAAAGTCACTGAGATGCAGAATGGACATCCCGTCCCATGCGTCGGGTAATCGCTCGCATTGAAAGTGAAGTTGCTGAAATTCCACCTCGCGGGCTTCATTGAATGGGATGCCTGTGACCCACCGATGCGGGCCACTTCCGAGACTTCGCGACCCTAGTTGCTTTCGATAGTCAACGACATGGCTGGTCGAGGCAATCTCAGTCACAGCCGGCCTTCTCGTCTGCCAACGAACGATCGACACGAGCAAACTCAACAGGCCCAATCCGCAGACCACGCCGACAATCTTCCAGCCCAGCGTCGCGTCAGACCAACGCTCGTCACGCAACCACTCCGGTCCTAAACCGACAGCCACGAAAAGAACGACAGGGAACAGCAACACCGCGAAGTCATGGAAATGACGTGTGGCTTTTAGCAACCAATCGGGCAGAGCGAAACCATGAATCCGATTGATGACCGCGGCTTGAACTTCCGCGTGGCCGATCGCTAGCAGAACCACCATGCACAAACTTGTGATGCTCATGAATGAAGATACTGAGTTGAGATCGAAATGCATGGTGGGATGATTGGGGCCGGTTTCGTTTGCAGTGGTCTCAGGCAGATTAGAAGATGCGGCACTGCATTAGAACGGAATCGAGACTTGGCATTGAATTTCCGAATCGAAATCGACGTTGTCCTGTTTCTCGATCGGGATGACGCCACCGACGCGAACGGTCGCGCCATTCACAAGAACCGTGTGCAAACCCAAGGTCAGATTTAACGCGTCGGACCCACCCGCAGAGTTGATGAAATCAAAGCTCACTGTCCCATCGGTCGAGGTGTAACCGACTGAGTCCGCATCCCCCAATGGCACACCGTAGTGGAGCTCTCCAATTAAGGCAGCTCCAATGACGTATCGAGAATCGGGATTCTGGAACAACCAATATCCCCCGCTGACATCAACGAATAGAATCGGAGATTCGTTCAACCGCCCCACCGTCTGGCGAGTGGAAAAATCTTCGACAACAACAGTATTTCCGCGTGTCGGGATATCGAACTGCAAGAAGCTTTGGAAGAACCAGTTATCAAATGGCGTCAGTGCCATGGCCAAATAAGGAAAGACATGTACATTGTCGTTCTTGAGTTCATAACGCAGAACGTCAACTCGGCCTTCCCCATCGGCACCGATCGGCAAATCAAAACCAAGTCCACCGGAAATCAAGCCATCTTCCGCCAGAACCAAGGTCTGCTTGAAAAGAAACGCCAAGTTTCCCAGACCGCCGGCGTTGGCGCCGATCAAGTCTGAATCGATTTGCCACTGATTGGCGTTGACCGACTGCACGACTTGTATGGAACTCCACCCATTGAACAGCGTCTTCTCGACTCCGAAGGCGAACCGATCAATCGAGCGGTTTACGCGGTTCGTTCGTAACGTTACGACATTCTCGGTCTCGACGAAGTCAAACGTGTCGGCCGTCAACGCATTCTCGAAATGGTTGTAGCTGAAGATGAAACGATCTTGCGGGATGGGGCTGTTGTTCTCGCTAACCTTTTGCCGCCGCACGCCGCCAGCTAATGGAAGTTGAGCCTCACCGTTAAACTTGAAGTTTTGAACGGTTGGAACCTCGACGTCCGTGACAACATCGACTTGAACTTCGCGAGGCTGGGTGATTGTTATCGATCCTTGGGAGGGATCGTCGAACGTGAACGTGTCGAACACCGTCACAGTTTGCGTGGATGTCACCGGAACGATTTCCGAACCCGTTATCACCGGAATGTTGGCCGAAAAACACGCTGTACCGCCAGGCGTAAAAAAGTCGCCGAACATATTGGGCATACGCGAGAGCGAACGACCAGTTACGCCGCGACGTGAAGCCTGCAATCGCTCGAAGCCTCTCCCGAAGCGATCGGTCTGACTCGCCATTTGTGGGAATGATGAGTCGAACGTCGATGGTGTGTCCGGCGGTGGTACGAGCGGCGAATCCTCAGTTTCGCTCTCCGTTTCCGCCTGAACCAACTCGATCGAATGTCCTGGCTGTGCGTATGCGTACGTAGACCAACCGATTGAAAGGATGGAAACGAGAAAAGTGGTTCTCATAGTGTTCCTCGTACAGATGGCCTGTGCAGTTCCACGCTCTGTATCGATCAAACAGCCCCCAGAAAACCGACTTGTTTCCTATGCTTGGTACGAACGACATCATCCGAAAAACTGTTCGAACCGGAACAGTTCTCGCAAACCTCCCAAAATTCCATTTGGGGAATACTCGAGCACCAACGGGAATGGACTATTGTCGGTATTCGGTTTCGCTCATCCAGTACAAGTCATCCCAATAGCCGGTGTCATTCGGGACGCGCTCACCGGACGTGCTCCGTCCATTCACAACAATCGCGGTCAATTCCGCCGCCAGACGTTTCGCGATTTCCGGGTGGGCTGCAATCACGTTACGAGACTCGCCTTTGTCGGTCGACAAATCGTAAAGTTCTCGTTGATTCCGCCGATTCGTGCCCATCACGAGTTTCCACTTTCCGTCGCGAATCGCAAAGCCACCTCCGCTACTATGATGTACCATCGGCACACGCTTTCCATTTTGAGCTTTCGCGAAGACGGAATAGAAACTCTGACTGTCTTCCCCGGCTGTCGATGGCAATTCGACGCCGAGCATGTCCGCGAACGTCGCCAACAGGTCGGTCTGGCAGACCGGTTCATCCGATGTCCGCCCGGGTTGTTTCGTCCCATTCGGCCACCGCACCAAAAATGGAACTCGGTGCCCGCCTTCGTAAATTGACCGTTTTCCTTCGCGGAAGGGTCCATTGCTTTGATGGTGAAACTTCTTCGCTCGTTGTGTCCACGTATTCTCGGGTCCATTGTCGGACGTGAATACAATCAGCGTATTCTCAGCGAGTTGTTCGCGATCGAGAAACTCCAAAATACGCCCCACGTGCCAATCCGTTTCAATCATGAACTCTCCATACGCACCCGCCTCGCCCTGTCCACGAAAACGTGGCATGGGAATTACCGGTTTGTGGGGTGATGTGTACGGCAGATACAGAAAGAACGGCTTGTCCTGATCGCGTTTTTGCATCCATTCAATGGCTTTGGTTGTAAAGCGATCCAAGCACTCGACATCGACAAAGTCTGCAGCGACCTCGAGTTTGCCGAGGAATTTTCCCTCACGATCGGCCGGTTGTACCCGCGCTGTCTCCTCATAAGGCGGCATGATTCGGTAGTCGGAGATCGCAATCCGATTCGGTTTCTTCTGCGTGTATTGAACTGGTGGAACCTTTGCAAATCGTCCTTCAAACCAAGCTAAAACACCGTAGTTCATGGAAGCAGGAATGCCGAAATAATAGTCGAACCCCTTGTCCAAGGGCATGTCCTGCACGGGTTGCGTCCAATCACGCGACGTGCGATCTCCGGGAAAATCCATGCCGAGATGCCACTTCCCCACCATCGCAGTCTGATAGCCCTGATCGCGAAACAACGAAGCCAGCGTCATTCGTCCGTCGGCAATGAGGCACTTCCGCTCCGCTTGAAAGACACCCCGTTTCAATTCCGTCCGCCAACTATAACGCCCGGTCAACAAACCGTATCGCGAAGGCGTACAAACGGTGTCGGAACAATGACCATCGGTAAATGTGATCCCTTCCCGAGCTAAGCGATCCAAGTTCGGCGTCTCAAACTTCGAATCAGGATTGAGACAACTGGCATCGCCGTATCCTTGATCGTCGGTGTAAATCACAATGACATTTGGTCGCGACGACTCGGCTGCAAGCAGAGCTCCTGCAAACCACAGAACTGTCAGAACGAAGATCGGTTTCATAGAGTGAATTCGTCGCGAAGGGCAGTCGACCTGAGGGGAGAAAGAGGCCGATGAAGAACCGTAAGTGAGACAACAGCGTATTCTAACGCGACAATTTCCGCGTGTTCAACCATCGATATTGGCACTGTTCGGGACGGCAGTTCACTCCTGACTTTCGCCCGAACTATTGTCGCAGCAACTGCACGAAATCGGCGTGTGTGGCGGCACGGGGGTTGTTAGCCAACCGCACAGAATTGACCTGCTTGGCCAGCCATTCGAGCTCCGACGCCTCAACAATTCCGGCGTCTTTCACAGAAGCCACGTTGCCTGTGGCAACAATGAACTCCCGAATCGCAGCACAAGTCTCTTCCATACTACTTGCATCGAAGAGTTGCCGAATGCTGTCCAACCGCCGGGTGACGTGCTCCACGCCACGTGGTTCGTTGCAGTTTGCTTCAGTAATTCCCGCATTGAACATGAAAGCAGCCGGAAGTGTCATTGCGACGGCTTCACCATGTGCAATTCGATACTTCGACGTGAGTGCATACGACATCGCATGTGGCAACGTCGTCTTACTAATGTTGATCGCCTTGCCTGCCAAGTGCGACGCCCGACACATCCCCAACCGCGCATCGGGGCTCGGATTGTGAATCGCAGGCAGTAAGTGCTCCCGACACAATTGAACCGCAGTGGTCGCGTATTCGAGTGATTCCTGGGTCGCACCAACCGACCAAATCGATTCGATCGCCTGACAGAACGCGTCGAGTCCCGTGGACGCGGTCAACTTGGCCGGCAATTTGCTCGTCAAGAGTGGATCGATCACCACATAGTCCGGCAACAGACAAGAATCCGCGACTGAGAATTTTTGCCCGTCCACATAGACCACTGCAAAATGTGTCGCTTCGCTTCCCGTCCCCGCGGTTGTAGGAATGACCAACAGCGGCGTCTTCCTGCCCGAAATCGGGACAGTGCCCGTCGCCAACTCTCGCGGATCTTCCGAAGATCCGGCGAACGTCACGATCAACTTCGCCAAATCAATCGCAGTTCCGCCCCCCAAAGCCATGATCAAGTCCGCATTTGCCTTGCGGAACCGATCCACCCCGGCCTGTACATCTTCCAACTTGGGATTGGGTTCGAATTCGCTGAATTCAGAGACTTGCACCGTTCGGAGCCAAGGATCCAGCACAGATTGAGCCTGAGAACTTCGAAAGGCGACCTCGTCCACCACGAAAAACACACGTTCCACCGGCAACCCAGCAAGCAAAGAGCCGATGTCTGCCAAGGCCCCTCCACGCAAGAGCACAATCGGCCGATTTTTAGCTAAGTCCATGAATTCCACGCCAACCATTCAAAAGATGCCAACTCCCAGATGAGCAGATTACGACAAAGCATAACAACTCAGGGGAATCAATCACGAGTGAAGGAATTGGAAGAATTGATGAATGGTCTTGCGAACCACGGTTCTTCGTCGCCTCGCAAACAAGGAAACGAGGACTCTCGTACGCTAGAAGGACCGTCACATATTCGGTATATTTCGGAGAAGCTGCGAAGAATCTCCTGTTCACACATCAATGTTGTGACGAATTCCACGCAGCAGTCTCGGAAGTCGGAAATAACCTCCGCAATCGCCCCGTTAGCACAATTGGATAGTGCAGCGGTTTTCTACACCGCAGGTTGGGGGTTCGAATCCCTCACGGGGTATCTTTTCGCTCACTTCGAAAAGACAAGCAAAACGCTACCGACCCGATGTGCCCAAAGACGCACGAAAAACAAAGTCGTAGCGCAATCAATAAGAGCATTGCCTCCAAAACATCCTACCGACATCTCCCCAACCCTCTAAGTAAAAAGCCGCCTTACGATGCTCGTAAGACGGCTTTGGAGTGGAGGCGGCGGGAATCGAACCCGGCGACGACATCGCCGCAAACGATTATACAGCAGCCACTTGCGTCACATGCCCCGCCTGCGGCGCTGCACTGGCGCTGCAACAGCCCGTCACTGGCCTGCAACCACCCGCACCGCCTGACGCCGACCTGCAAACCGTGATCACCGCCTGGGATGCGCTGCCCGCCCACCTGCGGGCTGCCATCGTCGCCATTGCCACCGCCACGGAATAGTGGAGGCACATCGCCTCCAACCCGCATTCTGTGAATCCGGCAGTGCGATTTTCCAAGTGTCCAGGTGGGGAAGCGGAGAATTTTGCCCTGCGGTTGCGACCAGATTGCACGGTGCAAGCGGACGAGCTTTTTAGGCGGCACGGTTCGTTTCTTGCAAGAGATCACCCCGTAGCGTTTCTACGAGATGCGTCTACCAGTACAATGGCGTCTTTCATCGGACTCTTGGTCAAACAGACACTGAGGCGGTGTTGGTATGGCTTCATACTTGGCCCAATCGGAAGAACCCGCCCCAATCTCAGGAAATGGGTTGCTGGGTTACCTCACGCACCTGATTGGTCATTACGTTCGGATATCATAAAAATCACGTCCCATTTTCAATTGCCTCCCCCACTGCTTTCTTCTGAATCGTCAAATGTTGGTTTCCAGTCTGCGTGAACTCGATTTTGCCAAGAATGACGGCAGCCTGATTACAGGATTGGTCGCGGTGGCAGATGGCCTGAAGGCCGCGCAGAGGTTAGATGAAGCTGTAGCGGTTCGGGAAGCCAGGGCAATCGGCGGAATTGACTACATTTTCTTTCGCCGCTTTGAAGATGAGCGATCGTCCCAAATCGTTGCCTATGTCATCGACAACGAACGTGAAACGCTGGATGAGCGAAAGCTGGCTCTCTTGCACAAGAAGGTTTGGCTGCATGGCGGCGTTCCACTGATATATGTGGCATGGCCAATGAAGGTGGATATCCTAAGCTGTGCTCGTGGTCCCGATTTTTGGCGCAACGGTGGAGACGAATATAACCCCGCTCAAGAAATTAAGTTTGCACTCGATCAGTCTGAGGCGATCAATGAGTCGTTGAAATCGCTAAAAGACCGATTCTCGGCCTGGCGACTTGCAGATGGAACTTTTTGGGACGATCCTCGTAACGCGAGCCTCGCAAAAAGTAGCGCGCGGGCGCACGAAGCCCTGATTCAGGCAGTGGTTGAGACGGATGAAGCACTCAAAGGCGAAAGCAATCCTCTACTACGTCGGCTGCTGCTGCTAACGGTGTTAATCAAGTATCTTGAAGATCGACATGTCTTTAAACCCTCGTGGTTCGGCCGATTTTGTCCCGGTGCTCGATCTTTCTTTACCACCCTTCGCGATGGCCAGCCTGATCAAGTTATCCGCCTGCTTAAGAATTTAGAGAAGCGATTCAATGGAGATCTGTTCGTGCTTTCGGAGAAAGCGCAAGCGGCGATGTCCAGGAAGGTGCTGGTTAGGTTTGCCAAACTGGTAGAAGCCAGGACAATCAACCAGCAACGATATTTGTGGGAGCAGTTTTCCTTTGAGCACATTCCTGTTGAGATCGTAAGCCATTTATACCAGCGTTTTGTAAAGAGCGGGCGGGGAACTGTCTATACTCCGCCGTTCTTGGCTTCTCTGATACTCGATTTTGCGATGCCATATGCGAAATTGAGAGGAAATGAGCGAGTGCTTGATCCGGCCTGCGGATCCGGTGTTTTTCTCGTTGGCGCACTACGAAGATTAGTCACTGTTTGGCGATCAAAAAATGAATGGGCACAACCGGATGTCGACACATTAAAAGCTATCGTTCGCAACGGCATTTTTGGCGTTGAACTTGACCCAGGGGCGATTGATTTGGCGGGATTCAGCCTGGCCCTGGCGATGTGTGACGCATTAAAACCTGAGGTGATTTGGCGTGATCTTCGATTTGATCTGTTGGGAGGAAAAAATCTTTTCGAAGGAGATTTCTTCTCTGAATTAATTAAGGCTCGTAACGATAGCTCTTTATTGTTCGAAAAATCGTTTGATATCATTTTGGGAAACCCCCCGTTTGAATCCGACTTAACAAGCCCAGGGAAGGAAGTAAATGACGCCCTTTCCAGGGAAAGGGACCTGCCGGATCAGCAAGCGGCATATTTATTCTTGGAGCAAGCCGCGGAAAAACTGAGCCCTGAAGGGCGACTGTGCCTAATTCAGCCTTCCGGATACCTCTACAACCGCAAAGCTACCGATTTCAGAGTAAGACTGTTCCGTCGCTCAACTATTGAAGTTGTGTTGGATTTTACATCCATCCGAAATCTTTTTGAGCCTGCCGACCCCAAAGCAGCGGCAGTAGTTTTGTCGAACGAATCGCCAGCTGACGATCATCGAATTGTGCATTTAACCTTCCGAAGAACATTTGGAACTCGGCAACGCATAACGTTTGAAATAGATCACTATGACCGTCACGTCGTATCGCAGGCGGCCGCAATCAAAAACCCTTTCGTTTGGCGTGTTAACTTACTGGGCGGCGGGCGCCTTTCTTCGATATCGGATAGGCTGCAAGCACTACCTACATTAGAAAGCTTCATTGAGAGCAAAGGGCTTAGCTATGGAGAAGGATTTATTATTGGCAACCGGGCTAGGACTGCTCCTTTCCTCACCGGCATGCACTACCTACCTGCTAAAGCACTGACCGCCCAAGGCGTTGATGGTGATGAAATTGGGGACGTAACCGAGACGCATTTTGAAGCTTCAAGAGCGCAGTCGCTTTATAACTCACCACTGTTACTTATCAAGAAGCATGAAACGCTGCCGCTGATGTACTGGGACGGGCCGAACCTCGCTTTCACGAGCACAATTGTTGGGATCGGTGTTGGGCAATCCGAGGAGAAGGTCTTACGATCATTGGCCGAACAAATCACTTCGCGTCACAGGACGTATCGGCTGGCATGCGTTCTGCATGGTTCGAAGGCATTCGTTGCAAAAGCGACCGCTATATTAAAACAAGATATTGATGCGTTGCCGTTTCCGGATGATCCCTCAGACCTTGACCTATCTTTCTGGGAAGAGGCTTTGCAGGACGATGTATTGGACTTCATGTGTGATTTTGTGCGGTTGGGGCAGAAGTCGGAACTATTGCGAGACGCGGCCACAGCAGAGACGCTGCGACTATACACGCAGATGCTTGAACGGATGCTTGGAAGTGTGTACAGCAACATCCAATCAGGCGAACCGATCTGGTTTGACGGACTCGTTTGCCAGCCATTTTTCTTTGGAGAAACCTCGGGCATTGCGTGGCAAGATGAACTTAATGAGGTGAGCCTTCGAAACCTCATTTATCAGCGTCACCACGAATCCCTACGAACAGTGCGTATGCTTCGCTTCTACGGCGAAAATTGCTTGTTGATTGTGAAACCGGATCGGTTGCGATTTTGGATTCGCTCTACCGCAATCCGTGACGCTGACGAGACGATTGGGGATTTGCGAAGTCAGGGCTATTGAAATGCATTATCTGGGGACCGCGCCCGTAGGTGGAGTGATTTCGAAGGGGATTGACGCAAACGCATTCGCATGGCGGACAATCGAGTTCGTAGAAGCTCAATTACCATTGTGGAGAGACGATCCAAATCGTCCAAACGCTACAGCAGAGGAAGAGCTGAATGGACAATTATGCAAATTTCTGAATGATCGAGCTAGAGATCACTTTCCTATGGCTTTTTTCCACCATGAAGAAAAGCAAGGGGCCAGACGTCGTGTGGACATGTCGGTGCTTCCTTCAAGCGGAGCACTAGCGGCCGTTCAATATTCAGGCACGATTTACGAGCCGTTTCTTGTAATGGAAGGAAAAAGGCTGCCTACTCCGACTGCGGCACGCAAGCGGGAATATATTACAGGCATCACTGAGCAGTCTGGAGGCATCCAAAGATTCAAGCTTTGCCTGCATGGAGCTGACCACTCGATCGCAGTAATGATCGGCTATATCCAACAGAAGAACGAGGCGTACTGGGAAGGCTCGCTTAATACTTGGATTAGTGAACTCGCCACGTCATGTGAAGACACGACGTGTAGCTGGTCCGCAAACGACCTACTCAGCAAGTCAGGGAATAGTTTGGTACTGGGGCGGACTCGGCGGGAGTCAAATCACGATAGAGTGGGACGACCTGGAATAGGGCCAGTGAAATTAATCCACCTTTGGGTCAGTATGCAGTAGCGAGTTTTAGTCCAACCCCGGATCGAGGTGCTTACCGTCCGCACGCTTTCTGGAACGTCCGTAGCATCTCGCGCTCGCGCTGCCACTGCGTGTAGTCGTCGGCTAATCGGCCGGCACCGATTTCGATGGATTCAGATAGCTGTCCAGCCGGTCCAACGGTTCCGGCTGCGGTAGCGGCCGATAAATCTCCGCAGGTAGCCGTATGGACGGTGACGGTGCGGTTTCCGTATCGCTGCATGAGGTCAGCACTGCGACGCTCAACGCCAGCCAGGCGCGCGTGTAGATCATCGGCAATCTCCTGTTGTTTGTCTAAGGCGATATTACAGGCCTCCACCTGCTTGTCGATCGCCGTTTGCATATCACTGCGGTGTTTCGCCTTCAGCACGGCCGTTTCCAGCCCCTGCCACCAGCTGGTCAGCCCCCAGGTGGCAATCGCCGTGACCAAAGCCGCCCAGGTGCATCTATTGGTCAGAACGGCGATCAATGCGGCAGGCATGGCGACTATCGAGTAGTTTGTTGAGAAGGCGTTTTATCAAGCGCGTCTCGCCGATTGCGAGAATTAGCACGCCGGAAAGCAGCACCGTAAGCGCAAAGCCGTCCGCCTTGGTCCACACAGCAACAGGCAGCGCCGAGCAGACAACGCAAAAGGCGATACTAAGACGAGCTTTGCGCGTCATAGCATCACTCTTTCAACTGGAAATGCGGGTACTCGCGAAACTTCGAGCCGGGCGCTCCATACCAGTTCAGGCCGATCTCCGTACCGATGCGGCCCAAGGTCTGCCAGTCCGGGTGCGAAGCGTCCCAGATGCAATGGCCAAATTCGTCGAGAGGCACCACGTCAAACGCTTTCGCTGCCGGAGCCGGACCAATCTTGAAGTTATGTGCAGACTGGCCCGCACGTGCCCGAGTCACAATGTTGCCTGGCTTTGTTCTCCCCTGAGAGTAAAGGGCTTCCTGCTCTTCATTGCTTCGATAAGTGCAGGTGATAAGCACATCCACGCCGGCGGCTTCGGCCCGTTGCAAAAACTCACGGCAAAGCGGTTGCAGTTGTGGGTGTAAATCATTGATTTTGCGGCTAGGCATTTCTGGTACTCCGTAAAGGTGATTCTACTGCCATTTGAACATACTCCGAATGCCGTAATACGCTGCGACGAAAGCGGCGCCTAAGCCAATCGTCCATTTGAAGGCGTTGCCGATGACGATGAAGATCTCCATGGCGTTTTCCACCTTCTGCAGCAGGTCGATCAGCCGATCGACTTTTTCGTTGCGTGCCTGTTCCGCTTCCATAAAAGCCTCCACCACCGCAAGCCGTGCCAGCACTTCCTCAAGCTCCCGCATCGTGGGGAATCTCCTTCCGGGTTAGCACGACGTGACCGGCATGCATGTAGAGTTTCACGTCGCCGGCATCGATGCAGGTCGTACCGTTTTTCTGATACACCGTCAGCCTGCCGCGCATATGCCGCACATGTCCGTGCCGCAGCGTCACGAAGTCATTACCGCGCCAGCACTCCACCACATGCGGGCTGATCTCGGCTTTCACGCCGCCCAGCTCGGCCACCACCACGGTGCGCACGCAGCGTTTACCGGTCACCTGGTTGGTGTAGGAAACCTTGCGGAAATTCAGCCGGCCGTCGCGTCGCCCGGCACCGGGCATCACGCTGACTTTCAGCTGCCGGCCGCTGGCGTGCCAGCCGCCTTCGGAATCCGTGGTAAAGGAAAATTCGTCGGGAACAGGAGGGGCTTGCGTCTTCGGCTCGAATGCTAAAATCTGCGCGGTCATGTCCAGGCCCTCCCTGGGCTGGAAGCGTAACACGACAGGCCCACGCGCGCAATCGGTTTCTAGCCCTTCGGCTGCTTGTTACGCATCGCCTTGGGCAGCTTTTTACGCAACGCTGCGATGTCATCTTCGATCTGCTGCAGGCGGGTCGTATCACCGCCCAGCGCCGCCTCACGCAGCGCCCGACCCTGGCGGGCCTCCAGCTGCTCGATCTGCCGCACCGTCGCAGCCGTTTTTTCACCGGCGCTCAGCGGCTGCTCGGCCATCATGCGGGCATACTCCGCCTCGCTGACTTCGCGCTCTTCCACCTCGCTTTCCTTCAGCCCGGCAGCCACCGCATTGCGCAGGCACGTACCCTCCCTGGCCCCCTGCTGCGCCAGGATGATACGGCCGGTCTTCTTTTCAATCGCAATCTGCATACTCTACCTCAGACATAACATGATGATGCTCGCGGTGCCGGTCGGTGACCCGGCCTTGGTAATGTTCAGCGTCAGCCCGTCGGCGTCCCAGCTTGCCACCGAAAACAGGTTGTAATCAGTATTGCTCGGTGCAAACACAAGGCAGGCCGAACCCAGTACCTGAAATTTGCCGTCATTCTCCCGGCGGTAGACGCAGCGATTATCCGTCCCGTCGGAAAAGCCGATGGAGAATTCGCCGTTATTTTCCGCCACCACAAACGCCGCTGCACGCGGCTGAAAGCCGATGCCGGTCACCGCCGCCATTCCGCTGGCCAGCGAAACGTCGCGTGTCGCCTGCGTCACCTTTACCGATGTTTTGCCCGGCGCACCCGCTACCGAAACCACCCAGTCGGTGTACGGCCCGCCGCTGCCTTCGGCCCGGATCACCGTGCCGGTCAGCGTCTTGGTGTTGCTGTCATAGCCCGTCACCTGGATCACATAATGCGTTGTCGTCGGGGCCGATGCCCGTGCCACTGTCACGAACGCACCAATGGCGAACGGAATGTCTTCCGCCAGCACCCAGCTCTGGCTGCCGGTCAGTCCGGCATTCTTGCTGGTAGGGCTGGTCGTCTGCCGTGCCCGCGACGCATCGGCCAACAGGTCGGCCATCGCCGCGATATGCCGTGGCAGAGTGTCGCCGGTACCAGCCTGGATCGGGTCGTTATAGCCAAAGCCGCTATTGCCGACATAATCTTCCGTGTTGTAGGTCTTACCGTTAAATGTGAATTCGGTCATCCGATTACCTCTTCCAATTGGAATGCGTAGCTGTTGCGTCCGTGCGCGGCATATTCCAGCTCCTGCCGGCCCTCGATCGTCACCAGGAAGGAATGCCGGCGCAGATGCGTTGCGTCATCCGGGTCGAGCGACACGAACACCTGCCGGTCATTGCCCAGGCGGCGTACCATGTCGTAGATATTGACCATGGCCTCATCCTCGGGCACATACTGGATGCTGCCGCTGATCGTCCGCCGCGACGCTTCGCGGTCGTGGTAGCGCGTGCCGCCGGGAGCTTCCTGCCGACTGGTGGTGCTCATCGTGCCCAGCTTGGCGCCATAGCCGAAGTTGCGCGTCGGCTGGTAGCCGCGCGCGATGAACAGGCGCGAAAGTTCAACATACCCGTCCGCATTGCTTTCATCGTCGATTTCGATTTTCCAGTAACGTGCCGACACCGCCTGGTCGAGCACGTAGAGCAACGGCGACGGATATTCCTGCCGCTCTTCTTCCGACACCCGGCCGTCCCACGCGCTGGGGTGGCCCCACGGTAGCGCACCATACGGATAGACCACCGGGAATAGTTCCAGCCAGTCGGAATCGGCCAGCGGGGCCGTGCTGACATACTCGCCGCACAGCGCCGTCAGCGCCGTTTCATCGGCCGCGTTGGCCGCCAGCGCCGGCGTAATGCCGATGCTGCCGCTGCTTGTGGCATAAGCCGAGGTCGCGCCCGAGGCCTTATATGTACTTGGCTTGGTAGCCGCCTCAATCTGAAACCCCCAGCCATAAATCACCCCAAGCGCGCTGCTGCCCGCGTAATTGACGTTGCCGCTGCTGTCGAGCACACGCAGCTGGCTGTAATTGTTGCCGCTCCCCACGGCAACTCCCGTGGTGGTCAGATGAATGCGGTACCAGGAATTGCCGGCAGGTTCGATACCGACGCTTACCAGCTGTACGCTGGGATCGCTCACGGTGGTTGCGGTCACCGCTTGCTGGCTGATGTCGAATGTCGCAGTCACTTCGTAGCCGTAGGCGTTGTTGCCGTGGCGCAGCTGCACTTGGTCAAGCTCACCGGCTTTGACAAACCAGCTGCTGCACACATTTTGCACGGCATCGAAAGCGGTGTCAGGATTTCCCGTGACTGCGTGCTGACCAGTCCCGGCATCCGGTGCCAGGGTCATGCCGGTGGTCGTGTCGTCAGGGGCCGTAACCGCATTCTCGGCAATGGTCAGATTGCCAACTCCGTAATAGCCCGACCCAGAGCCGGTAACCCAGGCTTCGCTGCGGCGCGCCCGATTGGCTCCTAAAGCCACACCAGACGTTGCCTTGTAAAGCGTGTCGTCACCCGCCAGGCGGAAGCTGTCGCCGGCGCGGATCATTGCCGAGCCAGCCGGGCATTCCACCGTCAGCGAGGTGGCCCCGGCGGTTGCCGAAGCTGCCAGCCGCACGCCGCTAAACGCGATCTGTGAACTGGCCCGCACCCGTGCCTGCGCCGAGCGGGAAAGATTGTGCTTCGGCACCACTACCGCCCGCACGTCGCGGACCACCGCCAGGTCGGCATGCAGCTGCGTGTTTTCCTTGTCGGCATCGGTCGTCCGTGCTACGTCCGACAGCACATCCGTCTGCACATTGGCCAGCGGCAGCGACGATTCCCAACTGCCGCCGGAAATCACCGGCGTGTAAAAATCGACGTCGGCGAAGTTCGGATGCGCAAACAGAATATTTCCCATCAGCCCCACAGCTCCAGCGTTACCAGGCGGGCCGAACGCACGTCCGTCACGCCAGTGACCACATATTTTTTGCCGCTGCTCCAGTCGAAGCGTGGCATCTCCAGTTCTACTATGCTTCCAGGCTTACGCGCAAGCGCCGAAAGCTGCGACGTCGGTACTTGGATGCGTAAGAACTCCCGTTTCACCCCGTGCAGCACCTGCTGCCGCTCGGCTTCGTCGGATGCATCCGACACGTCCACAATTAGCGAATACACCTGTCGCTCACTGGCCAGCAGGTGTGTCGTTTTCACGCTGGCGTCGTCATAGGTGACGTTACGCCATTCCTCGGCCAGCAAGGCCCGCCGTGCCTGCGCCACTGCCGCCACCACGTCGCCGCCGCGCTGCACCGTGTAGTTCTTGCGGTAGTTCAGCACCACCCGCCAGGCCGGCAGCCCGTCATTCTCGCCGCGCCCGCGCAGCCGCTCGACCGCCTGCCCGCTGCTGCTGATCAGCTGGTAGCTTTTGATCGTCTGCACCGCCGTGCCGCTGGCCGGATCTTCCAGCCGCCCGAAATAGAAATTCCCCGTTGCATCGATATTCCAGTAACCGCCGACCGATCCCAGCACCGCATCGAGCAGCGAGCCGGCGGACTGTTCCTCGCTGCCGGTCCACACGCCGATCACCGCGTTATTGGCGGTATCCAGCGCTGTCACCGAAGCACTGTCGATATCGCCGGCGTCAATCCCCACATCAAGCAGAATCTGCTTGGCGATCTGCGCCGCCGTGCGGTTGCTGGCAGAAGCACCTTCGGTGGCGTCGCACGTCACCACGTTATCCGGTGCCGTGCCGAGCCGGAAAAACGCCCCGTCGCCACCGCCGCCCAGATACCAGTCATACGTGCCGGCCGTTACCGCGGCCGCCTGTAGCGCTGCCAGCGACGCATGTCCCGAACCGGAAGGGACCGCCAGCCCGCCCACATACACCGCATCCAGCGAGCTGATCACCTTGTCGCTCACCTGGTAAGTGAATTTCGAGGTATTCACCGCCGGCGGGCTGATGTTATTCACCTGGCCGCGCAGCCGTGGCTTCGGCTTGCCTTGCAAATCGTCTTCCACGCCCTCCACGCCGTTGGGCAGGGAGTTGCTGCCGGCATACTTCGTCGGCTGGTACGGCAGGTCGCGTACCTCCGCCTGGCGGTCGCGGATCAGCAGCCGCACCTCCGCCAGCGTCGCTTCAATCTGGCTGATCGTGCCGGTCATCACCGTATCCCAGGCGGCAGGATACGCATCGCCAATGCGGCCATAGCGCACCACCAGTTCGCGGCCGTCGAAGCCGTAACCGGCCAGCGCATCGAGTTCACCGTCGAGATTGGCCAGCACAATCTCGCCATAACCGGCGCGGCTGCGGCCGCTGGTCACCAGCGCGTCGACCAGGAACTGGCTGAAATTGCCCGCTTCCATAATTCGCGGCGCAAAATGCCGGTTGGCCGGCGTATCGCCGCTTTTAGTGGCAAAGCCGTCTTCGGCGTAAGTCAGGGTGATTTCGGCCGCCGCGTCCGGGTCGTAGGCTTTCACCTCGATGGCGTAGACTTGCCGGCTCATGCCGCCGTCACCCGCGCCAGCTGCTTTTGCAGCCCGGCATTGTCTTCACGGCTTTTCGCCAGCTCTTTCTGCAGCACCATCGTCTGGTTGCCCACCTGGGCAATCAGCCCTTTCAGCAGGCTGACCAGTTCGCCGCTCAGGCCGCTGCCACCCAGCAATTGCTGCGTCTCGCGGGCATTGAGCACCCGCCCCGGCGTTTGCGATGTCATCACGATCTCACCGGGGTGGGTCACGAACATCCCACGCGAAAAATCGCCGCCCCGGGCAAATCGCGGGGCCGCATCGGCCAGCTGCTGCAGGCGTGATTGCGTCATGCTCAGATCATCCGCATACAGCCCGGACGCCCGGCCCGCATACGCCTGGCTGGCGCCCAAAAAGCTCGCCACCGCCGCCGATATCTCATCCAGCGTCGCCTCGCCGGCATCGGCACGGCTCAGCGTGGAAGTCAAGGCCGATCGCATTTCCTGGTAGAACGCTTCCGGCGACAGATTACTGGTCGCCGGGTTCAGCTTCAGCGAATCGGCCAGCGTCGAAAGCCCCTGCGCATAGCCCATTTTGGCGGTGAGGTCGGCCAACGCGTCGGCGGCCGTGCGGCCTTCCGTCGTCATGTTGCTCAGCGCCGTGACCAGCTCGTCATTGACCACATCGGCCGTCTGCGCCATATAGAGCGCCATCCGCCGCATCGCTTCCAGGAATGACGAATCGCTGCCGGCATCAAACCCGAAATTCGCCGGGCCGATATTGTCATTGGCGTAGTCATAGGCCAGGCGGCCCATGCCGTCAGAGCCGAAGATCCCCTGAATCTGCCCGGCCTGCAGGCTTCCCGTGCCATAGATCTGCTGTAACCCCGCCAGAAAAGCCGACATCTGGTTGAGTGCCGCCTCCGGCCCTTCCGTGGTCATGTGCTTGGAAAGAAGAATCGGGTCGGTAAAGCCGCCTGCGGCTGTCAGGTCGGTCTGGAACGAGGCACCGGGGTGCTTTTTGCCGCCGAACATGCCACCGATCAGATTGCCAGCGACCGTGCCCACAAAAGCTCCGAGCGGGCCGCCCAGCCCGGCACTGATGCCAAGCAGGCTTGCGATCTGCCCACCCATCGCCGTACCGGCAAAACCGCCCAAAGTGCCGCCGACTGTAGCGCCCATGCCGCGATTGCCGAACAGGGCGTTGGCCAGCATGCTGCCGCCGAAGCCGGCCAGGCCGGCCGCCGGCGTGAAATTACTGCCGATCGAATACAGCTTCGCCGCATTGTCGATACCGCCCAGCCCAAGCATCTGCCCGGCATTGACGAATGTACCACCCAGATGCGCCCCGCCGGTGAGGAATTGATACGCTGAACCCAGTCCGCCGACCATGCTGCCGGTACCGCCAAGGCTGCCGCCTGCCACACTGCCACCGGCGCCCCCTGCCGAGCCGGAAAAGCCCGGCATGACCGAACCGAATACGCTGCCAACCACCGGTTTGAAGATCATCGCCGCAGCGACTTCCGCCGCCATCCGCAGCATGATCGACTTCACCTGCTTCGCCAGGTCGGAAAAGGAGGTCACGCCGTTTTCAAAAATATCGGTGAAGGAATCGGCAAACGCATCCTGAATGCGCTCGGCTGTATGTTCGTAAATTCGTTGATATTCGCGCTGGGCTTTTTCGATCGCGCGTTTCTGCTCTTCCTGGGCTTTCTTCAGCGCCTTGGCCTGCTCTTCCTGCTCCTGGCCGATGCGCAGCTGCTGTTCGTACTGCTTGCTCAGCAGCTCGATCTCGTCTTTGCGCAGGCCCTTGGTTTTGGCAATAAAGTCATTCAGCTTCCGCCGGATCTCCGCTTCATCCGCACCACCCTTGGCAAACGCGGCATTCTCCCGCTCCAGATCGTTGATCTCGCGTAGCAGCTTGGCACGGCGGTCGGCGATTTTCTCCGCCGCTTTCATTTCGGTCGATGAGGGGGTGGGGGTGCTTGGCGGGACGACGTTCAGGCTGTCGAGCTGCCGCTGCTTGCGGGCCGCATCCTGCTCCTGCACCTGCTTCAGGCGATTTTCCAGGTACTGGATCTCTATCAGCTTGTTCTGGGCAATTTCCGTATGCCCAAGGCTCTGCGCCACGGCGAGGTCACGGCGGGCATCGCTCAGCAGGCCGGAGACCACATCCGTGTGGGTGAAGTCATAAACCTTGTTGGCCCGCTCGTTCAGCTCGTCGATCATCTGCGACAACCAGCTCAGCGAATCGGCCAGTCCCTGCACGGCGGCACGGGCGGCCCCGTTCTGGCCCGTAAACTGCGTAAGTGAGTTGCCCAGCTGAGTGAAGGATTCACCCACTGTTTTCGGGAGCTTACCGTATTCCGTTTCGATGACTTCGCTTTGATCGAGCAGGGCGTCGGCCACCTGTTTCGAGGTCAGCTGGCCCTGCTTGGCCATCTCGATCAACTCTCCGCGGGTAACCCCGAGCGCCTGTTCCAATGCCATGGCCACGCGCGGCATGTTTTCCAGGACCGAGCGGAATTCGTCGCCGCGCAGAGTGCCCGACGCCAGCGCCTGGCTCAGCTGGATCACACCGGCCGAAGCTTCCTGCGCCGTCGCTCCGCCGACGCGCAGCGCCTTGCTCACCGTGTTTGTCAGGTCAAGCAGCTGCTGCTGGCTGGTGCCGAGGTTGCCGGCCGACTGCGCCAGCCTCTGGTAAAGCGTCACCGTCGCTTCGTAGCTGGTGCGGTTTTCCTGCGCCAGCTTAAACAAGCGCTGCTGTACCAGCGCCAGCTCTTCCGACGAATTCGTGACCAGCTTCAGCTTGCCTTGCAGCAGGCTGTACGTGTCGGACATGCGAATGATCTCGCGCACGCTGAACGCGGCCGCCATCTGGATCGCCAGGCTGCGAAAGCTCGCCTGCAGCTGCCGTGAGCCGGCATCCATCGCCCGCATGCTGGCAGTCGGTCCCTTGCTGGCCCGTTCAATGCGGCTTAGCGCCTTCTGCCCCTCGTCACCGAGATTGGTCAGGGCGCGCCGCACGACTTCCGAGTCGCGGGTGCTGAAGCGAACGATCAGGTTTTTCTGCGACATACCCTATAGCGGCTCCGCGCCCGCGCGGCTGGCTCGCCGGTCCCATTCCTTCACGATGTAACCGGGGAGCTTGTCATGCCATTTACGCGCTGCCGTATCCAGCGTCAGCCGCTTGGCAATCCGCACCTGCTTGACCAGCCAGAACATCACGATGTCCTGCTCGCCCTGGGAAGGACCCGCGCAAAAGAAAACCCACGGTGGCAGCCGCGGGTTGGGAGTCGGTGTCGCCGCATCGGGAGAATTCCTGCAGCGTATAGGCTTTGATAGCGCAAACTGTGCAACGTGGTCAAGCGGTTTCTTTCGACAGCCGGTGGGCGATGGAACACACGCCGATGCGGAAGTGATTGCGGCAGGTGTTGGGTGCCGCCTTGTTCGGCGTCGCCCTGGCGATCTGCCGCCAGCTGAAGCCTTCGGCCCGGGCCCAGATGATGCGGGCATATTCCGGCGGCAGCCAGCTCATCCACTCGATCACCTCATCCAGCCGGCTGATCTGCCGTGCGGTTGGGATCACTCTGACCGTGGGTGCGGTGTAGCCGTAGGCGTCGTAAAAATTCTGGATGACGTCGGGCCAGTAGCCGGTCTTGCTGCTTGGCCAGTCGGCCGGCGGCAACAGCCGCAGTGTATGCACCGCCTGCTGGATTTCTTCGAACACTTTCACCGCATCCATGCCCATTCTCCCTGTTGTGGATGATCCTCTATGCAATCCTCCGGCACGTAAAGCACTGGCTTTACGTGCTTTTTATGATGATCTGGAGGATTGGAGGATTTACGCGCACACGCGCGCGAAAAAAAAACACTCCCCTTGTCACACCAGTCACATGCCCCTCCGCACCTCACGTGCGCGCTACGCGAGGCCATAATCCTCCGATACTCCAAGATGCGCAGAAACCCTCGCTTTTCTGGCCGGAGGATTGAACATTTCCGGAGGATCAATCCTCTAATCTGCCGCCTAGTCATCCAACTCACTCCATCGCGAACTGCCTGAGTCGTCGGACTTCATGACCAGATCCCAGCCCTCTGGCGTGAAGGTGATGCCGGCATAGGACACCGTGCCGCTCTGGCGTTTCTCGAAGCGGATTTCGTCTTTCATCTGGGTCATGCGTGCGCCCAGCTTCTTGGCCGACCAGGGCCGCGTATCGTTGCCGGCACACCATGCCCGGTATGCCTGGTTCAGCTCTTTGGCGGTGATTACCCCATGCGGATCGGGCTTCAGGTGCCGGCGGATGAACATGCCGGTGCTGTCGTTTTCGTCGCGATATTCCAGCGTGGCCGCCGTCACGCTGGGGCAGATTTTCAGCCCCGTTTCCGCCCACATTCGATAGCCATCCAGCAGCCAGTTGAGGATGCCGGATTTTTCCGCCAGCAGCTTGTCGTTAATCTGGTCGTCACGCTCATCGTCGGGGATGCGCTGCCCGAACCGAAGCACCTTCAGTCCGTGGCGACAGCGCACCGGGCAAGCGAAAGCCGGAGGGTCAGCGCACGCGGAAACCGGCTTGGCAGCTTGCCGGGCACGGCGGGGGCTTCAGCTTGCCAACAAAGGACCGCGGGCTGGCAGACCGACCATAGGAGAATGAGCCAGGCAACAAGATCACCGATAGGCGGCAATAATACTGCCGCGCCTACCTCGCCGGATGATCGATGGCATACACCTGCAAGGTCACGTAGCCCGACTTCCAGTAACGCAGATCGGCCTTATGCACGTTCATGCCGTCATACGCCACGTAATACAGCCCCGGCGGCAGGTAGATCGGCGGAAACTGCGTGCCCTCTTCCAGCGTGTAGCTGGCAATCGGCGTCAGGTTAAGGTCGCGATGCGTCGGCGTCGGCTTAGTGTCGTTGATGGTGATATCCAGCTGCGGCGGCCAGGCACCGGGCGGCCAGTCGTCAGCCTGCTCAATGTCCACAAACAGCGGGATGCGATTACGATCGCCGAAGGCAAAGCGGTACCAGCCTTTGCGTGAATCCGGTGGGAAGACGCCCAGCGCATTGGGCCATAACGCCAATCCAATCGCCGACAAGCTGATTGTAGCCAGCGGCAGGGCAAGCTTGCGGCGGTTGGCCAGAATTGCCAGCGCGCTGAACGCGATTGAGGCGAGGTAGCACGGCACGGCGTAGATCGGGGCCAGCGCCAGCAGCAGCGACAACAGCCCGGCCAGGCTGAGAATGCGGGCTACCGCCTGCAGGTCGGTTTCGTCCCAGTGGCTGATGCGTTGTTGCAACCGATCAAGGAACGTCTCGCGGTCGATCAGCACATCGGCATTGCCTTTGACCAGTTCTTTCGGTGCCACGCCCAGCTTGGCCGCGAGAATGCGCAGCGTGCTGGCATCAACCGCGCGGCCGTTTTCCACCTTGGATATTGTCTTGACCGAAACATCGGCTTTTGCGGCCAGGTCTTCCTGCGTCATGCCGGCGGCAAACCGCAGTTGTTTCACCCTTTCGCCGTCCGGCGTGATCGATCTCCCCATCGTTCCAGTTACGTTCCGGTTTGCCGCCAAAGTTACCAGTTACGCGGATTCTGACTGTCATGCGCCGCAGATAGTATTTCCCTCAGTGACAACAACGGTCTTTTGGAGGAAACACATGCAAGATCAACTCACCTATCTGCCGGTCATCGTCATCGACATGCCGGTGAAGCAATGGAACGAGCTAGGCAGCTATGCCCAGGTGGTGTGGAAGTTTCTCTTCCAGCGGGCCACCGAGCGTCGGCGGACCGACCGGCCGGTGTTCCTGTGGGCGGACGAAGCAAGCAATTTCGTCACCTCATATGACGCGATGTTTCAGTCGACCGCCCGCTCGTCGAAATGTGCCACCGTCTATCTGTGCCAGAACCTGCCCATGTATTACGCCGCGCTGGGCGGTGAGTCGCAGGGCAAGCAGGCGGCCGATGCGTTACTCGGCAACCTGTCGACCAAAATCTTCCACGCCAATGCCGACGTCACCACCAACCAGTGGGCGGCCGACGTCATCGGCAAACGTAAGGAACGGCTCAAGAGCCTGTCCCTGCCGCATGTGTCCCACACGCTCAGATGGAGCGACGAACAGCCTAATGCCACTTCGTCTATCTCGGAGCAGTGGCAATACAAGATTCAGCCGGACTTTTTCACCACGCTGCGGAAAGGTGGCCTTTCCAACAACCTGATGGTTGATGGCGTGATCTTCCAGACGGGTCGCCTTTTCGATGGGAACAATTATGCAATCCAATCATTCCGACAAATCTGATTTCCAAAAAGCCAACATGGTTGCAGACGTGCTGTTCTTTGCCGTCTGCAACGGGTTTGCCATGACGACGCAGGTCTTCCTGCGTGACCGCTTCGGGCATCGCTACCTCAACTGGATAAGGCTGGTGTGTGCATGCATTGTCTTTTGCGTCATGGCGGGCGTGAAAGACGGTGTTGTGGATATGCAGATATTCGGTTTCTTCTTCCTTGTCATGTGGTTCTGCCAGTACGCGGAAGGCCGCAAACGCTGGTTCAAGATGGAGCTGGAACACGGCGATTATGACGGACGCACTCTAATCGGGCGAATAACCCGTATCCCTGAAGGTCATGTGAAGCGATGGGTCGAGCCATTGGTTCTGATCGTCGGCGGTGCGGTTGGCATAAACCTAAGTCCCTCGGCGGGGCTGACCGTCATGCTCAGCGGTGTGGGCAGTTGGTTGCTCATCATGCAGCATGACGACATTCGCAGGCAGGATGCCAGCGCCCTTTACGATGCAGAAATCATGGCTGATGAAATGTTTGAATGGCACTCCAAGATTAAGCGGAGGTAATTATGTCAGGTGAGATGATCGAAAAGGGCAAAGCCGAGCTGTGGGCCTTTGCCAGGCAGGGGCAGAAAGAGCTAACGCAGATCCTGCCTGCCTTCCCCGACTCGGTGCAGCCGGTGGAAGAACCGGGCCTGATGGGCAACCCGACGCAACGCGAAGTCTACGAACAACAACACGGGGAAGACAAAGCCCCTGAACCTCAATTCGAACCGGGAGAGTAACCGTGAGTGAGTTTGAGAAAGTGATTTTCCTGTTCTTCCTTCTTGGTGGCTATACCGTGTTGCAGGCCGGTAAAGCCTTGGCGACTCCCAATGGGAGAAAGAACGCCTCCAGTGGTATCAGCCTGCTGATGAGGATTCTCAAGAGGTGAGCCATGATGATGTTTTTGATCGTGACCGGAACCATCGGGCTGTGTGCCGTGGCGGTGGGCCGCTCACTCGAAACCCCCGAGGGCAGGCAAAATGCCCATGACAAACTTTCGGCCCTGAACGACTGGCTGAACAAGAAATCCTGATTCCTACGGCGGGGGCGGAAAACCGCCCCCGCTTTCCTTTCACCCGCGGAGACGAAAAATGCAATGGTATTTTGCCTGCCCGGCCTGCACGGCGAAATGGTTCGCCCCGGACCGGCAGATGGACTGCCCGCGTTGCGGCACCCCGGCCGAGGCCGCCGAGCAACGCCCCGAACCCTGGAAGGCCCGCAAGCTGTTACTGACCGCCAAGGAAGTCGCCGCGATGCTGCAAGTATCGCTGCGGACCTTCTGGCGCCTCAAATCAGCCGGTGAGATTCCGGCACCCGTCCGGCTCGGCGGTTCCGTCCGCTGGCCGCAAGATACGATCCTGGAGTGGATCGCCGCCGGCTGCCCCAAGGGAGAACAGGTATGAATAAAAACGTGCAACAGCTGATTAAAGCGATGCAGGCCGGGACACCTGTCCCGGCCGGCTTCACGCTGCCGCCGGCCCAGGCGTCAAAGGATCAAAGTTCCCCCGACGCCGTAACCAGGGCCACTGGCGATATCGACCGCCTCAAGCGAACCTCGTTCGAGACATGGAAGAGCAGCCTGAGCGACGGCAACATCGCCAATGTCATCGAACAGCAGTGGGGCTGGGATGACATGACGCAGCTCGGAAAGTACGTGGCGATGGACCAGTGGGTGAACTGGCAGGGGGTTGCCCCAGGCGACCGGCTGCGAATGATGCTTGAAAACGTCGGCGAAAATACCACCGTTAAAGACCTGCAGACGCTCGTTGAAAACAAGATCGAAGTTCGCGACGCCGAACGCGATCAAGACTTCCAGATTGGAGAATAACCGTGGCCAGCATATTCAAACGCTCAAAGAAAAAGGGCACGCCCTACACCATCCAGTATCTCGACCACGACGGCAAACGCCGAACGGTCAAAGGCTTTACCGATAAAGGCCTGACCGAGCAGCTGGCGGCACGGCTGGAGCATGAAGCCCGGCTTCGCCGCACCGGACTGGTCGACGTGCAGGCGGAGAAATTCGCCGAGCAGAAGCTGTCGCCGATCGAAGACCACCTCACCGCGTTTGAGGAAAGCCTGGGCGACAATTCACCCAAGCATGTGCGGCTGACCATGACGCGGGTCCGCCGTATCGTCGAGGGCTGTGCCATCGAGCGGCTGGCCGACTTCGCCGCCGAACCGGTCGAGCGGTTTCTGCGGTCGCTACGCAAGGCCGAAGATATCGGCCATCGCACCTACAACCATTACCTGCAGGCGATCGACAGCTTCTGCAACTGGTGCGTCGCCACCGGGCGCCTGCTGGCCAATCCGCTGGCCGGCATCGAGCGGCTGAATAACGAGCTGGACGTGCGGCATAAACGCCGGGCGCTCACGGCAGAGGAATTCGCCGCCCTGGTCGCCTCGGCCCGCACGTCGACCGAATCGATCCAGTGCTACGACGGCGAGACGCGTGCCCGCATCTATATCCTGTCGTACATGACCGGCCTGCGGCGGCAGGAGCTGGCCAGCCTGACCGCTCGGTCTTTCGATCTGGCATCCGATCCACCGACGCTAACCGTCGAGGCCTCGGCTTCCAAGCACAAGAAAAAAGACGTCCTGCCGCTGCACCTTGACCTGGTACCGCAGCTGCGCCAGTGGCTGCCCAAAAGCGGCTACCTGTTTCCCAAGCTGGCCAAACGCCGCACCTGGCTGATGGTCAAGAAGGACCTGGAGCGCGTCGGCATCGCTTATGAAAATGAAGACGGCATCGCCGACTTCCACGCCGCCGGCCGTCACACCCACATCACCGAGCTGCTACGTAACGGTGCCAGCTTGCCGGAGGCCCAGAAGCTGGCCCGTCACAGCGATATCAAGATGACGATGAAATACACGCATATTGGGCTGAGCGACCAGGCACGTGCCCTGGCCGGCCTGCCGGCGCTGCACCAGCGCTGCATTCCGGGCGTCTCTGAGTCGCAGCAAACGGCACCGGACGGCACCACCGCCAGCGCAAAAGAAAAGCCTAACCCCTCGCAATGCAAGGAGTTAGGCAGTGGCTGTCACCATCCGGCAGACGGTGACAGCATGGAGGCGGCGGGAATTGAACCCGCGTCCTGTGAGCCCTTGGTTTCGGCCTCTACGTGTGTAGTCTGCTGATTAATTTAACTGCGGTTGGTTCAGCAAACCAAGCCAACTTGCAGCGAGTTTCCACGGTGTCTCGCGATCGGCGTAGAAACTTGACCGATCGCCAGCCATGATTTTGCGACTGACTTTTGGACTCCTCAGGCGGGGATTCCGCAGTCAGGACTTACCTATTTCTAGGCAGCCAGTGCATACTGCTTTTCGGCAGATGAATTGTGATCAGCTTTTTACGTGGCCAACTGATCAACCACGACACGCCACCTCAACCTACGGAGAACCAGTCGAAGCCGATCGCCCCCGGTTGTGGATTGCTATAACATTAATACGAAATAAGAGTCGAAAACGTTGACGACAAAATCGTATTTTTTCGACAAGACTTGAACAAAACACGCTCCATTGTGGCGTACTTTGTCGTAAGTGCCCGAACGGAAAGAACTTCGGGCATAGAAGGGTGGCTGAGGGGATTCGAACCCCCGACATCCAGAACCACAATCTGGCGCTCTAACCAACTGAGCTACAGCCACCGTGTCTTTACGAAAGACGAGAATAACTTCGGTTGGTTCGCTTTGCAACAGATCGAATCCGGGTTTCCGGCCAGATTTTTGCTGATTGTCGTGACAGTCGCACGATCAGAAAATTCGACGAACCTCGACCAATTACCCAACCGTGACAGGCGTTGGCATCCCACGACACCCGCACCTCGTGTGAATAATTCCCGCGAACTCCCAAGTTAATCTGGGGACGAGCAAGGTTGCGAAAGCTGTTGACTCTCGATTGTAGCGGTTTCTGTCGTCAGGAAGCGGAGAAACATAGGCTTTTCCGTCTCGTGGACGGATACCAAACACCGTAAAACGGTTCAGTTTCGGTTAGGTGGGTTGCCGGTGAGCCGGATTTTGCCGGAACGTTCTGCGACCACTTTCTGAAATTTCGCGGTGAGTTGATCAGGAGTTTGATATCCGACGATTTTCGTGATGACTTCGAGATCAGGCGATACCAGAACCATTGTCGGAAGTCCTTCTACTTCCAGTGCTTCCATCAACTTCGGGTTCTTATCAGCATCAACCAGCACCGGGATGAAGTTGGCTTCGACTTGGTGGATAATCCGAGGGTCGCTGAACGCGACTTTCTTGAGTTTGTGGCAGTATCCGCACCAGGACGCGGTGAATTTCAGAAGCATCGGGCGTTTGGTCTGTTCCGCCTCTGCAAGTGCAGCTTTCAGATTCGTTTGCCAGACGATGGGCTTAGGAGTTGAGACGTGAGATGGAACGGCCCCGGTACAGGACTGACCGCTCAAAACGGCAAACCCGATCATGGCGAGCAACAACGAACGGGACTTGACGATTTTTTTCATGAGACTGACTTTCTAGACCGGTTGCCGGTCTTCCTGTCCGTGACGGATGCTTCAAACCAAATGTTGTTCGCAATCCAACGGGGCATTGTGTTCCGACCAAATCCCGATGTCGTGGGAAATCGGTCACTTGGACATTTCTTAGATCGGCCATTCGACCGGCCAAGATTCGTGTTCCAGCTCACAGAAACAGAAAAGAACTCAAGATTCCATTCCGTTTCAATGAGGTGTCTTTCGTTGTAGTGGGATGTCTCTACAGCCCTTCTGGAATGCATTTCTCGTTCCAGAGGCGGGTTTGGCGAGCAGAAACAAATGAAGCCGTCGGCTAATTCCACTGCTCATATGACAAGACATTGTGCAGAAACAGCGTTCTGGTTTGATCCGATAGCGTACGCCGTAACCCGGTTTCCTTTTCGATCTTCCGGAATTTTTTCGATAGCCGTCGTCTTGGGCGCGCCAAGTGTTATACTTCCCACAACTGAGATTCCCGGAAATTGCATTTGCTGATTGAGCGAATGCAAGGAAAGTTCGGCCAACGTGCCTCGAACTTTCCGATAAGATTTCTATGGGATCACGTCCGCGTCTCAGCGATGACCGGTATCGTTCCGTAAAGTGGGTCTTTCGGAATATGCCGTGACTGGGTGAACGTAGCTGCTTGCTGTGATGACGTTGATGTCTACGCTGAGTGGAACAGTTTGCGTAGATGGAGTGTTATGGCGAGGCCGAACTTACATTTCGCATTATGTCTGGCGGGGAAAGACATCTTGCATGCAGAATGATGCAAAGCCAGAGGCGAATGGCGCCGGAGTGGTTCACTCGGGTGCCAGTCTCAGAATATGGGACGACGGTGCGACCGACGTTCCTGATCGACAAAGCAAAAGTGTACGGATTGCTCGAACGGGCGTTCCATCGGAGACTCCTGCGCTCATCTTGTTCCCCGGCATGGGCGCAAGTCAACGGATGTTTCAATCCCAGCGTTTGGCGTTTCCGGACCTGATCGTCCCGGATTGGATTGAGCCGAAATACAAGGAAACGTTGCCCCAGTACGCACGACGACTGGCGGAAACGATTGATCCTGGGCGTCCCTATATCGTCGGTGGCGCTTCCTTTGGTGGTATGGTTGCGTTGGAGGTGGCTCGGTATCTGGATACGCGAGCTTGCGTGCTGATCGCATCGATTCGCTCGCGTCGGGAACTTCCCTGGCGTTACCGTTGGCTGGGTCCGTTGGCATCAACGATTCCGGGAACCTGCGAGAACTTAGCGGGCTGGGGAATCCAATTCGGCGAAGCCGTCAGTCGCCCATTTCGGAAGAAGACCATTCAGGAGAGCCCGCTGGTTCACATGGCCAGTGAACAAGGACGATTCCTGCGTTGGGCCAGTATCGCGACGCTGCGGTGGAAGCCCAAAGCGAATGCGTTTCGCTTCCCGATCGAACAGATTCATGGCGATGCCGACCTCGTATTGGAGTCGCGGTTAACCACGCCAGATGTCGTCATCCCGAAAGCCGGACACTTGCTGACTTTGACGCATCCTGCCCAGGTCAATCAGTTCTTAGAGAATGCGATCGCCAAGTATTCGCGACCTACGAAACAACTTCGGGTCGTGGCTGATTGAACAACTTCGATCAGCATCATTAATTGATACTGAACCGAGGTGGAAACTCGCGAGTGGCGTTCCAAAGGTGCTTGAGCACGATTTCGTAGCGAGTTTGCACGTTGAGAGTTTGCGAGACTTCTCGCATGGTTGGCGAGGGAAGTTTGAGTACGTAGGCGACCAAGTCGCAAACGGTGCCGAGCGGAAGTTCGGGGTTGAGGATTTCGTCACGCACTTCAGAGGCAATCCGCGATGCCGGCACCCGTTGCAAGACCTTGGCAATCTCCGCACGACAGTGTGATGGACTGAACTGGTTATCGGTTGGAATCACGTCTGTTAACAGTTTGAGTTTTCCGACCCGGTAGGGTTCGTCGGTTTCGATCTCCTCCTCGACAATGGCGCGTGATAGGCCACGCAGTACCAAGAAATAGCGGCCGTCAGGAAGACGTTCATCGTTGATGATCCGCCCAAGACACACATGTGGAAACATCGGGGCGTGTTTCGATTCGTACTGCGATTCAAACCCGGGTTTCAGCATTGCGATTGTCAGCAGTCGTTCCCCTGCCAACGCGTCCTCGGTCATTTTTCGATAACGTGGTTCGAACATCTGCAGCGGAAGTAACAGGTGCGGAAATAGGACTGCTCCCGGCAAAGGAAAAATCGGTGCTTGTCCACTGAATCCGTCCAGATTCGGTGTGATGTCAAAAGGTAAACTCATTACTGGTCCGATGGTTCAATTGACAAGGTTTAGCCAATGAAGTTTAGGAATCAATTCCGATCGGCACTGGAGATCGGATGGCCATTCCGTGCCGGCGGCGTTCAGTTCCGCGAAGCAGGACTCGAAATCAGTCAAGAACCGATCGACATCCAACCCCAGGAACTCTGCTCGGTAGGGATTCAAGTAACGCACCGACGAATGCGACAGGCGTCGTGCTCCTCCCCAATTCCCTTCCGTGAAATGAAATAACGCCACCGCGGCCTGGATTAAGCCCTGATAGAAATTTCGTTCAGGCCCGATCGTCTCCGTCCATAGTTCTTCCAGCACGTCATGACATTCGAAAAATTCCTCGTCATTGAACAATCGAACTCCCTGTCGAAGTACTTCGGTTGCATTTGATGTCATATGAGTGCCTGCGGAAACAGCGATCCGATGGGAAAAATCTTTTCCGGGGTAATGGTCTCCGCTCCGATTATTGAAATCCTAGGCAAGTCGTCCACAATGACGAGGCGGAATGCCTCCGCGAACGAGAGATTCGCTATACGCGAACTCACAAACCGCCCTCTGGTCTCTTGCTGATCGAACATTGGAATGGCGAAGAAGAAAACACCGGCGAAATCGAGTCGCAGTCGCTCGAAAAAGACAAAAACGGCTGTTGCCATCGATAGCCTGGACGATCGCCAAGCCCGCGCAAAGCGACTGTACCGCGGGCTAAAGAAGACGTACCCGGAAGCAGAGTGCGCCTTGCACCATGAAACGCCGTTTCAACTGTTGGTCGCGACGATTCTCTCGGCACAGTGCACGGACGAACGCGTCAACATGGTTACGCCGAATTTGTTCCGAGAGTATCCCACAGCGGAATCGATGGCCGAAGCCACACAATCGGAGATCGAAGCGATCATCAAATCACTCGGTTTTTTCCGGAACAAAGCGCAGAATCTGTTGGGAATGGCGAAACGACTCGTGAGTGAGTTCGACAGCGAATTACCGCGAACACTCGAAGAAATGACATCACTTCCCGGCGTCGGCCGAAAGACTGCCAACGTGGTACTGGGAACTGCGTTCGATCTGCCGACGGGAGTGGTCGTCGACACCCACGTCAAACGCCTCAGCAATCGTTTTGGTCTGACGGTGAGTCAGAACCCTGAGATCATCGAGCGGGATCTGATGGAAGTCTTGCCAAAGAAAGATTGGATCATGTACTCGCACCGTGCGATTCATCACGGTCGGCAAATATGCACAGCGCGAAAAGCGAAGTGCTTGGAATGTCCGCTGCTCAAAGATTGCCCACGGGTCGGATTGCCCGAACTCGAAGAACCGGTCTCTTGAAAAGTTACTGGTAGAAGCTAGTAAACATCGTTACCGGTTAGGAGTTGTTCGACGGCATCGGCGCGGCGGGCGACTTCAAGCACACTTCGACGGATATCTTCCGGTTCCACAGTGCCCCGTGGATAAGTATCGACCACGCAAAACATCGCTTCACCATCAACCTCACGAATGGCGACGCCACCGTGAGCCATCTCGGCATTGAGCCGCAGAGCACTTTCATAGTACGCCGCATCCGCGCGACAGCACATGCTGTAAATGAGCAATAACCGCTGTGACGCTTTATGCCGACTATTTTCGATATGGACCGTTTGCCGACGACTATCGGGCAGTTCGATACACACCTCATAGACCATGCCATCGCGTTTCCACGTGACGTCGTGTCGATTGAGGAACGCGTTGTGCAAGAGCGTTTCAATGTCGCGAATCTGCCCACAAACGGCTTGGAACAACAACGCGGCTTCCATGGCGTCGCGGGGGCGGTTCGTGGGTGATTTCTCCAGCAGCAGCGACAAACATTCCACCATCTCCATCGCGATATCGGGATGGTCTTTGCGGATCGCCGGGACGGGTTCATGATCGACCAAATGCATCAATTCATTCAATGACCCCGCCACGAACGGCAACCGCCCCGTGAGCAGCAGAAAGTAAGTTACCCCGAGTGCATAGACGTCCGTCACGACCGACGCCGGGCTACCGTGAAAAAGTTCCGGTGCCATGAAGTACGGTGTGCCGGCGAGTTGTTCCGCGGGGATACCGTCGTCCGATAGAATCCGCTTGGCCAACCCGAAATCCGCGAGTTTGGGGATACCTCGATCGGTCAACAGAACATTGTCGGGTTTCAAATCCCGATGAACGATCCCTTCCCGATGTGCTGCCGCCAACCCCTCGGCGATATGTGCCATCAACACGGTTGCACGCAGCGGGGGCAGTCGTCCTTGGTCATCGACAATCTTCTGCAATGACTGACCGGCGATGAACTCCATTTCCAAGAAATTCAATCCGTTCATCGAACCGATCGCATGGACCGTGACGATGTTGGGATGAATCAATGCCGCAGCGGCTCGGCCCTCCAGCATGAATCGCTGGGTGAAATCCACGTCTTCTTCCGCCGCTTCTGGACAAAGAATCTTCAAGGCGCACTGGCGGTGCAGATCGCGATGTTTGGCCAAATACACACGCCCCATCCCGCCACTGCCCAAGAGCGATTGGACGTCGTAAACGTGAAGCGATTGCCCGATCAATTCGTCCAGTTCATGACATTCTTCACTTTGCGGAACCTTCTTGGCCTGTTGATTCCCCCCTTCCGGCGTGGTTGGGCAACCGTGTCCGTCGGTGTTCTGGTTGAAAGAGGAGGAAAGGTCGCTGATCACCATCGTTTCTGCGAACGCCATATCCGGCGCTGTGCGGGCAGCGGCTCCGCAACGAGGACAGACGGCCGATTTCGTCAGATTCCGAAAACGCTCGTTACAGCCGGCACAATACAGCACCCGACGCGATTGCGACGATTCTTCAGGTGGATTGGAACTACGATCGTCATCCATCCATTCTTCCCCAAACCGTCAAATTCCAGGTCATGCCGCACCGACACGCAAGGAAAGGCGATTGACCAGGCGATGTTCCAGGACTAGAGTTTTGACAGCAAAACAGCGACCAACCCCATACCATTGCTAAGTCACACGATACTCGTACGCTTCGTCAGGTTTTACAATAGTTTAACCGGCGAGACGAGTTCGTCCAAACGTTTGTCGGATTTCATTCACCCCCATCGCGCAACGCGAGAGCTTCATGACCGAATCGTTGACCCCAGACTCGTCGGATTCGCCACCCGAGGAAGCACTGGTTCCGCCAAGGGAATCCGAGCCGATCGTCCTCACCGAGGCCGACTTGTTGGACACTTCGGTCGAGTCTCTCCTGTCTTCGTCATGGAAGCTGCCGGGGCCGAATCTGTTCGTCGCGATTCTGTGGATGATCGTGATTGGAGTTGTGCAGTTGGTCGGTGCAGCGATCGGAGCTGTCATTTTCGCCCCGGAACTGATGGATGCAGTCCTTCAAAGCAAGTCGCTGGAATTGTCCGAACTTAGCGGCGACAAATTTGTGGGCATCCTTGCGACAACACAGGCGACATTCGTCGTTTTTGCAATCGTTGCGGCAATGCTGACGTACCGTCGAAAATTGCCGAGCCAAATGCCGCTGCGATTGCCCACCGCACGACATCTCGGAATGATTCTGGCGTTGATGTTGCCTCTCGCGTTATTTGATGGCTTCGTCGCGCAAGAGGTCGCCAAAATTGTTTATCCGGCCACAGCCAACAACGACCAGTCCGAAGTCCCGATCATCGAAATCTTTGAACGCATCGCTGAATCTGGTTCGTTCGGCGTGCTGCTATTCACGTTAGCCATTGCACCGGCGATCGGTGAAGAGATTATTTTTCGCGGCATCATTGGGCGAGGCATGTTGGCACGGTTTGGCTTGGTCGGCGGCATTGCAATCACGTCCATACTGTTTGCGGTGGTGCACATGGAACCGGCGCAGTCGGCCGGTGTTTTGACAATCGGCGTGGTCATGCATGTTGCTTACTTGGCGACACGAAGTTTCTGGGTGCCGATGTTGATCCACTTCCTCAACAACAGCTTGCCGGTGCTGATGGTCTTGGCAATGACCCAACAAGCCGATGCTAACGCCGAAGAAGTTTTGAGCGAGGCGTCTCCCCTGAACTGGGTCGGTGTTCTGACGGCGTTCATCGCAATCGTGCTGTGGACAACGCTTCTGTGGAAAACCCGGTTGGAATACCGTCATGCAGACGACGGAAAACCGATCCTCACTGACGTTCCCACCGTCGAACCGCCTGCTGACTCTATCCCCTACACCGAGGAATTCCGAACCGCTCCCGCGGGTTTAGTGATTGCAGCCATACTTTCGCTCGTGGCGTTCTTTGCTAGCGCGATCCTCACGGCTCCAAGTGTTTAAGAGTCGCCAACTTCATGGGTTCGACTGAAGTAGTACCGAACGACCAATGATCGCTTCTTCGACGTTCGCGACGGGTGTGTAGAACGTTGTCATCCAGTGATAGCGGTATTCACGAATCAGCATCGACTTGCCACCGATGAGTGAGATTGTGGAAAACGATGACTCTGTCAGTGCGAAGTAGCTCATGAAGTACGCTGCGATCAGCGATATGGCAAGCACGATACTGCTTACAAGATGCTTCATTTTCGATCCGTGGTCTGACATGATGCACGCGGATTTAGATTGAAACGTTCTACGAGACTTCAGTATGACAGTTAGAAATCGGATGCCAATTCTTATTGGCTTATGTTGGTGCACACTTCTAGCGACCAAGATCAACGCGGACGAATTGCCTCGCGTGGAGCCGGGCTCGATCGGTCTAACCGACGAACACCAAGCGGAGATTGATTCCGCGGTTGCGAGTGGTCTTGCGGAACGCCGGATGCCGGGTTGTGTGGTTCTGATTGGAAGCAGTAAGGGCATTGCGTTTCTGAAGGCATACGGTGATCGACAAGTTCAACCGGAACGTCAGCCGATGACAACCGACACCGTCTTCGATTTGGCGTCGCTCACCAAGCCTATTGCAACCGCAACGAGTATCATGCAATTGGTCGAGCAAGGAAAGGTCGCGTTAGATGCACCGGTGACCGACTATCTTCCGGAGTTCCAAGCCAACGGCAAAGACACGATCACCGTGCGAGATCTCCTCGTACACCAGGGCGGATTGATTCCGGATAATCACTTGCGAGATTACGAAGATGGCCCCGAAGAAGCGTTTCGCCGGATCAACGCATTGAAGTTGTCGGCTGAGCCGAAGACAAAATTTATGTACTCCGATGTTGGTTTTCTGGTACTGGGACGGATCGTGGAAACCGTTTCCGGGCAGTCGCTGAAGGAATACACGCAGCAACACATCTTCGAACCATTGGGCATGACGGAAACGGGGTACCTGCCCGAAAAACCACTTCGAGAACGTGCAGCCATCACCCAGCAACGCGGGGGAAAATGGATGCAAGGTGAAGTCCATGACCCGCGTGCATTCCAGCTCGGCGGTGTTGCCGGTCATGCGGGGTTGTTCTCGACGGCCGAAGACCTTGCAAAGTACGCGACGGCATTTTTGAACGACGGCAAACCAGTGCTGAAACCTAAGACGTTCGAGTTAATGACGAACAGTTACAAAGTCAGTCGCGGAACTCGTGGCTTGGGATGGGACAAGAATTCACCGTACTCGTCCAATCGCGGCGAAACCATGACCGACCAAGCCTTCGGGCACGGCGGTTTCACCGGGACGGCCATCTGGATCGATCCCGGTTTGGACCTCTACGTGATCTTCCTGAGCAACCGTGTTCATCCCGATGGCAAAGGATCAGTTAACCGTCTCGCAGGGCAAATTGGCACGACTGCCGCAAACGCAGTTCACCAATCGCGAAAATAACTACCGTGATTCGCCCGGTCCGTTTTGGTTGTGCTGTTTGAAAATGTTCTGAAGTTCGGTGGGGTCGGCGGGTTTGACGAGATGTTTGTCGAACCCGGCCTCACGAGTGCGACGACGGTCTTCTTCCTGTCCCCACCCGGTCAAAGCAATCAATGTCATATCTTTCCCCCACGATTGCTGACGAATGTGCCGAGCCGCTTCGTTACCGTTCATCACCGGCATTCCGATATCCATCAGAATGATATCCGGTCGGAACTTTTCCGCGGCTTCGATGGCTTGCTTACCATCGAATGCCAGATTCACGTGATGTCCAAGCATGCCGACAACCATTCGTAGCATTTCCGCAGCGGCCTGGTTGTCATCCACTAATAACACGTTCAACTTTTCATGCGATGCCGCGTCGGCGGAAATATCGGTTGAATTCTTGGTTTTCGGTTCGCCATTCGTCAGAACCGGCAACGTGACACGAAACTCACTCCCTTGATTGTGCCCGCTGCTATGAACTTCGATACCGCCGCCATGAAGTTCGATGAGCGACCGGACAATCGTCAAGCCGATGCCCAAACCGGATTCGATCTGGTTGTCTGAACGCTCGATCTGAGCGAACATCATAAAGATTCTCTCCTGCATCTCAGGCGGAATCCCGATGCCGTTATCCTGAACCGTCACGACGACCGTGTCGTCTTTTCGTTGCGCTGTAAAGACAATCCGGCCTTCGGCTGGTGTGTACTTGGCGGCATTATTCACCAAGTTTGAAAAAACTTGTGCCAACCGATTGGGGTCTGCTTCGAGTTCCACCGGTTCTGAAGGAAGATAGACGACGAGTTCGTGCCGGGATTGATCGACGATCGGTCGAGCCGCCTCGATGGCGCTCGCCACGATTTCTTGCAACACGACTTTCGATTTCCGCAGATGAAGCTTGCCGCGGGTAATTCGTGAGACATCCAGAAGGTCGTCGACAAGTGTAATGAGTTGCTGCGTTTGGCGTTCCAATGTCTCGCGTACGCTTGTTCGAAGTTCCTCATTGTCCGGAGCGAGTCGCAGAACTTCCAAACCCGTCCGAATCGGTGCAAGCGGATTTCGCAGCTCATGTGCCAGAGTCGCGAGAAACTCGTCTTTACGACGATCCGCTTCGGACAACCTCGCTGCGGTTTTCCGCAATTCGTCCTGAAGACGATTGGCATCTTCGATATCGGTATTCGTCCCGAACCAACGGACGATTTCGCCGTTCTCGTCGCGAATGGGCATGGCTCGCGACAGAAACCAACGGTATTCGCCATCGGCTCCGCGTAATGGGAACGTGTCTTCCCAAGGCTGTCCCGCTTCGATGTGTTCGCGAAATTTCTGCTCGACACGTTCGACATGATCAGGGTGATGCACCGCCTTCCACCCCCAACCCTGCATTTCCTCGAAAGCAGTTCCGGTGTACTCGTACCACCTGCGGTTGTACCAGAAAATCCAACCGTCTTTGTCGGTCATCCACGCCAACTGTGAAATGTTATCGGCCAGTTGCGAGAATCGCGCTTCGCTGTCGAGCAAATCTTCCTGCGCCTTTTTTCGCTCGGTGAGGTCCGTGATTTCCAACACGATTCCCGATGCCGTTCCGCTTCGCATGATGGGTTGGGCATTGCAACTTGCGGGAAAGAATTCGCCATCGCTGCGGACAAAATGTGTCTCGAACTCGTGAATCTCGCTACCGGTTTTCAATGTGCGAACAATCGGACAATCTTCGGCTGGCAATTGGGAACCATCGGGATTGCTGTGATGGATGACCTGATGCAGCGATCGACCTTCCAAATCTTCGAGGGTGAACCCCAACAACTCGTGGGAAGCTGGATTCATGAAATTGCAGTAGCCATCTTCGTCAGTCATCAGGATGGCAGTGGTTGCATTATCGGTGACTGTTTGCAGCAGAACGGTTTGATCGGTTTGGGCTTGCTCCATTTTCCGCCGTTCGCTGATATCGCGGAAAATCAGGACGGCCCCGGTGCTCTGACCGGCGGTATTCAGAATCGGAGCAGCGCTATCATCGATCGGAACTTCTTGGCCATTCTTGTTGACCAATACCGTGTGTTTTGCCAGTAACACGATTTCCCCGGAATCCAATGCCTGAATGGCCGGATTCTCGACGGCTTCTCGCGTTGACTCCTTGATCACTTGGAAAACGCTCGTCAAAGGTTTCCCGACCGCTTCCTCATTGCTCCACCCCGTGAGACGTTCGGCGGTCGAATTGAGAAGCGTGACGTTTCCATCCGTGTCACAGGTGACAACGCCATCGCCCATGCTGGTCAGAGTGGTCTGGAACCATTCGCGTTCGTGACTGAGCAATTCATTGGCAGATTTCAGTTCCGCGGTGCGTTTGGCGACTCGATCTTCCAGCTCGGCATTGATGTTCTGAAGAGCCTTCTCCGCTTCGATGCGAGCATCGATTTCTCGCTGCAACTCCTCAGGAGATCGCATTTCCAGTACCCGAGGAATGATACGGAACAACGCAAAAATCGTGACCCAAGACACCACCGCCGTAACAAGTTTGACAAGAGCGGCGACTCGGTAGAGTGGGTACCAAAAGATAATGGCCTCCATCAGGTGAGTCGTCCCACAGCACAGAATAAATGCGCCGAACAGGATGAACACTCGACGGAACGGTAAATCCTTCCGCTCAGAGATGAAGTACAACAAAACGAGTGGAATCGCAAAATAGGCGGCCCAGATTCCGATATCGGAAACAATATGCAACCAGCCGTGGAAGTCCGACCAATTGCCGCACCCCCACCGCCGGGGAAAATCCGACGTATCGAATAGCTTCGACCAGAACTCCATTCCTGAATTCCATTCAGCGAGAAAAAATGAATCAAACCGTCATATCTAATCCTCAATCAAAAATCTAGCAGGCGGTCGTATCGCATCCCCTTTGAAAGTGACCGTTTAGTGTACTGTAAAAACAGTGTACTCTAAGATCGGTTTGGTTGAACCCTTGTCTCCTTTCTGGTGTCCGCTCCGTGAACTCAGATTGGAGATGTCATGAGAAAACTAGCAAGCGTTCAAACCGTCAATTTGGTCGAGCCGATCGAGAACGCAGACGCAATCGAAAAGATCCGCGTTCTTGGTTGGTGGGTGGTCGTGAAAAAAGGGGAGTATCAACCGGGTGATCGGCTTGTGTACTGTGAGATCGATTCCCTGTTGCCGGAGCGTCCGGAGTTCGAATTTCTACGTTCCAGCTGTTTTAAGCCGGCCCAAACCAATGCTGACGGAAAGGTCGTCTTGCCTGCCGGTTTTCGGATCAAAACAATCCGACTGCGAAAGCAAATTTCACAGGGGATTTGCTTTCCGCTTTCGATTTTGCCAGCAGACACCACCGCTGAAGTTGGTGACGACGTGACTGAAGCACTTGGCATCCGCAAGTGGGAACCGCCGGTTCCGATCGGAATGGGTGGGAAGGTAAAAGGTGGTTTTCCAGGATTCCTCCCCAAGACCGATGAGACGCGGGTGCAGTTATTGGAGTCGGTTTTGGAACGGCATCGAGGAAAGACGTTCTACGTCACCGAAAAACTCGACGGGACTTCCTTCACGGCATTCGTGCGAGCGGGAGATTTCGGCATTTGCAGTCGGAACTTATGGATGGACGAGACCGACGAGTCCAACGTCTTGGCACGGGTTGCTCGGCAGCTCAACTTGCAAGAGAAGCTGCAAGCAACGCGGCAACGGTGCGGGCACGATGTGGCCATCCAAGCGGAGGTCATCGGTCCCGGAATTCAGAAGAACAAGTATGAACTGTCGGCGGTCTCACTCCGGGTTTTCAACGTGCTGAACGTAGATACCTACCAGCTTGTGGATCGTGACGACATGCTGGCGATTCTGGATGTAATCGAGTTGGATTCCGTGCCGCAATTGGGGTCGATGGTTCTCGATCATTCCGTGGACGAGTTGGTGTCGATGGCGGAAGGGAAGAGCGTGTTGAATCCGAGAATTCAGCGAGAAGGAATCGTCTTGCGACCCGCTCGCGAAGAATTCGATGAGGACATCGGTGCTCGCCTGAGTTTCAAGGCGATCAACCCGAAATTCCTGCTGAAGTACGACGAGTGATCTCAACAACAAGGCATGCACACTCTCTCGTGCATGCCTTGCTTTGCATCTGGAACATACCAACACTTAGGCTTTCCGGATGAAGTGGGCAGCGTAACTGCGGACGTGTTTGCCGTTGAGAACGTGGAACATGCGGAGCTGTTGAATCATTTCCTGACTGAACCGCCCCAGCGGAATATGCACGAGTTTGCGGCCGTACTGTTTCGCGAGTCGTCGCCAACCGGCTCCCGGGGCTTGGTGACTTAATACCGCGACATGCTTGTAGTTGGAGTGGTAGCAGCCGGCGGCGATGATTCTTTCTTCGAGGGTATCGGCGAAGTTAAACCGACGATCCTGCCAAACGTCTTCGATGGGTCGGGGCGGAAACAGGAACATCGCTCCACCGTAAGTTGAAAGGGCGATGCCAGGGCCGACCATTTCCTCGTGAAAGTTCGACGCGAACAACGCCAATGTCGATTCATCGTGATGTTCCGCATGCCACGTGATTCGCCAGGGATAATCCCGCGGATCGGCGGGGGAATCGAACAGCATAATCACGCAGTCCAAACTCCCTTTTGCAGGCGGCTGTACTCTGACGTACAGATCGCCGGTGTGCCAATTCCGGAGCGTTTCCCGGATATCGAGACCGTCTTTCATACTGGCCGAAAATTTTTCCGTCCGGGCAAGGTCGTTGCCCATGATCGCCAGTGCCGTGTCTTTCACATGCGTGCGAAACTTTTCGATCGCCACATCTTCGGAAGGCCAACTGCATTGGCCAAACGGGTTCCAACCCATCTTCCATTGCTGCTGCTGCGGTTTCGGCGGGAGTGGATTGAGTTGGCAACTCCGCCAATGCCGCGCCTGTCCGGGCAACCGATTCTTCATGTCGACCAGATCACCGCTCGGGAGCTGTGACTGCCCCGTGCCCATCTTGAACGTCGGGAAGGGCATCAAGTCGACGTAGGGGTAATCGTAGGCGGTCTCCATCAGATGAATCGCGAACTGATCGCCCCCGATTTGTTGAGCCGCCACGATCAGCGTGTACAAATCCGGTGTCATTCGGCGTTCGACCAATGCCAAGTTCCGCACATACTGAAAATAGGTGCTCAGCAGCTTGGGAGAGATCTTTCGCGCTCGCGACCCGAGTTCCGTTTGATACCGATCCCGACCAGCTAGCACCATCTCTTTGACGCCGTCAATTGACAGGTTTTCGTCGTTCTCCAACTCGAATCGGGCACGTTCGTACAACCCGGTGACATAAGGTAATTCGCCAAGCAGAAACGTGAGCGTTTGCGGATCACAAGTGAGAATCTGCGTTTCTTCGACGGCTGCGTCATCCTGCGACGGTTTCGCTTGCTCGAAGTAGGCGTCTTTGATCCATGGCCAATCCATGATCGAGCAGACGAAAAGAATTGACGAATACTCGGCTTCGAGTTCGCGAAGTCGCTGGGCCATCATGCGAACGCGATCGATCGGTTGGCCGGGCGGGAGTGGTGGAATGGCTGGCAGCAACGCGGCAGCGAACTTGTCGGCGGCAGTCCGTTTGACGGCGTATGGGTCTGGCAGACTGGCTTCGATTGGGCGGAACTCAGCGGTTTCCAAGTCGATAAACGCGCGGTGCATCCGTTCCTGCAAGGCGATTCGCAGTGCCGCAATCACCCCCTGACAGGGATCGATCGGTACATAACTGCATGCACCGGATTCGTCGCTGTCGTCGTCATCGTCTTCGCTGTCCGGCGTCCAATCGGTGGATTGGAACGTCCCCGGTTCTGGTTGAATGACAGCCGTAATTCCGGGCAGAAACGCAATCGCCCGTTCGACATCCGCTTGGAACGATGGCGGCAACGGAACGGCGAGGCAATCAAACGATTGCGACAACATCACCCGCCGCACTTCAATCGCAAAATCCCCGCTGCCATGAATGATCGGCAACACGGTGATCTTATCACTAAACTTCAAAAAATCCGATGACATTACGGGGGGCACCTAGGGAGATTCGATCAGTGTGTATTGGGGATAGTTGCTTTCGTCACGAGTGCGTTCGAAACGGAATCGGCATCCCATCACTGCGGAAGTTTGGAAGCCGTCCGCATCGACTGCCATCGGTTCAAAGTTTTTGTCGCCGCGACTGTGAATTTGAAACTGGATGTCCGGCCGACGCACATCGATCAACCAGAATTCTCGAACCCCGGCAGTAAAATACTCTCGTGGCAAACGACGTCGATCTTTGTTTTCCGAACTGTCGCTGACGATCTCGACGACGAGATCTGCCATACCCTCGACTTCCACGTACCGATCATCCTCCTCCGTGACCTTCGGTACCAATCTCGCTCGGCCTAATTGTAGGGTTTCTTTCGAAAAAAAAATCACGTCCGGCTCTGCGGACAAATCAGCTGAAGCATTTGAGATGCGTGTCTGATCGGAAAGTAAATAGCCAAGTTTGAGTTGTCGATTCCGATATGCCAGAACCGCGATGATCTCAGTCTTCGGTGTGCCGTGCATGAAGAAATCTTCAGGAGACATGTCGACCTCGATGCAACCTTGAATGTAGTCGATACGCCCCCTCTGCGGGAAATTGTCCGACAATGCCCAGGCTCGGAAGTCGGCCAGCGTTTCGATGCCTGGAGGAATGACGACATCGGAACGCAACATCACCGGTTCCGTTCTTGGTTCTCCATTCTCGAAAACGATCGTCGCCATAATTACGAACCTGTCCTGCTCGCTTGATAATCTTCCGCCGCTTCTCGGACGTCGGAATCGTCCGAAATCAGACCGATTGCAACGAGTCGTCTTAGAACGTCAGACGATAACGTTTCCACCAATTCCAAGAGCCGCCGATATTCCCAATAGTCATTGAGGTCGAGAACTTCGGTGGCGACTTCTTCAATATTCTCAATAACCCAAGTCTTCGGAAATGCCAAAACTTGCTGACGTCCGGCCAAAATGCGGTGAGCATTCTGAGGCTGACATGCCATTTCAATCGCAGGTTTCAGTTCTTCCAAGTTCTTAGCAGACATCGTTAGTACTCGTCGTCATCCTCGTCGTCTTCATCGTCTTCGTAATCGGGGTGGAGGGGGTTGTCGGGGGAGAAGAAGAAATCGCCCAGGCCCATTGGCACCACGTTGCCACCGAGAGTCTGGTTCTTTTTGTCGGCCAGGGAATTCAAGTCCAATGCATCTTCGCCGAGACATGTTTTCAACGCCTCGCGCCAGGCTTCGTCTTTGCTCAGCGGGTGATCGGGGTCGGCGGCGATGCGTTTCATGGCGTATCGCAGCACGTTGATGCCGTCGCGAGTCGAGAAGTCAAGCTTCAAGTCGTGCGATTCCTGCAAGAACTCCACCGTCAGATTGAGCATATCTTCTTCGGCGAACGGCAGGTGATATTGCAGAATCGCCAGTTCATCGACGCGGTTGGGATGTCCCAATGTCAGCGTCGGTTGTAGACGACTCAGGATGTAATCGGGGATTTCGTAGGTGCTTTCGTCTTCGTTCATCGTGACGGCACAGCGGAAGTCCGGATGAGCAGAGATCGTGACGCCCGCGATGATGCTTTCGACATACCGTCGATGATCGAGCAGAGGAGCCAGACTTGCCCAACTCTTTTCGTTCATGCGGTTGCCTTCGTCGAGAAGGCAAATTCCGCCTTTGATCATCGCAGAGACCAATGGCGACGCGTGATACTTAATCGTCCCCTGCTCGCCTAAGACCGGCGTGACCAGCAAATCCTCGGGACGCGTATCGGCTGTGCATTGGTAGATGTACAACGACTGTTGCCGAGTCCGGGCGGCAGCAATCGCCAATGTCGTCTTCCCAATTCCCGGTGTGCCGACCAATCTTGGAGAGAGCGGCAAATCCTTCTCATCGAGAACCAACCAGCATGCGAGCACTTGCTTGAGCACTTCCCGCTGGCCAATCCACTCTCCTTCAGACGCATCCGGCCCGGCCAAATGGAGGCTGACCCCATCAATATCGACTGTTTCCGCCATGATTCCGCTGTAGTTTCCAAAGAGTTGCAGAAAGTTCGACACCCATCAACCTGGGCGTATGTGTCCAAGAACTGTCGTGATGGAGATTATACACCGAGCTGCGACCATTCGACAGGAGAGGAGTTGAAGGTTGTATTCCGCGGATGCAAATGCTTCACTGAGGGTAACTGAGAGGACCCCCACGATTAGAACCCTCAAATGGGCGGTTCGCCGGCTTTAACCACACCCCAAGGACCACGACCATGCGCCGAATCAGCGTCTTTTCCTTGCTCAGCGTCCTGTTCGTCTCGTTGACGGCGGAGGCTCAGGAAATTGTCGATGACTGGAAATACACCGTTCGCCGACCGGTCGACAGTTGGCGGGCCGTTGCGTTCAACGATTCCGCTTGGAAAGACGGGACCGGGGGGTTTGGGACCGTTGGCACACCCGCCGCACGAATCGGGACCGTCTGGTCGACGAATAACATTTGGCTCCGAAAGACGTTCGAACTCAAAGAAATTCCCGCCAAACCTGCGTTGCTGATTCATCACGACGAAAACGCGCAGATCTTCATTAACGGCGAGCATATCGAGTCGTTTGACGGGTACATCACTGAATACAAAGTTGTGCCGTTGACGAAAGATCAGCGTAATGTGCTTCGCGAGGGCAAAAACGTGATGGCGGTTCACTGTCGGCAAACCGGCGGCGGACAGTTCATCGATGTGCATCTGGTCGATGCCGAGAATGTTCCAGAACTTCCGCAACCCAAACGCAGCACGAAACCATTTGAATCCGAACTCATCACGAAATGGGGCGAGGAACTCACGCCTGAAAACGCTTGGACCGAATACCCCCGCCCGCAAATGCAACGGGAGAACTGGACCAACCTCAACGGCCACTGGGACTATGCAATCACCACGGCTGAACAGAACGAAATGCCAAGCGAGTGGGCCGGAAAAATCCTCGTCCCGTTCTGCTTAGAATCCAAACTCGGTGGCGTGCAGCGATTGCTCGATGCCTCTGAAGCACTGTGGTATCGCCGGCAGTTTCCATGTAAAAAATCCCAGACGAAACGCCAATTGCTCAATTTCGAAGCGGTCGACTACCGTTGCGAAGTTTTCGTGAATGGCCAAAGCGTCGGTAAGCACATCGGCGGCAACACCCCGTTTTCCTTCGATATCTCGGAAGCTGTGAAGGACGGCGAAAACGAGCTTGTCGTAAGAGTCGAGGACGACACCGAGGAATGGCAACTCCGGGGCAAGCAAGTTCTTAATGCCCACGGAATCTGGTACACGCAAGTATCCGGGATTTGGCAAACCGTGTGGTTGGAGGAAGTTCCAAAAACTTACATTGGCGATATCAAAATCCAAACGGACGCCAAAAATGGTTCGATCGAAGTCGCCGCCGAGATTGAAGGTAACCGGGCCGACACGCAACTTCGACTGCGGATCGTCGATGGCACGAACCTGAAGTTTGATTCCAAAGGCAGCAGCGCGAAAACCTTCCTCATTGCGATTTCTGATCCGAAACTGTGGTCACCTACCTCACCGCATCTCTACGATTTGGAACTGTCCTTGCTGACTGCACGTGGCGAAGTGATCGACAAAGTTCGCTCCTACGCGGGCATTCGCACGGTGGGAAAAACGCTCGACGCCGACGGCAACTTGCGATTCACACTCAATGGCGACGTCATTTTCCACTGGGGACCACTCGATCAAGGTTGGTGGCCGGATGGGTTGCTCACACCGCCGTCGGACGAAGCCATGCTGTTCGATATCGAATGGCTCAAGCAGGCGGGTTTCAACATGATCCGCAAGCACATCAAAGTCGAACCGCGACGCTACTACTACCATTGCGACCGGCTCGGCATGATGGTCTGGCAAGACCAAGTCAGTGGAGGAAAGAATTGGCCCAAATGGACCCGATTACAACCGGACCCCACCGATTCCGCATGGCCCGCCAAACAACATCATCAATTCATGGCCGAACTGGAATGGATGATCGATGCCCTCGAAAATCATCCCTCGATCGTGGTGTGGGTGCCGTTCAACGAAGCCTGGGGACAGCACAAGACCGTCGAAGTTGGGCAATGGACCGCCAGTCGTGATCCGAGTCGATTGGTGAACGTCGCCAGTGGCGGTAACTTCTGGCCAGCGGGGGACATCGTCGATGAGCACTCTTACCCACACCCGGCGTTCCCGTTTAACCTGGGTCAAGGTGGCCGATTCGATGATTACATCAAAGTCGTCGGCGAATTCGGCGGACACGGTTTCCCCGTCCCGGAACACATCTGGGATGCCGACCGTCGCAATTGGGGTTACGGCGGACTGCCAAAGACGATTGATGAATATAAAGAACGCTACAACCATTCATTGAAGATGCTGAACGATCTTCGTCAATCGGGAATCGCCGGAGCTGTCTACACTCAGACGACCGACGTCGAAGGCGAAATCAATGGCCTCCTGACATATGACCGCAAAGTCATCAAAATCTCCGCCGACGAACTCGCCAAATGGCACCAGATCTTGTTTGAGTCGGACGAGTAAACAAATCCCGATTCCCGCGGTGTTCCCTGGTCTGGTCCGTCATGGATCACCCGTGAATTTTGCCGGTTGTCAGATAGGATTCACTCGCTAAATTAGAGAAAAAAGCTCGCAACACGGCTTTGACCAGCGAAAAATGTTGCTTTTTTAAGACCTCCGTGTTTTCCCGTGCTTCCGTGGTGGCTATTTAGTGGTGGCTATTTATCGGTCACCAAGTCGCAAATATTCACGGAGTCGTCACGTCAATTCGTGCGATCAGAATCCATCGTCATAGCAATTTGAGGAATGTTCAAGATGTCGGAAACCGTAGAAAAACAACAATATGCCTTCCAAGCCGAGATCAATCGTCTTCTCAGTTTGCTCTCGGAATCGTTGTATCAGAACCGTGAAATTACACTCCGCGAGTTGATCTCGAATGCCTCCGACGCACTCGACAAAATGCGACACGTCATGCTCACGGACGACTCGCAACGAAGTGACGAGGAACTCGCGATTCGCCTGGAACCCGACGAAGAAAAACGGATTTTGACCATCCGCGACAACGGCATCGGGATGACTAAAGAGGAGCTAATCGAGAACCTCGGCACGATCGCTCATAGCGGCACGCTTGAATTCTTCCAGCAGCTTGCCGCCTCTGGAAAACAAGCAGATTCCCACTTGATTGGCCAATTCGGCGTTGGGTTCTATTCCGCGTTTATGTTGTCCAACGAGGTGGAAGTCCTCACGCGGAGTTACAAAGACGAACAGGGCTACCGCTGGGAATCCGACGGTTCCGGCAGCTTCACGATTGAACCGGTGGACGGTCTTGATCGGGGCACACAAATTCGGCTGCACCTCAAAGAAGGCGACGAGTACACCGACTTCACCAAAAACGCCCGACTGAAATACATCGTCCGCAAGTACTCCACATTCGTGCCCCACGCAATCAAACTCGGGGACGAAACCCTCAACGACCAACGCCCGATTTGGGTCGAGCCGAAATCGAACCTCACCGACGACGACTACACGAAATTCTATCAGCACCTCTCACATCACACCGAAGAAACCCCGCTGTGGCATTTGCACCTCTCGGCTGATTCGCCGATCCAATTCAATGCGATTTTGTATTGCCCGCGAAACAGCTTCGAGAAGCTCGGCTTCGGTCGGAACGAACACGGATTGCACCTATGTGCGAAGCGGATTCTCGTCGAAGACAACAACCGCGATTTGCTGCCGGAGTACATGCGGTTCCTCTACGGCTTGGTCGATTCCACCGATTTGCCGTTGAACGTCTCGCGGGAATCGCTGCAAGACAACACCATCTTCCGTCGCATCCGCAAAGTTCTGGTGAAGAAAGTCCTCGATCACCTTAGCACATTGGCCAGTGAAAACGCGGACGACTACCGCACGTTCTATAACGAGTTCGGCCCGATTCTGCGGGAAGGTGTGGGGATTGATTTCGAAAACCGCGAGAAAATCGGCGGGCTGCTGCGATTCCGTTCGTCACACACGACTATGGACGAAACCACCAGCTTGGACGAATACCTCGAACGAGCGAACGACGATCAGAAGAAAATCTATTTCCTCGGTGGCCCAGACCTCGCTAGTTTGCAGAAGAATCCGAATTTGGAAGTCTTCCACAAGAAGAACATCGAAGTGCTGTACCTCACCGACCCGATGGACGAGTTGGCCCTGTCGCACCTCGCGACCTACAAAGAGCATCCGCTGACGAGCATCGATGCCGCCGACGTCGATCTGCCCGAAGACGAGAAAGCGGAGAACGAAGAGAAAACGGAAGACAAGAAGGACGAAGAAGTTCCCTCCGGCTTCGAAAAAGTGCTGACACTTTTCCGCGATGCCCTCGGCGATCAAGTGCAAGAAGTCAAGCAATCCAAACGGCTCACGAATTCGCCAGTGTGTTTGGTCAACCCCGCCGGTTCGATGAGCACGCAAATGCAGAAGGTCATGCAGATGGCCAACCGCGACTTCACGATGGGCAAACGCATCTTCGAAGTCAATCCGCATAGCCCGCTGATCGAACGCCTTAGTGGTTTGTCATCCAACGCCGACCACGACAACTTCATCCGTGACTGCGCAAAACAACTCTACGCCAACGCCCTACTCCTCGAAGGACTAGCCCCTGACACCGAAACCCTAGTCAATCGCACCGAACAATTCATGCAAGAACTCGCCCAGAAACGTTCGCCAATCGTGACCTAGTTTTTCGCTACTTGGGTAGGCTGGGTTAGTTTGAGTAGCGACTGTCTTGCGTTTCAAGTTGTGTTTGGTGTTTTGTTCCACATTTT